>JAJYWG010000254.1 GCA_021791615.1 Actinomycetes bacterium
CTTGGTGGCCGGGACAGGAAGCTGGCCGTCCCGGAACCACCGCCATTGGGTCTGGTAGTGCACGCCTTCTTGCTCAGCCCACTCAAAGAGCTTCACCCTCGTGCTCTACGACGCATGCTCGTAGATGGTAAGTGATATCGGAGGTAGCTGTTGGCAACCCCCACCATTGGCGCCCACCACTGACCCCCACCATTGGCGCCCACCACTGACCCCCACCACCGGCCCCCACCACCGGCGCCTCTCCAGCCAGCCCCCCCGGCGCCCGTCCCGGGCGCAACACCGTCCCTCCGCTCCACACGGCTACCCTGGGTTGCGTGCGTCGAGATTCCGGAGTCCCGATCTTCCTCTTGTGCCTCCTCATCGGCCTGGCCGTGGGAGCCGCCGTGCTCGGGCTGCGCCAGGCACCGCCGGCTGCCGACCTGGCCCTCCACAACGCCGCCGGCGAGACGTTGGCGGCACCCAGCTTGAAAGCGGTGTACACCTCGGCGTCGAAGTCCGAGGTCGTCGGCGTCCAGTTCCAGGCGCCAAGCCAGGCCACCGAGACCCTCTTGCGGGGAGGACCGGCCGGTGCGCCCGACGAAGTCGCCCACATCAGCGGCGCCCGGGCGCTCGAGTCGCTCAGCCCGATCAGCGCGCTCCTCAAAGTCAGCGGGTTCGTCTCGAACGGGCCGACCTTCGTGGGCTCGGAGCCGATCTCGTCGCTGATCACAGCGGCCGAGGCCCGCCAGGTGTCCGGGTCGATCCGCTACACGGTGACCGTGAAGTCAGGCTACGTGGTGAAAGTCGTCGAGCGCGAGGTGGTGACCACGCCCGAAGGCTCTGAGAGCGGGGGCGGCACCTACCAGCTCCTGCGCATCGGCAACTGGCCGGTCCCCAAGCTCTAGCCCGCCGCACCTCCCGACGGCACCGGGCCGGCCGCCGCAGCGTCGTCGCCGCTGGTCGTGGTCGACCCGTGGTTGCCGATCCGGGTGCGCAGGATCCCCGCCACCCGGTCCCGATGCCAGCCGGCGTCACCGAAACTGCACTGGTCGAGCTGCGACCGCTTCAGGTACAGGTGCAGGTCGTGCTCCCAGGTGAAGCCGATCCCTCCGTGCACCTGGAGCCCTGAGGACGCCACGCGCCGCGACGCGTCGGAGCACCAGGATTTCGCCATCGACGCGGCGAGCGATGCGTCGGCGTCGCCGGTGGCCACGCACCACGCTGCGTAGAAGACGATCGATCGCATGCCCTCGACGTCCACGAGCGCGTCGGCCAGGCGGTGCTTCACGGCCTGGAAGCTTCCGATGGGTCGCCCGAACTGCACACGGTCCTTCGCGTACTCGACGGACATCTCCAGCACCCTCTCGGCTCCCCCGAGCATTTCGGCTGCCGCCCCGGTGGCCGCCCGGTCGGTGAGGCGTGCCTGCGCCTGCGGACCTCCCAACCGGATCGAAGGCGTCTCGTCGAGCACCAGCCATCCGAGCTCGCGCGTCCGGTCCATGGCTGCCACGGGCTGCGGCCGTCCAGCAGTTTCGAGGTCGACCGCGTACAGACCGTCTGCGGCAACCACGATCGCCACGGAGGCCGATGGCGCGTAGAGCACCGGGGCGGGTCGGCCGGAAAGGTGCGGGCGCCCGCCATGCGATGAGACGACGAGGGCATCGGGCTGGGCGGACCAGGCGACGCAACCCACCGCGTCGCCCGACGTGAGCCCCCCCACCCACTCGTCCACGGACTGCTGGGCGGCGGCGTCCTCACACTGCGCGTGCACCAGCGCATCGAGGGCGAGCGCCGATGCCAAGAACGGGACCGCTGCGACCCGGCGGCCGATCTGCTGGCAGAGCACCGCGACCTCCACCATCCCCAGCGCGAGACCACCCTCGCTCTCGGGCCGCTCCACCCCGGGCCATCCTTGGTCGACCATCGCCGACCACAACTCGCCGTCGTACCCCGAGGCCAGCCCGCTGTCGCTCGAACCAGTCGAACCCCTCGGACCCGGCGGAGACGCGGAGGACCCGCCGACCACGGTGCCCGGGCCGACGCGTTCTCGCAGCCGCTCGAACCACCGGGGGTGGTCCAAGAGCGCGGCCGCGGCGTCACGCAATGCCACCTGCTCGTCGGACAGGTCGAAGTCCACGGCGGGTGAGTCTAGGTTCCAAGCTGACATCCGTGTCACGTCCCAGCAGCGGCTGTGTCATGCTGTGAACCCAATGGACCTGCGAACGACCCCCGCCCAAGAGGCGCTTCGCCGAGAGATCCGGTCCTGGCTCGAGCACAATCTCCCCTGGGAGTACGGGGTGGGCCTGCCGCCCCGGTTCGACGACTTGTCCGAAGCCGTCGCGTTTGGCCGGAGCTGGCAGCGCTCGCTGGCGGAAGCCGGATGGGTCGGTGTCACGTGGCCGGTCGAAGTGGGCGGGCGCGGGCTCGGACCGGTCGAGAACTACATCGTGACCGAGGAGCTGGCCCGTGCGAGAGCGCCGGAGCTGGTCGGACGCATCGGCATCAACCTGGTCGGCCCGACCCTGCTCGCCCACGGCACGACAGCGCAGCGCCGGCAGTGGCTGCCGAGCATCCTGTCGGCCGGCGAGCTCTGGTGCCAGCTCTTCAGCGAGCCGGACGCGGGGAGCGACCTGGCGTCGCTCACCACGCGAGGTGAACCGGTGGACGGCGGGTACGTGCTCAACGGGCGCAAGGTCTGGACGTCGTACGCGCAGTTTGCGGACTGGGGCCTGTGCCTGGCCCGGACCGAACCCGGTACGCCCCGCCCCCAGCAGGGGATCACGGCGCTGGTGGTCGACATGCACGCCGACGGCGTGGAGGTCCGGCCTCTCGTCCAGCTCACCGGCGAGGCCGAGTTCAACGAGGTGTTCTTCACCGACGTGTTCGTCCCCGCAGATCGCGTGCTGGGTGAGCCCGGGCGCGGCTGGAGCGTGGCCGGTTCCACCCTGGCGCACGAGCGGGGGGTGAACCCGCGCCAATTGGTCATCCACACCCAGCTCGTCGACGAGCTCCTCCGCCTGGCCGACCGGCAGGGAGCCTTCGACGACTGGCGGAGCCGTCAGGCGCTGGCCGAGTCCTACACCGAGGTGCGGCTGTTCCAGATCCTCAACTGGCGATCCCTCACCCGGCTGTCCAAAGGCGAGGAGCCCGGACCGGAGGGAAGTGCGCTCAAGCTCTACTGGAGCGAGATGTCCCAGCGCCTGCACCGCCGGGCGATGGAGATCCTCGGCCCGGTGGCACCACTGTGGCAGGGGGCCGGCGACAACCCGGGAGACGGTGCGTGGCAGCGGAGCTGGCTCTACTACCAAGCGGCGTCGATCTTCGCCGGCACGAACGAGATCCACCGCACGCTGGTGGGCGACCGGGTGCTGGGCCTGCCCCGGAGCTAGCGCGTCCGGCCCGCGATCGCAGAGGGAGGGAGACTGCCCATGGGCGACCAGGAACACGACACCGACCCGGTCCTCTACCGGGTCGACGGCGCAGTGGCCATCGTGACGATGAACCGTCCTCATGTGGCCAACGCTCAGGATTCGGCACTCATCGACGGCATCGACGCGTGCTTGGACCGAGCCGACGTCGACGACACGGTGCGGGTGGTCATCCTGACCGGCGCCGGCAAGCACTTCTCGTCGGGCCACGACTTGAAAGCGCTGGTCGGCCACGAAGAAGGCGACCGGTGGACCAAGCTGAGGGAGACGCCCGAGGGAAAGTTCGAGCACGAGAAGATCATGTACTTCGATCGGTGCCGGCGCATCCGCGACTTCCGCAAGCCCACCATCGCCGCCGTCAAGGGGAGCTGCGTGGCCGCCGGTCTCATGCTGGCCTGTATGTGCGACCTCATTGTCGCCGCCGACGACGCGAAGTTCTCCAACCCGGTGCTCAAGATGACCGGTGCCGGGGTCGAGCTGCTCGTGGAGCCTTGGGAGCTGGGGATCCGCAAGGCCAAGGAGTTCCTCCTCACCGGCGACATCATCGACGCCCAGGAAGCCTGGAGGCTGGGCCTCGTGAACCGGGTCGTCCCGGCCGGTGAGCTCGACGACCGGGCGATGGAGCTGGCCGAGAGGATCGCGCTGGTCCCGCCGGTCACCGCCCAGGTGGTGAAAGACTCCCTCAACTACACCGCCGACCTCATGGGACAGTCGGACTCGTGGAAGTACCACTTCATGGCCCACCATTGGATGCACAACACTTCGACGGCGCTCGGCGCGCTCGAGGCGCGCCGCCGGACGACCTCGATGAGAGAGGTGCTGGCCGACCGGGACCGCGGCGATGTCCCTCCCGGCAGTGCCTGAGCGCGCTGCGCCGCTGTCGGGCATCCGGGTGATCGACGCCGGGACCAGGATCTCGGCGCCGTTCTGCGCGGGGCTGCTCGGCGAGCTCGGTGCCGATGTGATCAAGGTCGAGATGCCCGGTGGCGGGGACTTCATGCGGACCATGGGACCCTTCCTCCCGACTGACGACGAGGGCCCGGGCTACTCCCTGCCGTGGGCTGTCGAAGGCCGGGGTCGGCTGGGGGTGACGTGCGACCTCCGCACGCCAGAAGGCCAGGATCTCTTCCGGCGGCTCACCGCTCGTGCCGACGTCGTCTGCGAGAACTTCCGGCCCATGACGATGGAACGCTGGCACTTGGGTCCCGACGACCTGGACCCATCTCTGGTCTACATCCGCATCAGCGTGTTCGGGCAGTCGGGCCCGAACGCCTTTCGGCCCGGTCTCGACCGTATGGGTATTGCCTATGGCGGGCTACTGCACCTCACCGGTGAGCCCGACCGACCGCCGGTGCGACCCGGGGTGACGGTGTCGGACTACCTCACCGGCGTCTTTGCCGCGCTGGCTGCGGTCGCCGCCCTCTACGAGCGGGACTCGGCTGCCGGCCGCAGCGAGACCGGCGGGCGAGTCGTCGACGCCTCGCTGTACGGCGCGGTGCTCAGGATCCTCGAGTGGACGTTGGCCGGCTACGACCGGCTCGGTACGGTCCGCCGGCGAGAGGGGAACCGCCTCGGGCACTCGGCGCCCCTGGACAACTACCCCTCGTCGGACGGCTCGTACGTGTGCATCGTGGCCGGTTCCGACGCGAACTTCGCCCGCCTGTGCGAGGCGATGGAGCGTCCCGACCTCGTCGACGACCTCCGCTTCTCCAGCTTGGCCGCACGCGCCGAGCACGGAGACGAGATCAACGACCTGGTTGCCCGGTGGACGTCCGGCCTCACGGCAGCGGAGATCGAGCGCCGCTGCATCGCCCACGACGTCCCGGTGGCGACGGCCTACACCGCGGCCGACATCTTCGCCGACCCGCACGTCGCGCAGCGAGGCGACTTGGTCACGGTCGAAGACCCGGTCGCCGGCCCCATCCGCCAGCAGGCGCCCTTCCCCCGCTACACAGGTCTCGCACCGGTCCCGCCATCGGGTGCGCCGACGCTCGGCCAGCACAACGAAGAGATCTGGTGCGGGCTCTGCGGGCTCACCCCTGGCGAGCTGTCGTCACTCGTCGAGCGGGGGATCGTGTGAGCAGCGCGGCAGGGACATCGGCCACCCCAGCCGTCATCGTGCTGGCCGCCATGGCGACCGAGGTGCGCCCCCTCGTCCGCGCCCTGGGGCTGGCGCCGTCGACCTCGGACGGGCACCGGAGCTGGACCGGGTCGGTAAAAGGCGAGCGGGTTGTCGTGGCCACCATCGGGATCGGTCCCGAGAGGGCCGAACGGTCGACCTCGAGGATCCTGGGAGCAGAGGCAGCTCGCCGGGTGATCGTCGCAGGTGTGTCGGGCGCCGTCGACCCCGCCCTCGGGGTCGCCGATCTCCTCGTGCCCCGAGCCGTCGTCGACCAGGCGTCCGGTCGGCTGTACCAGCCACAGCCAAGCGCGACCGCACCGCGCGGGACGCTCCTCACCTGCGACGCTCTCGTCACCGGGTCCGACACGGCCGCCGCCTTGGGTGCCTCGGGCATCTCGGCCGTCGACATGGAGACCGCAGCGGTCGCCGCGGTGTGCGACCGAAAGGGCATCCCATGGTCCGTCTACCGCTCCATGAGCGACCGTGTCGCCGACGGCATCCTCGACGCCACCATGATCACCCTGCTGCGCGCCGACGGTCGGATCGACCCGCTGGCGGCCGCTCGGATGGCAGCACGGCGTCCCGGGACCTTGCGGCGCCTGGCTCGCCTGGGCATGGACACTCGTGCCGCGGTCGCCTCGCTCACCCGCGCCGTCCACGACGACATCTCGGGCATGCTCAGCGAGTGAGGATGGTCACCCCGGCGTTCGCCCCTCGACCCACCGTATGGGCCAAGGCCACGGCGGCGCCTGCGCACTGACGTGGCCCGGCCTCGCCCCGGAGCTGGCGAACCAGCTCGACGACCTGGCCCACGGCCGATGCTCCGAGCGGCTCACCTTTGGACAGCAGCCCCCCGCTCGGGTTGACCGGAAGCCGCCCGCCGAGCTCGGTCGCACCTGACTCGATCAGCTCGGCAGCCCCGCCGGGCGGGCACAGTCCGAGCTCTTCGTAGGAGAGGAGCTCCCGGGCGGCGTCGGTGTCCTGGCACTCGACCACGTCGAGGTCGTCGGGACCGATGCCCGCCTCCTCGTAGGCCGCCGCGGCGGCGAGCGCGCTGGCCGAGGGGACCGTGTCGTCGGTGGTTCCCGACATCGGGGTGGACTCGCTCAGCACCGGGCCGGGGAGGTGGGAGCGCAGGACGGCCGACGCCAGCCGGACCTGGCCGGCCCGGGCACGGGGACCGGAGCTTCGGTCCCCGGCGGTGAGCACCACGGCTGCAGCCCCCTCGTTGGGCGAGCAGAGCATCCACAGATGGAGTGGCTCGCACACGACCCGTGACGCCAGGACCGACGACGCGTCGACTTCGGCCTGGTACATCGCGTCGGGATTGCTTGCACCGTGCCGGCGGTTCTTCACGACGACACGCGCCAAGTGGTCCTTCGTGACGCCAGACGTCACCATGAGCCGTTGAGCCCGCAGGGCAAAGTACGCGGGGGTAGCGGCGAGCCCGGCCTCTTCCTGCCACGGCTCGAAGAACGAGGAGCGGATCATGCCCTTGGGCATCTTCTCCAGGCCGAGCACGAGGACCGTGGTGTACTGCCCGGCCCGGATGGCTGCCGCCGCCAGCATGAGCGCGGCAGCACCGCTGGCGCACCCGGCCTCGACGTCGACGATCGGCATGCCGGTCATGGCGAGCCGGCCCAGCACCCGGTGACCCGTTGCCACGCCGCCGTAGGCGGTCCCGCAGAACGCCGCCTGGAAGTCCGACGGCGTGACGTCGGCATCCGCGAGCGCGTCGGCGACGGCCACCTCGCCCATGTCGGTGAGGCTGATCGCGGGGAACCTCCCGAAACGGTGCAGCCCGACGCCGGCCACGACGACGTCGGTCATCGGGCTTCGCTCGGAGCGAACGCATAGGTCGTGACGCGACGCCCCTCGTCGTCGGCGTGGAGCGGCACGACGACGACTCGCATCGACTGGCCGGCTTCCAGCCTCGAAGGGTCGGGCTCGGTCAGCCGTCCGATCACCCGGGGACCGCCGTCCAGCTCGACGACCCCGAAACCGAACGGCACCTCGCCTCGGTAGCCGGGTGGCGCGGTGGTCACCGCCGTCCACGCCCAGAGCCGCCCGCCGGGCTCCAGGTCCACCGGTCTGCTCCCGGGCGTCCCGCAGTACCCGCATCGCGCCACTCTCGGGAACGAACGCATCCCGCATGCATCACACGAGCTGCCGAGCAGCCGGACAGGCGGCCCGGACGAATAGAGCCCTGCGTGCACCGCCGACGAGTCGTCCACCGCAGGAAATGTAGCGCCGCCCGCGGCACCCCGAGTCGCGACCGCTGGCTCGCTGTGCGGACTCCACCGCCGGGTCGTGCCCCCTCCGGCCCCCATCTCACGGCCCGGCGGTGCGCCCGCCGACCCGCCGCCCTCCGAACCGGACGAGGCGGCGTCCTCGCTGCCCAGGTTTTACCCCGAACAACCTGCAAATGCAATACAAGAACATTGAGAAATGTTTCACAAGCAGGGACAACAGCCGCGCTCACTCGGCATCGGGCTCTGCTCCCGCGCCAGGCCCCCCTTCCGGACCCGGTCCGGATGTCGACGACGGCGAGGCCACCATGTCCTCGAGCGCCCGGCGATCCACCTTGTCCATCGCCGTGAGCGGGAGCCGGTCGACGACGAGCAGGTCGTCAGGCAGCTTGTAGCGCGCCAGGCGCTCGGCGGCGAACGACCGAAGCCGGTCCAATGTGGGTGCAGGACAGCCCGAGCGAGGCACCACGACCGCCACACCGACCTCTCCCATCACCGGGTCGGCCCGACCCACGAGTGCCGCCGCCGCCACGTCGGGGTGATCGCTCAATACCGCTTCGACTTCGATCGGGTGGATGTTGTTGCCGCCCCGCACGATGCGCTCGGTGGCCCGCCCGGCCAGGCGCAGCCTGCCGCGCTCGTCCACCCAACCGAGGTCACCGGTGCGAACACCGTCGTCCACGAGGGCAGCCGCAGTGGCCTCGGGGGCACGCCAGTACCCGCTCATCACGGCCGGCGACGAGAGCACCACTTCGCCGACCTCGCCGGGAGGAAGGGGATCGCCGTGCGCGTCGACGATCCGCAGGGACACTCCCGGCTGCGGACGCCCCACGCTGAGCTCGGCGTCCTCAAGCGGATCGTCGAACGCCGTCCCGGTGCCGATCCCGGCCTCGGTGCACGAGAAACGCACGGCGAGCGGGACATTGAACTGCTGGCGAGCCTCGCGCACCAGCGCCGGTGGGGCCGGACCACCACCGATCACGATCGCTCGCAGCCGCGACAGGTCGTAACGGCCAAGGTCCGGCTCGCGCAGCATGAGGGCGAGCTGGGTGGGCACGCCACCGAGCACGGTGACCCCCAGCTCGGCCATCTGCCGGAGGGCGCCGGCCGCCGTCCATGATCCGCTCACGTACAAGGTGGCGCCTCGCCGGAGGTTGCCGGCCCATTTGGTCATGGGTCCCAAGTGCGCGAGCGCGGGACCGGCCAGTACCGGTCCGCCGCCTCCCCAGGCTGGACCGACGTCGGTCTCGGTGATGAACTCGAGCTGGCGGCTGGCGAAGACGGCCCCTTTTGGGGTCCCGGTCGTGCCTGACGTGCATACGATCACGACAGGACGATCCGGCTCGTCGGCAAGCGGCGGCACGCCACCGCAGGCTCGGACCTCTTCGAGCATGGAGGTGGCCGACGTCGCCGGTTCGACCAGCACCACTCGGCCGGTGTCGAGGGTCGCGCCAAAGGTCTCGGCGAGGGCGGGCGTCGACACGATCCAACGTGGAAAGAGCGACGCGAGGACCTTGCGCTGCTCGACCGGGGAAAGCCTGGGGTTCACCGCAGCGGTGATCCCGCCCAACTTCGCGACAGCCGCATAGACGACGAAATGCTCAGGCGATGCCGGCAGCACCAGGGCGACCACGTCGCCCTGGTGCACCCCGCGCTCGGCGAGACCGGCGGCAACCTCGTCGGAGAGCCGGGCCAGATCGTCGAACCCGAGCGACCACCCCTCCTCGGCCACCAGAGCCGGGCGGCTGCCGAACCTCTGCGCCGCCTCGGTGACGGTCTGGGACAGCATTGCCAGGGCCTGCTAGCCGTCCAGCCCCACGATGACCGACTTGGTCTCGGTGAACGCCTCGATGGAACCCCAGCCCCCTTCCCGGCCAAGGCCGGAGGTCTTGTACCCGCCGAAGGGAGCATTCGGCATCAAGGTGTACTCGTTCACCCCCACCGTGCCGGCACGGACTGCCCTGGCCACTCGGAACGCCCGGGCGATGTTGGTCGTGTAGACCCCGGCTCCCAACCCGTACTGGGTGTCGTTGGCGATGCGGATCGCGTCCGCCTCGTCCTCGAAGGGCATGGCCACCAGGACCGGGCCGAACACTTCGTCCCGGGCCACCGACATGGTGTTGTCGACGTCGGCGAAAAGGGTCGGGTTGACGAAATTCCCCTGCGCGAGGTCACCTCCCGGGCGGTCGCCCCCGCAGACCAGCCGGGCACCCTCTGATGGCGCCCGCTCGATGAACCCGAGCACCCGCTCGAGCTGGCGCTGGTTGATGATGGCTCCCGACGTGGTGGACGGATCGAAAGGATCGCCGAACGCAACCATGCCGGTCAGCCCGGCTGCCGCCTCGATGAAGGCGTCGTACACCGAACGCTGGACGAGCGACCTGGTCTGGCAGACGCAGCCTTGCCCGGACACCCCCATCGACACCATCCCCATGGCCACCATGGCCGCGCCTTCCACGCTGGCGGCATCGTCGAACACGATGCTGGGGCTCTTGCCACCCAGCTCGAGCGTCACCCGCTTGATCCCGTCCCCGCTGGCCGCGAGGATCCTGGCGCCCACAGCCCGGCTCCCGGTGAAAGTGACCTTGTCCACCCCGGGGTGGGTGATGAGGGCCTCACCGGTCGGGTCTCCGGGGCCGGGCACGAGGTTGAACACCCCTGCGGGCACGCCGGCCTCCTCGACGAGCTCAGTCAGGCGCAGCGAAGTCAGCGCGGCGTACTCCGAAGGCTTGAGGACCACGGTGCACCCGGTGGCGAGCGCGGGGGCGACTTTCTGGGCGAAGAGCATCATCGGGGCGTTCCAGGGGATGACGGCCGCCACCACACCCACCGGCTCTCGGAACGTCATGACTTGGACGTCGGCCCCGGTGGGCGACGGCTCGTACGTCGGGAACGTCTCGCCGCAGATCTTGTCGATCCAGCCGGCATGGTGGTCGAATATCGCCGCCGCCATGGCGCTGGAGACGACGGCCATCGAGCTGAACGAGACAGGCATCCCGTTCTCCAGGGTCTGCAGCCGGTTCAGCTCGTCACCGTGGTCGGCGATGAGGGAGACCAGACGCTGGAGAATGGCCTTGCGGTCCTTGGCATGCATCCGGGGCCACGGACCCTCGTCGAACGCTCGGCGGGCTGCGCGCACCGCGCGGTCCACGTCGTCGGCCGAGCCGACGGCGAACGTGGTGACCACCTCGTTGGTCGCGGGGTTCACCTGCTCCCACGTCCCTCCGTCGGACGCGTCGCACCACGCGCCGTCGACGTACAGGCGCCCAGGCTTCACCCCGAGCCGGTCCCTCTCCCCTAGCACGGTCATCGTCATCGTGGCTCTCCCTTCCTCTCGATCACCCCGCAGGGCACGCTTCGTCCCGGCCGGTACCGGCACCTGGCTCCACCCGGCAGTCGCGGGCGAGCGCTGCTCACGACCTCGGCATTCCCAGTACCCGCTCGGCGATGATGTTGCGCTGGATCTCCGAGGTCCCCCCGGCGATGGTCCCGGCGAACGACCGGAGGTACTGCGCGGCCCAGGGACCGTCGGCGAACGGCGCGGTGAGCGCCACGTCCACCGGCGCCGGGCCGTAGCGATCCAAGTCGAAGTCGGTACGCCGGTTCGGGCCCGGCCCGTCCAAGTCCAGACCACCGGCGCCGAGCGCTTCGAAGCCCAGGAGCGTGGCTCGCCGCTCGGCCTCGCTCGTGAACAGCTTCAGGATCACGTGCTCGGGAGGCATCTCGCCGCGGCGGGCCTTGGCGAACCCGCGATAGCCCAGGCACCGCATCGCCCGGGCATCCATGGCGAGCTCGGCCAGCGCGTCGGCGAACCGCGGGTCCTCCCCCACAAGGCGTCCGTCTCCTCCGTCACGTCCTGCCATGCGGAGCAGTCCTTCGACCGCCCGGTCGAACGTGGCCACGTTCATGATCCACAGCATCGCCCGCTCGTGGCGGAGCGAGCCCTGGGCCAGCGCCCACCCGCCATGCAGCTCGCCGACCAGGTTCTCCGCGGGGACTTCGACGTCGGTGAAGAACACTTCGTTGAAATCTGCGTGGCGGGGATCGGTGAGCTCGGGCAGCGGGCGGCACTCGATCCCCGGGGTGCGCATGTCCACGATGAGGATGCTGATGCCGCGGTGCTTCGGGGCGTCGGGATCCGTGCGGACGTAGCACATGCACAGGTCTGCCTCGTGGGCACCTGACGTCCAGACCTTCTGCCCGTTCACCACGAATCGATCGCCACGGCGCTCGGCCCTGGTCGACAGCGACGCCAAGTCGCTCCCCGCGTCAGGCTCGCTCATGCCCACACACCACGTGACCTCGCCGCGCAAGGTCGGGATGGCGAACCGCTCCCGTTGCTCTTCGGTGCCGAAATCGATGATCGATGCGGCGCAGATCGACAGTCCCTGCGGGTTCAGCGCACGCGGGACCTGCCGCTCGGCCACCACTTCGAAGTACGTCATCTGCTCTTCGGGAGTGGCGTTGCGGCCTCCCAGCTCCGGTGGCCAACCCGGCACCAGCCAACCGTTCTCGAACAGGTCGCGCTGCCAGGCCCGTGCCCAGTCCGGGAGGTGGGCCGAGGAGCGACGGGCCTCGGTCATCACGTCAGGAGAAGGCATGTGCCGATCGAGCCAGTGCTCGAACTCGCGGCGGAATTCGCTGAGGTGCTCGTCGGGCGCGAGACGCATGGGGAAACTATGACACGTCTGTCAGGTCGGGCGGACTGAGCCGCCGGCGCCCTCGGCTGTGTCGTCGGTGCGTGCCAGTGCGGCGCCTCGCTTGAATCCCCGCCGGGCCGCCGGGAGCGCTTCGACCGCAAGGAGGATCCCGAATGCCGGCTCGGTGAGCAGGATCGATCCGGCGATCTCGTCCCAGGTGGCTCCGACCTCGGCTGCCAGCATGGCGTGGCGCTCGATCCCCCCGGCCTGGCGCAAGATCACCGTGCACACCATCCGAATCAGCTCGTGGGTCTTGCGGTCCGGCGCCCGCAGCGAGTCGATGGCCGACATCCACGCGTTCTGCGCCTGCTGGACGGCGGGCGCCCACTCGTGGAGGTAGCGCTCCGAGGGAAAGGGCCAGACATCGGGGTCCGCTGCCCCGCCTGTCCTCGCGCCAACGTCGGCCGGGTCGTCCCCGCCGCTCGGGAGGCCGGCCGCGGCGGCCGCCTGGGTGGTGTCGGGATCGCCGTCGCGTCGGCCGCGTTGCCCGGGCGTCACGTCGGGCACCATACCGTCTGTCCCTGCCTGTGCCGCGGCCTGTGGCCACTCCCGGCCGCTGCACGAGAGCCTCCGCGTTCCGCGGGGCAAGTCCTCGCCGCCGACGGCGGTTCTGTCGTGCTCATGCGCCTGGCTCAGGATCGCGAGGCTGACCCAGGATGCGCTCGGCCAGCACGTTGCGCTGGACTTCGCTCGTCCCTCCGGCAATGGTGAGGCATCGGGTGACGAGAAAGCCACGGCCCCATCGCTCGGCGCGGCCTTCCATCGTGGCGCCCTCGGCCCCCTGGAACGCCAGGCCCATCTCCTGGACCCGCTGCTCGTGCTCGGCGCCAAGGAGCTTGCGGACGCTCGACCCGGCGCCGGGCTCGAGCCCCGACAGCGATCGCAAGGTGGTGCGCTGGCCGAGGAGCTGGATCGACTGCGCTTCGGCCAGGAGGCCCCCCACGTCCACCGTCGCGGCCGGAGGGGCTGTGGCGCCCAGCTCGCCCAGACGGCGCAGCACCGACTCCACCCCGATGCCGAAGGTCGCTCCCGATGACAGGGAGACGCGCTCGTTGGTGAGCGTGGTCCGGCCGATCGCCCACCCCTCGCCCGGCGCCCCGACCACGCAGTCGTCGGGAACGAAAACGTCGGTGAGGAACACCTCGTTGAACATCGCGTCCCCGGTGAGCTCGCGGAGCGGTCGTACGTCGACACCGTCGCTCTTCATGTCCACGAGGAAGTACGTGATCCCGGCATGCTTGGGCGCCTCCGGGTCGGTGCGGGCCAGGCAGATGCCCCAGTCGGCCACCTGGGCCATCGAGGTCCAGACCTTCTGGCCGGTGAGGCGCCACCCGCCCTCGACGCGCTCGGCCCGAGTGGAGAGACCGGCCAGGTCCGACCCCGCTCCCGGCTCGCTGAACAACTGACACCAGGTGATCTCGCCGAGCATCGTGGGGCGCACCCATCGCTCCTGTTGCGCCGCAGTGCCGTGGGCGATGAGCGTCGGCAGGGCCCAGGCCCCGACCGCGAGCCCGGGCCGGTGGATCCCGGCCGCAGTCAGCTCCTCGTCGATCACGAGCTGCTCGAGCGGCGACGCGTCCCGCCCCCACGGCTTGGGCCAGTGGGGCGCCAGCAACCCGCTGTCGACCAGGAAGCGCCGCTGCTCGTCTCCGCTGAGCGCTGCGGCTTCAGCGACCAGGGCTGCCATCTCCTCTCGGACGCCTTCGGCTTCGTCCGGGAGCTCGGCGACGAGCGGCCGGCGCACGCCGTTGAGCGCTTCGGCGGCCACTTGCTCCCGCCACCGGGCCGGTTCGCCGAGAAGCTGGCGAGTGGCCATGGCCCGGCGGAGGTACAGGTGCGCGTCGTGCTCCCACGTGAACCCGATGCCGCCCAGGATCTGCACGCACCCTTTCGCGCACTCAGCGAAGCCGTCGGGCACCACGGAGCCGGCCACGGCCGCCGCCAGCCGACGTGGCCGATGCTCTTGGGCCCCGGGGTCCACCCCGACGAGCTCGGGACCCCAGGCGGCAGCGGCGTCCCACACCACGGCGTCGGCCTGCTCGACGGTGACCAGCATGTCGGCCAATCGGTGCTTTACCGCCTGGAACTGCCCGATAGGACGGCCAAACTGGACACGCTGGGTCGCGTACTGCGATGCCGTGTCCACGCACCAGCGGGCGCCACCGGCCGACTCGGCGGCTGCCATCACGACTGCGAGCTCTCGGACCGTTGCTGAGTCCAGCGTCCCGAGCACCCGGTGCGCGGGGACCCGCGCGGCGTCGACGTGCACCCGGGCGAGAGGACGGGTCTGGTCGAGCGCAAGGACCGGCGTCACCACGACTCCCGGCCCGTGCACATCCAGAACGCACCACCGCTTGTCGCCGAGCGGGGCCAGCAGCCATCGAGCTGTCGGCCCGCCCAACACCGGGTGAAGCTCCCCGGACACCTCGAGGCCGCCGGACGAGCCGTCTTGGTCGTGGCGCAGCACTGCACTCCCCAAGAAGACCGCTGCAGGAGTGTCTCCTGCCGCGATGCCCGGCAACAGCTCGGCCCGGGCCTCGTCGCTGCCGGCCAGCTCCAGCGCGGCCGACGTCACGACGGTCGGCAGCAGCGGGCCAGGCAGCAGCGCCCGACCCAGCTCCTCGAGCACCACCACCAGTTCGGGCAGGCCGAACCCCTGTCCCCCGTACTCCTCTGCCACGTGGAGGCCGAGCCACCCCTGCGCACGCAGCTCGTCCCAGGGAGTCGGTGGTACGACATGATCCTCACCGGCACCCCCGACAAGGTCGCCGACGGGTGCTTCGCCCGGCAGCGTCAGGCACGCGCGGGGCACCGAAGGCGGGCAGTACACCTCGGCCCACCGCCGGACGGCACGGCGGAGGTCTTCATGCTCGTTGCTCACCCCGATCGGCATGGTCAGGGTGCTCCGGTGTCGATCCGGCGACCGTTGCGCCAAAGCGAGATTGCCCCCACTGGACACCCGCCGGCCACCACGAGAAGGCGCTCCTCGTCGGTCGCCTCGGGGTCGAGCACGCAGGACCGTCCGTCGTCGTCGAGGTCGAAGCTCGACGACGCCCAGAACACGCAGTTCCCCGAGCCCATGCACACCTCCTTGTCGACACGGATCTCTATGCCGTGCGCCACTGGTTCGCCTCCTCTGCTCTTCGCGTGCTCATCACACCTGGCCGTCTCGCCGTGCGCCATCAGCCCCGGAGGACGAGCGCACTGGTCGGCACCCCTTCACCCGAGGTGACCAGGCACGCACGGGCGTCGGGCACCTGGCTCGTGGACGTTCCGCGGATCTGCCGCACTCCTTCGGTGATGAGGTTGTAGCCGTGGACGTAGGCCTCGGACAAACCGCCACCTGAGGTGTTCACCGGGAGCCGCCCTCCGTCCCAGCGAAGTCCTCCGTCGGCGACGAAGTCCGGCGCCTCGCCGCGCCCGCAGAAGCCGTAGCCTTCCAGGGAGAGCAGGATGAGGGGCGTGAATGCGTCGTAGATCTGGGCTACGTCGATGTCCTCGGGGCCCAGCTCGGAGCGGGCCCACAGCTTGGCGGCACACGCCCAAGCCGGGCCGGTCAGCGGGTCCTCGCAGAAGTAGTTCACCATCGACTCGTGCTGGCGGGGGAGCCCTTGGGCGAACGCGTGGATGTACGCCGGCGGGTGGGGGCAGTCGGCCGCCCGGTCGGCGCCGACGACCACGACCGCAAGCGCGCCGTCGGTCTCGAGGCAGTTGTCGAACAGGCAGAGGGGCTCGGAGATCCATCTGGCATTCATGTAGTCGTCCATGGTCATCGGCTTGCCGCTCATGAGCGCGAGCGGGTTCCTCTCCGCATGGCTGCGCACCGCAGTCGCCACCTCACCCAGGGCGCGCCGCGTCGCGCCGTACTCGTGCATGTAGCGGCGAGTCAGCATCGCCACCTCGTCGACCGGTCGGAGCAAGCCGAACGGCCGGGTCCACTGCCCGGGGATCGGCAGGCGCGCCGGGGCAGCCGCCCAGGGCCTGCTGCCGCGAGCGCCGCGCTTGCGCGAGCGCCACGCCACCACGACGTCTGCTTGCTTGGTGGCGACCGCCATCGCCGCATGGCCGACCGTGGCGCACCCGGCGCCGCCGCCATAGCCGACCTGGGAGAAGAAAGTGATGTCCCCGGCCCCGATCGTCTTTGCCAGCGCGACCTCCTCGGTCGTCTCCGAGGTGAACGAGCACAGCCCGTCGACGTCGCTCGGTTCGATCCCGGCATCGCGCAGCGCCGCGAGGACGGCCGTCGCCGCCAGCTCGGGCTCGGGCTCACTGAGCTGCTTGCCGAACGCCGTCTGGCCGATCCCGACGATCGCCGCTGCGTCTCTCACCACGCCGCAGAGGTGCTCATGAGCAACCGGATCCTCGCCCCTCTCCCACCGTTGCCGGTGGCCTCAGCCGGCTCCGAATGCGACCGGAAGCGCGAACGGCGATCGGAAGGCCAGTCCTCGGATGTGCAAATCCTGCCCCGGTTCGGGTGCCAACCGGAGATTAGGACAGCGGTCCAAGAGGGTGTTGACCGCTACCCGGGTCTCCATGCGGGCCAAGTGCATGCCGAGGCAGACGTGGACCCCGAAGCCGAAGCCAACGTGCTGGCGCACTTCGCGGAACATGTCGAACTCGTCGGGGTTGTCGTACTTGCGGGCGTCGTGGTTCGCTGCGCCGAGGAGCAACGCCACGTCGGCTCCCTCGGGAACCGGGACGCCCGCGATCTCGGTGTCCTTGGTCGCACGGCGGAGGATGACCGTGACCGGCGGCTCCCAGCGGATCGACTCTTCGAACGCCTGGGGGATGAGCGAGCGGTCCGCTCGGACGGCGTCGAGCTGGTCGGGATGGGTGAGCAGCCCGTAGAGCAGGCTTCCAGAGGATCGGTAGGTCGTCTCCACGCCGGCCGGGAGGAGCAGGCGAAGGAAGGAGTAGATCTCCTCGTCGGTCAGCCGCTGGCCGTCGACCTCGACGTGTACGAGCTCGGTGATGAGGTCGTCCTCGGGAACCGCCCTGCGCTTGGCCAGCACGTCGGCGAAGTAGTCCCGCAAGCCCTCCGACGCGGCCACGCCGCGCTCCCAGTTGGCCGAGACGCTGGTGATCTCCACTGCCCAGCGCTGGAACTTCGGGTAGTCGCGGCGGGGCAGGCCGAGGATCTGGGCGATCACCTGGACCGGGAAGTTGAAGGTGAGCTCTTTCACGAGGTCGGCGTGGCCCCGATCGGCAAAGTTGTCGATGAGCTCGTTGACGACCGCCCTGACCAGACCGTCCTCCCATTTCTCCAGCATCTTCGAGCGGAACGCCGGCGAGACCAGCGCTCGCTGCATCCGGTGCTCTGGTTCGTCCATCTGGAGGATGGTCCGACCCATCACCATCCCGATGACCCCCTCGTAGATCTGCGAGGAGAACGTCTCGTTGTCGCGTAGCACCTGGACACACTCGTCGAACCCGAGCACCGTGACTGGTTCGATCGGACCGAAGGTCTCGCTGGCGCCGGCGCCGAGGTCGATGGGGCCGACGTGGACCGGGCTCTCGGCCAGGAGCTCGGCCATGATCGGGAACGGGTCGCGTACGTCGCCGGCCACCGTGTCCTGGAGCTCGTAGGGATCGAACGGTGCGATCGTACCGGTGTCCTGGGGCGTGCCGGCGTCTTGGGTCGTGGTCACGATGCCACCTCCTGTCCCTCCCAGGCTGCACGCTGCGTGCAACCTGGCACACCCTACAGCAAACGTTCGTTTGACGCTCGGCACGGGGGCGGTACGGCGCTCGGTTCGACGGGGGCCCTGCTCCCGGCCGAGAATGACCCGGTGACCCCGCAACCCCCCTCGCCGGTCGGCAATCTGACGACGGTCGGCACGACCCAGCGCCAGCACATTCTCGACACGGCCCTGGCGCTCATGTCCCAGCGCGGGGTGGACGGGACGAGCATGCGCGACCTGGCGGCAGCTGCCAACCTCAACGTGGCGTCGCTGTACCACTACTTCCCGTCCAAGCGGGACCTGCTGGTCGCAGTTCTCGAAGATCGCGGGTTCATCGCCGGACTGGCAGCGCCGAGCCCGGCTGCGCTCACCCGCGATCCAGCCGATGCTCTGTCCGAGCTGCTCGACGACATCCTGCGCTCGATGCTCGAGGTGGAGGACTTCATCCGCCTCATGCTCGGCGAAGTGCTCCGCGGTGACGAGACCGCCTTCGCTGTCGGCGCCGAGCTCTTCGCCGCCACCCAGGCATCGCTCGAACGATGGCTGGCCGAGTGCGATCCCCAAGTCTGCGAGGAGACGGGGCCCGCCGCAGTCGCCCGGATGCTGCGAGCGATGGTCGTCGGGCTGTTCTTCGAGCACGTCGCGGGCGTGCTCGACGACGGCGACGACCCGGCGGGGGCGTTCCGGCGGCGGGCCGAGGAGGCGGCGGCGCTGCTTCGCTCCCGGGCCGCCAGCTCCTCATCGGATCCAGGCGATGCTGCTCGCTCGGGCTCCGATCAGGCCAGGTAGTCCTGTCGCAGCAGGCGCTTCACGACCTTGCCGTTGGGATCCCTCGGCAGCTCGTCGACCAGCTTCCACTCCCTCGGCACCTTGTAGTCGGCGAGGTGCGCTCGGACGTGGCCGGCCAGCTCGTCGACCGACACCGCGGAGCGTGCCTCGACGACTGCCACCAACTGCTCGCCGTCTCGCTCGTGGGGCACACCGAAGACGGCGCAGTCGACGACTGCCGGGTGGCGGTAGAGGACCTCTTCGATCTCGCGAGGTGCGACGTTGACCCCGCCCCACAGCACCATGTCCGACGCCCGGTCGGTGATGGTGAGGTAGCCGTCGGCGTCCAGGTGCCCGATGTCCCCGACCGTGAACGCCTCGTCACGCCACGCCTGCGCCGTTGCGTCAGGATCATTGCGGTAGGTGAAACGCTGGGCGCCGGGGGGCTTGATCCAGATGATCCCGTCGGTCCCGGCCGGCAGCGGCTCGCCGGCCTCGGACAGCACTCGGATCTCGACACCGGGCCACGGACGACCGACGCTGCCGGGGTGCTCCTTCCACTCGTGCGGGGAGATCCTGGTGGCACCCCCCTCGCTCGCGCCGTAGAGCTCGTGGATCTCGGTGCGGGGGAACGCCTCCATCATGCGGTACTTGACCGCGACCGGGCACGGTGCGCCGCCGTGGACGATCAGGCGCAGCGTGGAGACCTCCGCTGCACGGCGCTCCTCCTCGGGGACCTCCAGCAACCGGATGAAGTGCGCCGGCACCATGAACGAGCGGGTCCCCCCGTATCGGTGCACGGCCCCGAGGAACTCCCGCGCGTCGAACCGATCGAGAAGGACCGTCGTCGCACCGACGTACAGAGCGGTGAGGGCCCACCCGGCATGCGCTGCGTGGTAGGCGGGCCCCGACATCACGTAGACGTCGTCCGAGGTCCAGCCCCACAAGGCCGCCTGGCCTTGCATCCCTGCCCGGCGGGCGGCGAGGTCCCCGAGCCCGCCGTGCACGACGCCCTTGGGGCGGGCGGTGGTCCCCGAGGTGTAGAAGACGAGCTCGGGCCCCGGACCGCTGTCGAGCGACGGGTCGGCAGGAGAGCGAGCGATCCGATCCTCGTAGCCGCCAAGGGACCGTGGCCGACCACCCGAGGACTGCGGACCGCCGGGCGGCTCGTCGGTGAGAAGCGGGGGGGAGCCGATCCCGGCTCGCTGCACGGCCTCGCCGATCACGTCGGCGAGATCGCCGTTCCCCACCACGGCGCCCACCCCTGCGTCGGCGAGGAGAAAGCTGAGCTCCGAGGCTTTGAGGTGCCAGTTGACCGGGAGGTACGGCGCACCAGCCATGGCCGCCGCGATCGCCACTTCGAAAGGCTCGAACCCGTTGCGCAGGACTGCCGCCACCGGGCGGCCGGGCCCGGCGCCCATCTCGGCAAGGACCGCGGCCAAGCGCCGCGCCCGGTCGTCGAGCTCACCGTAGGTGCGCATCCGCTCTCCCACCACGAGCGCCGCGTGCTCCGGCTGCCGGTGGGCGTGGGACGTGACGCCTTGCTCCGCCGCTGCTCCGCCGGCTGTCGTGCCCACGATGCGCGAAGGTAGCACCGACGTGTTGCCGGGTCCGGGGGTGGAAGGGTAAGCAAGGGTGATGACGAAGCCCGACGCCGAGGAGACCGTAGAGATTGCCGCGCCGGCACCGGACGTCTGGGCGTTGCGCCTCGATTTCACCAGGCTTCCCGAGTACAACCCCGACGTGAGCGAGGTGAACCGCATCCGTTCTGGCTCGGGGATCGGTGGCGAGCTGGGTGCTGGGGCGTGCTACCGGTTCGTCCTGGCGACCTCCCACGGGCCTCACCCCGTCGAGCTCGCCGTCAGCTCGGTCGTCGAGGACCGCGAGGTGGTCGCGACCATGGACGGGGCGCTGAGAGCCCGGGAGGCCTTCCAGGTGGAGGCTCTCAGCCCCGTACGGTGCCGGGCGAGCCTCGCACTCTGGCTGGAGCTGCCCGCAGGGATCGCCCCGGAGGTGGCCGAGGGCGTCGTGGAGGGTGGGAGGCGTCAGATCCGAGCCGAGCTGGACCGCATGAACGAGGTGCTTTCGGCTCCGGCTGCGCCGGCATGAGCCCGGCTGTGCCAACATGACAGCCATGTCAGGTCCCGACTCGGTCTCGACTCCCCCGTTCGCCCCCGGCATGCTCGGACCGATCCCCCGCGATCCGGGCCAGGCGCTCTGGGACCCCGACAAGCAGGCGATGGACCCGGAACGGCGGCGCCATCTCCAAGACCAGCGAGTGAGGGATCTCGTCACCCGGGTCATCGAGACGCCGGTGCCCCTGTTCAAGGACAAGCTCGCCGCAGCCGGCGTTCACAGTCCCGAGGACGTGAGCGGCGTCGACGATCTCTGGAGGATCCCCCTCACTGTGAAGCAGGACCTCCGGGACTCGGAGGCCGCTGCACCGCCGTGGGGTACGTACCGCTTCACCGATCCCCGAGACGGCGTGCGTCTCGGGACGTCGACCGGGACCACCGGGCAGCCGACCATCACGATCTGGACCCGCAAGGACCTCTGGGTCGAGTACGAGTCAGGCGCCCGCAACTGGTGGCGGATGGGCTACCGCCCCGGGATGATCGTGACCCACGCGCATCCGGCCTACCTCTACGGAGGCGGACAGATGCTCCAGGGAACCTACGAGTACCTCGGGCTGCTGAGCCTGTGGGTGCCGCCGCCCGACACCGACGAGCTGGCCGAGCAGGCCGTCCGCTTCTGGACGCGGGTGACCCCGGACATCCCTTTCATGGGCTTCGCCACCGGGCGCTTCCTCGAGGTCGCCAACAAGTTGGGCATCCCTCTCGAAGACGCAGGCCTCACGGGCCTCAAAGCGCCACCGGGCTTCGGGATGGGTCGTGGCGGCATGCCTCTCATGACGGCGGGAGCCGAGTGCTACGCATACGTCGGCGGCCCGTGCGGGCAGTCGCCGGGCGCCCACATTCACGAGGACTGGGCCGTGGTCCAGGCCGTCGACCCGGCCACCGGGCGCGAAGTCCCCGACGGCGAGTGGGGCAACCTCACCGTGACCACCCTGGATCGGGACAACGGCCTGCTGCGCTACGACCTCGAGGAGGCCTGTGCCATCCTGCGCGAGCCGTGCCCGTGCGGGGAGACCTCCATCCGCGGCCTGTGGGGCGGGAGGTTCAAGGATCTGCTCACCTGTCAGGGCACCCGGTTCCAGCTCAACGAGCTCGAGTCGGTGCTGCGCGGCATCGAAGAGCTGAGCCGCCCTTCACTCGAGTACCAGGTGGTCCAGCCCGACGGCAGCGACACCCCGCTCAAAGTGCGCGTAGAAGTGGCATCGGAGGATGCAGACCTGCGACGCCGGGCTGCCGAGCGCCTCGCTGCCGACGTCAAGGCGGCGCTCGGCGTGGTCGTGGACGCCGAGCTCCTCGATCGCGACACCATCCCCCGGGCCGGCTACAAAGCGACCCGGATCGTCGACTCTTGAACGGGCTCCATCGGCCCGAGCCGCGCTGATGGAGGCACGCCGATCAGAGGTCCGAGTCGCGGGCGCGGCCAACCTCTTGGACCTCGCGCACCGCCGTCGTGCGGAACCCGAGGCTCGTCTCGGTGGCGCCTGCGACCTCGGTAGCCCAGTAGACGACCATCGCCTTGCCGAGCACGGGGCCGTCGATGGCGATGAACCGGCGCCAGATCCCGTCCTGGGGCTGGGTGTCGGCAGGGCCGTGGCGACCGTGGACGCGCCGGATCTGCTTCCCGTCGCAGTCGACGTCGTAGACCGATCCGGACTCGGTACGGACTCGCAGCACGCCCCGGAGTGTAGGGCCGGTCGCCGCCTGAGGAGAGGCTGTGGCCAATTGTCGCAGGATGGAGCGGCGGGGCGGCTAGAAAGGGGGCTTCCATGGAACATTTTCTCTCCCACTGGGGCTACCTGGCGCTGTTCGCGTTCAACTTCACCTCGGCGCTCGGGATCCCGGTCGGCTCGGAGCCGGCCATGGGCTACGCCGGCGCGCTGGCCAGTGGGGAGCTGACCGCCCACGGCGACCCCCATCTCCAGCTCGGGATCGTGATACTCGTCGCGATCGCCGGGGACACCGCGGGGTCGGTCGCCGGGTACTCGATCGGCCGGTTCGGGGGGCGGCCCCTCATCGACCGTCTCGGTCGCTTCATCCTGCTCACCCACCGCGACTTGGACCGGGCCGAGGCGTGGTTCGAGCGCCGAGGCGATCCATTCGTCTTCGTCGGCCGGCTCATCCCGCTCCTGCGCTCCTTCGTCTCTTTGGCCGCCGGTATCGGGGAGATGGCGTTCGGCACCTTTCTCGCCTTCACGCTCCTCGGGGTCGCGATCTATGACGCCGCCATCTGCAGCATCGGCTATGCCCTCGGAAGCGGTTGGGACCACGTGATCAAGGCCTTTAGCGATGCCGGCTACGTGGTGGCCGCACTCGTCGTCTTGGGCGTGGTCGGTGTCATCCTCCACCGGGTGAGTGTCATCCGAGCCGAGAACAGCGGTCGTGCCCCGTCAGGACAGCGAGGCCGCCATGCGCCGGGCGCGGCCGGTGGCGAGCGGGCCGACGGGAATGTCGGTTCGGGGTTCCAGCCTGTGGGGAGTGCGACCGCCGACGCGCTCACGGACGTGACCCGAGAGCCCCTCCGCCCGCACGAGCACAGCCACGTGAAGGTGCGGCCACCGGTCCGCCCGGAGACCGAACCGGCCGACTGAGCTCGGGGGACCCAGGTGCTCGGGGGACCCAGGTGCTCAGGGGACCCAGGTGCTCGGGGAACCCAGGTGCTCGGGGGACCAGCCCCTCAGGTCCTTTGGGCAGCCCGCCAGGGGCCGAGGTCGAGACCCGGATAGCGTTCCGCAGTCGCGTCGAGCAACTCCTCGGACCAGATCGGGTGGCCGGGGGGCGGGAAGCCGAAAAGCTCCAGGTCTCTCACGCTCGAGCCCTCGACAAACGCGGTCCACTCGTCGGAGGTGGAGACCGATTGCTGGGTGTCGTACCCGATCCAGTCCTGGTCGGCACCCTTGAACGCCAGCGCCAGCAAGAACCTGGCCGTCCCCGACGACTCGAAGGGAGCCCCGCGATGGAAGACATCGGCGCGGTACGCGAGGTACGAACCACGCACGCCGGGGGCACGATGCTCGAGACGGTAGAGATCGGGCTCCATTCCCGGGAGCAGCACCCCATAACGGGCCGCCACCGGCGAGCTGCCGGTCGCGCCGGCCGAGTCGGAAAGGCGGACAAGGCGCGTGGGGTTGTCGTCGTCGGTGACGTCCGAGAGGTACAGGAAACCCTGGACGTTCCACCACGGTGCGCGAGACACGGCGGGGAGCCACGAGTGATTGCGGTCGGTGTGCATCGGCTGCTCGTAGTTCGTGAGCCCGGAGTACTTGGCGCTCGCCTGCGCCTGATAGAGGCGAATGTCGGGCGTGCCGAGCGCACGTTCGGCGAAGTCGACAACTGAAGCATGGACGCATAGGCGGTTGAGCCTCCCCGCACCAGGGAACGGGAAGGTCTTCACCCATCGCTGCTGCTCGGGCCGGAAACCCGGACCCTCCTCGGGCCAGACGAACCCGGCTCGGGGCTCCGCCGGTCGGCCCTTCCATCGTTCGGTCACGCCGTCGGGGTCCGCGTGGTACTCCTCGGCGCTCGGAAAGATCTCCCAAAGGTCTTCGGTGGCAGCATCGATCTCGTCGGTCCCCACCAGACCCTCGAGGAGCACCCACCCTTCACGGCGCCACGCGGCCACCTCCTCTTCGGTCGCCAGCCGCGCCATCACGCCGCCTGGCCGCGATCCCGAGCGGGCGACTCGGTCATCCGCCGGCCCGGAGACGATCCCTCAGGACGAACTTCTGGACCTTGCCCGACGGCGTCCGGGGCAGCTCGTCGACCACCCGAAGCTCCTCGGGCCACTTCTGCCGGGCCAGCCCGGCCTCTTGGAGATGTGAGCGGATGTCTTCGAGCGCCGGGGGGCGGGCATCGGCCTGCATCCGGAAGAACGCGCACCCGTGCTCGCCGAGCCGCTCGTCGGGCGCGGCGACGACTGCCACCTCGGCCACGCCGTCCATGTGGGCTAGGATCTGCTCGACTTCGGCAGCGCTCACATTTTCACCACCTCGGATGATGATGTCCTTCACCCGGTCGGTGAGCGTGAGGCATCCCTCTTGGTCGATGATCCCGACGTCCCCGGTCCGGAACCATCCGTCCTTGTCGACAGCGACCGCCGTCAGCTCCGGATCGGTGTAGCCGGCGAAACGATCGGGGCCTCGGGTGAGGATCTCGCCGGGCTGCCCGACTGCCACGTCGCGCCCGTCTTCGTCGACGGTGCGCACCTCGACATGGGCCAGCGGACGGCCATCGGTATGGATCCGTTGGGCAACCGGATCGGCATGGCGGCTCCCGGTCACCGACGGGTGCTCCGTGCACCCGTAGGCTCGGGTGAGAGAGATACCCAACTGGTCGGCGCGTTCGGCCACGGCATCGGGGATCGGGGAGCCTCCAAGCGAGATCATCGGCATGCGAGCCAAGTGCTCGGGTCCGAAGCCCGGGGCATCGAGAAGACTGGTGAAGAAGTAGGTCGAGCCGTTGCCGGCCCCGATGTCCTCTTCGATCATGGCGTCGAGCACGGTCTGGGGATCCCAGCCGTCGATCAGGTAGATGGGCCATCCCACTGCCAGCGGTACCAGCAACCCGGCCAGCATGCCGATGGCGTGGCCGACAGGCGCGCCGGTGAGGGTCGCGCGCTGCCGCTCGTCCTGGTGAGCACCGAGCTGGCGCACCTCGAAGCCGATCGACCGGTGCGTGTGGATGACGCCTTTGGGGTCGGCAGTCGTGCCCGAGGTGTAGCCCACCAGGGCTGCTCCATCAGGGTCACCGGCTTCCGGCGATTCGATGGGAGGCCCAGCGGCAACATCCGCGAAACGGTGGTCGCCGACCGGCGCCTCCCCTCCCACCACGATCACGTGCTCGAGCCCCGGCAGGTCCTGGCGGATCGGTGCGAGGTCGGCGAGGTAGTCACGCTGGCCGAATCGTGCGACTTGGATGAGCGCCCGAGCACTTGACTGGCGCAAGATGAACCGCACTTCCTTCGGTCCGTAGAAGTGGACGATCGGCACGAGGACGACGCCCAGCATCGCGCACCCGTAGAAGGTCGCCGCAGCTTCCACCCAGTTCGGGAGCTGGAACGCCACCACGTCGCCGGGCCCGATGCCGAGCCGGCGGAGCCCGCCGGCCAGGCGCCGAGCCATCTGGGTCACGTCGTCCACGGTTCCCTCGTAAGGATTGGCCGCCGACCAGATGCGGAACCGTCGGCCGGCCGAGGACTCCAGGGCATCCGTCAGGAACTGCCCGAGGGTCCGCTCGTCCCACGCTCCCTCGGACCGGTAGCGGCGAGCGAGGTCGCTCGGCACCGGGGACAGCGCCCAATCGCTCGATCTCATCGTCTCGTCGCCACCCTCTCTCCTGCCATCACGCCTGCGATCACTCCTGCCATCACGCCTGCAATCTCCATCCAAGTCGCAGTGCGTTCAGACCGGAGACACGATCATCTGCGCCAGACGGAGCCGTTGCGAGCCCGACCCCCCGATCAGTACGTCATTTTGCTTGGCACGCTTGAACAGGAAATGGGCAACGTTGGCCCACGTGAAGCCCACGCCTCCGTGCAACTGAATGTTGTCCCCGGTGAGCTTGACCGCCGTCTCGGCTGCATAGCCGGCGGCCATGGCGGCAGTGCGCTCCCGATCGGTGGGCGGTGCTCCAGAGTCGGCCATCCATGCGGCGTACTGCGCGCCGGCCCGGGCCATCTCCAGCGCGTGGAACATATCCACCAAGCGGTGCCGCACCACCTGGTTGGCCGCCACCGGACGGTCGAACACGACCCGTTCCTTCGTGTACTCGGTCGCCTCTTCGAGAGCCCGATCGGCGACGCCCACCAGCTCCGACGCCAACCCGATCGAGGCATCGTCGAGGACGGTGCGCCAGAGCGGACCCTGATGCCCAGGTGGCCCGAGAGGCACGGCGCGTACGTCGTCGAGCACCACTCGCGCCGCCTTGCGGGTCGGGTCAAGCGTCGGTACCGGCTGGACGTCGACGTCGCCCGGAAGGTCCACCGCGAACGAACGCAGGCCCTCCTCGCTCCGGGCCACGACGATCATCCAGTCCGCCGTGTGGCCATCGAGCACCAGCGGCTTGGTACCGCTCACCACCCAGCCGGCACCCTTGCGACGGGCCCGGCTCCGGACCGTCGCCAGCGGATCACCATGTCCGAGCTCATGGAGCGCCACGGTGCCGCGCTGAACTCCCGCAGCCAGCGAACCGAGCAGCTCGTCGGCCCCAAGGGCTCGTGCCGCGAGCGTCGCCAAGACCGCCGACGAGAAGAACGGCCCGGGAAGCGGTACCCGGCCCATCTGCTCGAGCACGATCCCCGTCTCGAGAAGGCCGGCACCGGCCCCGCCGTGCTCGGCAGGCACCAGCAGGCCGGTCCATCCCAGCTCGACGATCGTGTGCCACAGCTCCCCGGTGATCCCTTGGGGATCGTCGGCGAGAGCGCCCAGGGTGTCGGCGTCCACCGCCCGATCGAGGGCCTGGCGTGCCACATCTCGCAGGGCGAGCTGCTCGGCGTCGTAGGTGAAGTCCACTTTCTCTCGTCTCTCCTGTCCCCGTCTCGCGCCCGATCTCGGTCGGCGACCAACGATCAGCGCCGGCACGCCGTTCGCTCGGAATCCGACTGACTCCGAATGAGCGCTCTCCCCACCGTCTGGGCGAGCACCCTGTTGCACCCTGTTGCGCCCTGTCGTCGGTCACGCACCTCGCGGCGCTCCCCGGCCATGCTCGTCCGATGACCCTGACAGCAGTGTCAGGGTACACGACATTTGGGCTACCGTGGCCGCCGTGGACTTTGCGCTGTCACCAGAGGACGAAGCCTTTCGCGACGAGTTGCGCGCCTGGTTGGACGAGCACCTGCCCCCATTCTTGGAGAAGGAGACAGCAGGCGCCTCGGGCGATGCCGGAGACGAAGGCGGCAAGCTCTCGGGGGAGGCGTCACAGCGGCGCCGCGCCGCGTGGCAGCGTGAGCTGCACTCGGGGCGTTGGGCCGCCATCCACTGGCCGGTCGAGCACGGAGGCCGCGCCGCCACTGCAATGCAGCGCATCATCTCCTCGGAGGTGATGGCCGAATACCGCACTCCGGGGATGTTCAACACCAACGGCATCTGGCAGATCGGGCCGATGATCATCACCTGGGGTACCGACGAGCAGAAAGCCCGGTGGCTCCCGAGCATTCTTGAAGCCCGAGAGCACTGGTGCCAGGGATTTTCCGAGCCCGACGCCGGCAATGACTTGGCAAACCTGCGGACGATGGCGATCCGAGACGGCGACCACTACGTCGTGAACGGTCAGAAGATCTGGATCTCGACCGCCCACTTGGCCAAGTGGGGGCTTTTCCTGCTCCGCACCGACCCGACGGCCATCGAGCGCGGCGCAAAGCACGAAGGGATCACCGCGTTCATCATCGACATGGAGACGCCGGGGATCGAATGCCGCCCCATCCGGGACATGGCCGGCGAAGAGATGTTCAACGAGGTGTACTTCACCAACGCCCGCATACCGGTCGAGTGCCGCTTGGGTGGTGAAGGCGAAGGCTGGATGGTCGCCATGGGCACTCTCGGTTTCGAGCGCGTCGGCATCGCAGGTCAGATCTCCATCCTCGGAGCTGACCTACGGGCAATGGTCGAAGCAGCCCGATCGACGAACCCCGACGCGCTCGCTGACCCGGTCATCGCCGATCGTCTTGCTCGGGCCTGGACCGAGATCGAGTTGGCGCGTCTCCTCTCACTGCGGGCACTCAGCCGGATCATCAAGGGAGAACGCCCGTGGCCCGAAGTCCAGTTCGCCAAGCTCCAGTGGTCTTCACTGGCGCAAGAGCTGGCTGAGCTGGCAGTCGATCTGCTCGGGCCAGCCGGGGTCCTGGCTCGAGGAGGCCCCGACTCGGTCGACCGAGGCAAGTGGACGCGCCTGTACGCCTTTCAGCGCTACAGCACGATCGGCGGTGGCTCGACCGAGGTACAGAAGAACATCATCGCCGATCGGGCCATCAAGCTCCCCGGCCAGTCCCGTACCTCCTGAGCGGGATGGCCACGGTGAGCCAGATCGTCGACCCCCGCGCCCCCTGCCTGATCGGCGTAGGCCGGCAGACGTGGCGGGCCGGACCCGGTGGCGGACCCGGTGGCGGACCCGGTGGCGGACCCGGTGGCGGACCCGGTGTGAGCCAAGAGGCACCCGAACCCTTGGAGATGTGGGATCTCGTTGCCCGGGCGGCGGCTGCGGACGCCGGGACCGGCTCCGACGGCCGCGTCCGCGAGAGGATCGACCTCATCGACGTGGTGTACTGCCAGTCCTGGGACTACGACGACCCCGCCGGCAGACTTGCCACCCGTATCGGCGCGACTCGAGCGCGCGGCCACTACTCGGGAATCGGTGGTTCGATCCCCCAGACGCTTCTCTCCGAAGCCGCTGCAGACATCCTCGCCGGCGAGCTGGACCTCGTGCTCGTGGTCGGAGGCGAGGCACTGGCCACCGTCCGCCAGATCCGCAAAGAGGGTCGGCGGCCCGACTGGTCCCACAAAGCGCCCGAGCGCCGTCCGTTTCCTTTCGACATCCCCTTTCATCCGGCCGAGATGGCGCACTCGATCTTCGAGGCTTACCTCACGTTCTCCTTGTTCGACAGCGCCCGGCGTGCCCACTTGGGGCGAGCGCTGGACGATCATCAGGCCTGGCTGGGTCGCCTCATGGCACCTATGACCGTCGCAGCCGCAGCCGATCCGACGCACGCCTGGTTTCCGATCCGTCGTGACGCAGAAGAGCTCAGCACCCCGACTGCTGCGAACCGCATGGTCGCGTACCCCTATACGAAGCTCATGATGGCGATCATGGACGTGGACATGGCTGCCGCCTTGCTGCTCGCCAGCCACGAGTGCGCCGACGAGCTCGGGGTGCCCCCTGAGCAACGGGTCTACCTTCGCGGCTGGGGGAATGCCCGGGACCCGGACTACGTCGCAGAGCACAGGGATCTCTGGCGTTCCCCGGCGATGGCCGTCGCTGCGAGGGCGGCCCTCGCGGGAGCCGGCATTCGCACCGAAGATGTCACGCACTTCGACCTCTATTCGTGCTTTCCGAGCTCCGTGGCGTTCGGTGCCGACGCCCTCGGTCTCGACCTCGACATGGTGACGGACGGTGCGCGGCCGTTGACGGTGACTGGAGGACTTCCGTACCACGGCGGGCCGGGAAGCAACTACATGACCCATTCGATCGCAGCGATGGCCGAGCGGTTGCGCTCGGATGCGGGAGCGTTCGGATTGGTGAGCGGCGTCGGGATGCACATGACCAAGCACGCGTACGGATTGTGGTCCACTCAGCCAGGACGACTCTCGCCTCCCGATCCCCGGGCCATGGCACAAGACCTGGACCGTGAGCGCGACCGGACACCGGCCCTCGAGCCCGGGCCTGCCGGCGTTCTGGAGCCGGCAACCGATCCCGAAGGCCGGGTCACGATCACCGTAGAAGCAGACGGGCCAGCCGCGGTTGCGGCCTACACGGTCCTCCATGACCGGGAGGGCTCAGCGACCTGGGCACCGCTGGTGTGCAACCTGGCCGACGGGACGCGTTGCTACGCCCGAGCGGACGATCCGGGCATGCTGGCAGCAGCCGAGCGCGAGGAGCTCATCGGACAGACTGTCCACTTGGTGGTACGCGAGGGAGTGAACCACGCCCAGGCCTGATCTGTGCCGGTGCGAGCCGGTGCGAGCCGGTACGAGCAGGTGCGAGCCGGTGCGAGCCGGTGAACCCCGGGGCTCGGGGACATCCGATGTCGCTGCTGTGCTGGACGTCGAAGTCTACCCCGAAGCTCGCCACGGAGCTCGTGTGCGAGAGCTTCGCCATCACCGACCACATGGTGGCGTGGATCGAACGGCCATCACGTGCACCTGTGGAAGTTCGAGCTTGCCAAGCTCGCGAAAAAGACCAGCCTCGACATCACGGCCTGCCACTACCCACCCGGTACGTCGACGTGCAATCGAATCGAGCACAAGGTATGGAGCTCCATCTCGCCCGTTGTTACCGGCCTGACTTCCATGGCGACCGGAACTACACCATTGATCGCTCAAACCCTCGGTGAGCCCTTTCTACTGCTCGGGAGTACGCGCCTGCACGGTCCTTGCCAAGGTCTCAGGTTCACGCGCCCGTCCGATCTCGCCGAGGCGGTACGGTCTGGTGCAAGCTGAAACACGCAGCGTTCCGCCGATCGGTCCGCCGCAGAGCCACCTGACGCATGCCGCACCAGGGCGCGTCTGAGGGGCCGGGAACGCCTCGGAGCAGGGGCGGCACTACAACGAGGAGCAGGGGCGGTCGATGATCGAGCTGAACGGTCTCGTCAAGCGATACGGTCCGACCCTGGCCGTCGACCACTTGACGTTCGAGGTCGTCGCCGGCAAGGTGACCGGGTTTCTCGGCCCGAACGGCTCGGGCAAGTCGACCACCATGCGGATGATCATGGGGCTCGACAACCCGGACGCCGGTTGGGCAACGATCCGAGGTCGGCCGTACCGCGAGCTGGCCTGGCCCCTCCGAGAGGTCGGCGCGCTGCTCGAGGCGAAAGCCATCCACCCCGGCCGGAGCGCCTTCAACCACCTCCTTTCCCTGGCTCAGACCAATGACATTCCCCGCCGGCGGATCGACGAGGTCATCGATCTTGTCGGCCTCGCCACCGTTGGCCGCAAGCGGGCCGGTACGTACTCGCTCGGCATGGGCCAGCGTTTGGGGATCGCCGCCGCTCTGCTCGGTGACCCCGGTGTGCTGCTGTTCGACGAACCGGTCAATGGCCTCGACCCCGAGGGGATCCGGTGGGTGCGCAACCTTCTCCGGCATCTCGCTGCCGAGGGCCGAACGGTCCTCGTGTCAAGCCACCTCATGAGCGAGATGGCACTCACGGCCGACCACCTCGTCGTCATCGGGCGAGGTCGCCTGATCGCCGATATGCCGATCACCGATCTCACCTCGCGCGGCTCCAACCACAACGTGCTGGTGCGGACGCCGAACACCGGCGAACTGGTCCAGAGGATCCACGATGCCGGGGGTCAGGCCGTGACCGACGCGGACGGCGCGCTTCGGGTCACCGGGCTGCCGGCCGACGTCATCGGAGAGCTCGCCGCCGCCGGGGGCATCGTCTTGCACGAGCTCACGCCTCGCAGCGCATCCCTCGAAGAAGTGTTCATGGAGCTGACGGGGACAAGCGTGGAGTTCCACGGGATGGGGATGGAAGCCGCTCCTCGCAACGACCGACCCGACCACGATCCTACGGCTCCGCTGGAGCTCACGGGACCATGAGCATCACTGAGAACTCGAGATCCGGTGGCGATGAGCTCCAGCCACGGGTTGGCGAAGCAAGCAGCGGCTCAGATCCAACTCCGTCCGCGCACGGAGAGCGTCCGGGCCACTACCGCCTCTCGGGCGTCCTCAAGTCGGAGTGGACGAAGCTCCGGAGCGTGAGATCCACCACCTGGAGCCTGGTGGTCACCGCGATCCTCGTGATCGGCATCGGCATCCTGGCCACCGCGACCGAAGCGGACCGCTGGTCGCACGAGACCTTGCTCCAGCACCTGACGTTCGACCCGACGAGCCTCAGTCTGACCGGCCTTCTCCTCGGTCAACTGGCCATCGGCGTCCTCGGCATCCTTGTGATGACCGCCGAGTACGGCAGTGGCACGATCCGCGCCACCTTGGCAGCCGTCCCCAACCGGCTCCTCGTGCTCCTCGCCAAGACTGCGGTGTACGCGGTCGTCGCACTGGTCGTGAGCGAGGTCCTTGCGTTCGCCGCCTTCTTCATCGGTCAGGCAATCCTCGCTGGATCCGCCCCACACGCCGTCCTCAGCCAGGCCGGAGTACTGCGAGCAGTCGCCGGAGGCGGTCTCTACCTTGCGGTGCTCGGACTGCTGGCCCTCGGCATCGCGACGATCGTCCGGCACACTGCCGGGGCGATCAGCACGTTCGTTGGCGTGCTCTTCATCCTTCCGCTCGTCGTCGAGGCGCTCCCGTCGTCGATCAGCGACGCGGTCGCCAAGTACCTCCCCGCTGTCATCGGGGTAAGGATGATGACGGTCCACGTGGGCCTACGAGCCGCTCAGGCGCCAACGTTCGGCCCGTGGGTCGGCTTTGCCATTCTCTGCGGGTACGCCGTCGTCGTCCTCGTCCTCGGCGGTTGGCTGCTCGTGCGACGCGACGCATAACCACGCAACCACACGGCCGACCTCGGCATGCTTGGAGGACGGGCCATCGATTAGCTTGACCTGATGCACATCGGACTGGCCGAGGCGGTGCGCAGCAGAGAGGCGACGGCGCGTTGAGCGAAGAGCCATGCCTGTTCTCGGGTGAGTTCCACTACTTCCGGGTCCCCCGCACAGCCTGGGCCGACCGTCTGGCGCAGATGGCCGACGCGGGATTGGACACCGCTTGCATCTACGTGCCGTGGAATTGGCACCAGCCTGACCCGGCGACGCTGGACTTGACGGGGCGTACCATCCCCGAAAGGGATCTCCTCGGGGCGCTCGACGCCATCGCCAGCGCCGGTCTGCAGTGCATCTACCGTCCCGGACCGTTCATCACTGCCGAGTGGCGCAACGGAGGGATCCCGGACTGGCTGCTCGACTCGGAACCGGCGATTCGAGCCCTCGACGCCAGCGGCTCGGTCAGCGACGGGGGCGGTTACCCGCTCATCACCTATGCCCATCCGAGGTTCGTCGAAACCTCTCAGGCATGGCTCCGGACTGCTTGCGAGGCAATCGTCGATCGCTTGTGCGAGCACGGCGGTTTCATCAGCGCCGTCCAGCTCGATGACGAGCCTTCGTACTGGCAGAGCCTGGGTGACCCTTTCAGCTTGGACTACCACCCCCTTCTCGTGAGCCCGGTCGCAGGCGGCTCGCCCTGGGCGAAATTCCTCCTGGAACGCCACGGGTCCATGAGTGCAGTGGCATCGGCCCACGATCGCCCGGAATGGTCCCGGCCCGAGGACATCGAACCCCCACGCCAGCCCATGTCCGACGGGCGGGAGCTGGCCCGGTACCTGGACTGGCTGGACTTCAAGCTGGACCAGATCAACCGGTACGTCGCCATCTGCTACGAGACGGCAAGAGGGGCGGGGATGGTGGGCCGCCTCATGATGCTGTACCCCTATCTGAGCTCTCTCCAGGCCAAGAAGTTCTCCTCTTTCGCAGATCGCATGAACCTCGACCTCCACTTGACCGACGAGTGCTACCTCTCACTCATGGGGTCGTACGCAGGTGCCGAGGAAAAGATCGCGGCGGTCATCTCCACTCACGAGGCGTACCACCTGTGGCGCGGCGTCGATCACGGTCCACCGGTCGCCATGGAGATCCAGTCGTCAAACGCCAGCTATCTCCCACCTGGTGCCATGGAGCTTCTCTACGCCCTGACTGCGATCCGAGGCGTGCGCGGGATGAATTTCTACATGATGGTCGGAGGAAAGAACCCTCCTGGCTTCGAGAACGAGACGGGGTCGGAGTACGACATCTGTGCTCCGATCTCCGTCGAGGGCAAACGCCGCCCTCACTTCGACACCGTTGCCAAGATCGTCCGCGTGATGCGAACCATGGAGCCGGAGATCCACGAGATGCGCCCGCTCATCGACGTCTCGATCGGGGTGCACCTGGACTATGACGCGGCCTCGATGGGGGGAGCTGCTCTGGCCCTCGACGCGTGGGGGCTCCAGACCCTGCTCCCCCAAGGTGAGATGGGGCTCTCGTCGTCAGCCGGGCTGCAGAGCCTCCTCGCCACCTCGAGCATCAGCTGGAACCTCGTCGACATCGCCGACAGGGCGAGCCCACTCGAAGCAGCACACCAATGCTGGGTTGGTTGCCTGGACTTCTTGGCTGCCCCGGTGCAGCAGCGGCTCGTCGACTACGCCGCCGGCGGCGGCCACTTGGTGCTCCTTCCGGCACTGCCCACGCGTGACGACACGATGGCACCCTGTGACGTGCTCGCTCGAGCTGTCTTCCCAGGCGGCAAGCTGCCTGCGTTCGCCGGATTTGCCGGGGGGATGTCAGGAACCGCTCTCGTGCGTGACGAGCTCGGTCGGACGATCGTCGGCATCGGGCGAGCCACCTCCTTCGACCTTCCAGCTGGCAGCGAAGCACTGGCGTTCTCTGCCGAGGACGGGCGTCCGTGCGCCTGCACTCAGCCCTTCGGGCAAGGCCGGATCACCTTCATCGGGTTCCGCTTGGGCTACGACCCCGATGGAGGACCCGGAGCTGCGGCGCTGTGCCGGCGCATCGTCGAATGGGACGGTACCTCCTGCGCAGTGTCCTCCTCAGACCCGCAGATCGCGGCGTTCGAGATGGCCGGCCCTTCGGGTGGGCTGGTCTGTGTCGTCAACCCGGTCGACGCTCCGGCCGCCACGCGCGCCACCTACACCAGACCTTGTCCGTCACCTGCCGGCGCCCCCGTCGGAGCTGGCGAGCGCAGCGGCAGCGGTAGCACCGGCGAGCCCAACGGCAGCCGAGATGGCCGCAGCCAGAGCGCACTCGGGCACCGGACCCTCCCGGCGCTGCTGGACTCCATCTCCATGCCGGGTCGAGGAGCTCGGCTCCTGCCCGTCGAGGTCTCGCTCGGTGCCGCCGGGACCCTCGTACAAGCGACGGCAGAACTGATCGGCCGCCACCTCGACGACGGGCGAGGGACGATCACGCTCCTTCTTCACGTCACCCAGCCCGGTCTGGTCGAGCTGGTCGTGCGTGGAGCGATCGCCGGCGCACTTGCGACCACACCGGCGGGGTCGATCGCGGTGACAGGTGGATCGGTGGCGATCGTCACCCCGGGGCCAGAGCCCGCCGAGACCACCGTGGTCATCCAGGCGAGCCGACCTGGATCGATCGAATGCCGGCTGACGTCCGATCGCGCTTGAGCTCGTCCCGGCAACGCCCCGGGCAGGTTACGAGCTCGATGTCGCGCGGGTGGTCGAGAGGCTCTGCAGGCCGGATCACACGCCCATCTGCGAGCGGAGCTCCCCTACGAGGGCGTCGAGGAGCTCGGGAGACGCTGACGCCGAGAGGAAGAAGAAGTTCCTCCCGCCTTCGCCGTCCGGAGTGCAATTCACCCGGAGGATGTCCCGGTTGCCCGTGTGGACCCGGAACCGCCGCTGGCGCACGCCGGCGAGATCGAGACCTTCTCGTTCGGCGAATAGGTAGAACCCGATCGTCGGCGGAGGCGGCACGTACCGGTCGAGGCCGACGGACTCGGCCTCCGCGAGCGGGGCGGGCACCACGCCGTGGGTCATCGCGGCCCGAAGGGCAGCCATCACCCTCGGTGAGACGTCCTCCAGCTTTTCACCAGGGTGGACTTCGGCACGCAGTCGGACCGGCCCGACGAAATTTCCGATCATCTTCCTGGTCACCGGCAAGCGGCGGCTCGACATCGCCGACGTCACCACGAAGTCCTCGGCGCCGGCCACCGCGCACAGCGCGATCTCCAGCCACGAGAGCACCACGACGTACGGCATCGTCGCCAGGGCTGGAGTTGCCCTGACAAGCCTATCCCATGTCGCTCCGGGCACGTTGAAAAACCGAGTGATGCTGCGATCGCCAGTCGCCGTCGGCCACTCCCCTGCAGCAGCTCTGGCCGGCAGCTCGCCTGCCCAGAATTGGCGAGCTCGCTCGAAGGCCGCAAAAGTCACCGGGTAGTCCAGGACGTATTGCAGGTAGCTCGTCTCGTCGGGCACGGGTAGCTCGGGGGCCGGCCGTCCCGCATGGGCGGCGTAGGCACGCGAGATCTCGGCCGCGACCAGCGTGCCCGAGTCCCCGTCCACCGCCGCCTCGGCCACCCAGACCGACAGCACGTGGGTCTTCGGGGCCACGACGTAGAGGGTGGCCTGGAGGCGCGCGTCGTCCCACGGTGAGAGGTCCTGGTACTCGATCTCGACTGCTCGGACCGCGGTCGTGAGCGCTTCGAGCTTCGGCCGGTCGTCGAGCCGGACCACCCCGAGCACGCCGGGATGGAACGGCGTGACGATCTGCTCGGGACCCTGCCCGCGGTCGAGGAAGCGCACGCGGAGCATTTCGTGCCGAGCGACGACGTCGTCGAGGGCGAGGGCGAGGGCGGACGCGTCGAGACGCCCGTTCAACTGGTAGATCCAGCTCATGAACTCGCGGCTGGGGTTGAAGCGCGACATCAACAGCGACGATCGCTGGGTAGGGGATGCAGGGGCTGCAGCCACCACATCGGCTGGCCGGCCGCCACCCTGGTCCGAACGGTTACCGACTCGGGGTCGACCGCCTGCTCGGGGGGGTTGGCGCGCCGACGAGCCGGGCGCGTCGACGTGGCTCATGTCCCTATATTGACCCACCGCACTACTACGCTCGCTCCATGTCCTCTCCCACAGGCGTCATCCGCTACGGCATCATCGGCACCGGCATGATGGGCCTGGAGCACTTCCGGAACCTCGGCGCCGTCGACGGTGTCGAGGTGACGGCGATGGCCGACCCCGACGAAGGCTCGCGCCAGTCGGCGCGCTCGACAGCGGAGATGGCCGGCCGGCCGGTGCCTGAGATGTTCTCCGACCACCGTGAGCTCCTGGCGTCGGGGCTCTGCGACGCCGTGGTGGTGGCCAGCCCGAACATGACCCACGCCGCCGTCCTCCTCGACGTCTTGGCTGCCGGCATCCACGTGCTGGTGGAGAAGCCGCTGTGCACGACGGTGGCCGACTGCGAGAAAGTGGTCGCCGCCGCCGAAGACTTCGGGGGTGTCGCCTGGGTCGGGCTCGAGTACAGGTACATCCCTCCGGTCGCCGCGCTGATCGACCGGGTGAGAGACGGTGTGGTGGGCGACCTCCGGATGATGGCCATCCGGGAGCACCGTTACCCGTTCCTGCCCAAAGTCGGGAACTGGAACCGCTTCAACCGCAACACGGGCGGGACGTTGGTGGAGAAGTGCTGCCACTTCTTCGACCTCATGAACCTGGTGATCGGACGTGACCCGGTCCGGGTGATGGCCTCAGGCGCCCAGGACGTGAACCATCTCGACGAGCGATACACAGGCGAGATGCCTGACATCATCGACAACGCCATGGTGATCGTCGAGTACGAGGGGAGCGCCCGCGCGTCGCTCGACCTGTGCATGTTCGCCGAGGCAAGCAGGAACCAGGAAGAGCTGAGCGTCGTGGGCGACCTCGGGAAGGTGGAGGCCTTCGTCCCGTCCGGCATCGTGCGGACCGGTCAGCGGGCCCGCGGGCCATGGGGCGTCACCGAAGAGGTGCCGACCGACGACCGGATCCAGCACGAGGGGTTCCACCACGGCTCGAGCTATCTGGAGCACCTGGACTTCCTCAGCGCCATACGCAGCGGTACGCCGGCACAAGTGAGCCTTGCCGACGGCCTGCTGAGCGTGGCCGTCGGCGCGGCGGCGCAGCAATCCATCGCCGAGCACAGGGCGGTCGAGATGTCCGAAGTCCTCGCAGGCTGACGCACGGTCATCGGTCCGGTCACACGGTGAGTGGCGCGTGGTCGATGAGGGGGAGCACCAGCTCGCCGAAGCGGCGGCACTCGTCGATGTGGGGGTAGCCCGACAGGATGAACGCATCCATGCCCAGTTCGGCATAGCGGGAGAGCTTTGCGGCCACCTGCTCGGGATCGCCGACGAGCGCGGCACCGCAGCCTGACCGACCCCTGCCGATCCCGGTCCACAGGTGCTCCTCGACGTAGCCTTCGTCATCGGCTGCCGCCCGAAGCTCCCCCTGGCGACCCACGCCCGCCGATGCGGCGTCGAGTGAACGGTTCCGGATCGCTGCACCGGTATCGTCGTCGAGCATCGAGACGAGATGGCGGGCCGCCTCTCGCGCCTCGGACTCGGTGCGGCGGACCACGACGTGCACCCGATAGCCGAAGCGCAGGGTGCGGCCGAGCGCGGCTGCCCGGCGGCGGAGATCGGCGACCACCGATGCCACCACGTCTTCGGTATCCGGCCACATGAGGTAGACGTCGGCTGCGGCGGCTGCCAGCTCTCGGGCCGGCTCCGACAGGCCGCCGAAATAGACCGGAGGGCAGCGTCCCGACACGGTGCTCAGCCGCGGCGGGTCGACCTCGACGTCGTACCACGAACCATGATGGTCGACATGCTTGCCGTCCAGCAGGTCCCGGACGATCTGGAGCACCTCGCCGCTCCGGGCATAGCGCGGTGCCGAGTCGACTGCCTGCCCGGGCAGGTCGCTCGAGATCGCGTTGATCGTGAGCCTCCCCCCGAGCAGCCGATCCAAGGTGGCGAGCTGGCGGGCCAGCTTGGGTGGCCACTCCTCGCCGCATCGAACAGCCACGAGGAGGCGAATCCGATCGAGGGTGGGGGCCACGGCCGCGGCAAACGCCAGCGTGTCGATCCCGAGCGTGTACCCCGACGGGAGCAGGATGTTGTCGAACCCCGACGACTGGGCCTGGTGGACGATGGCCGCGCAGTGCTCATAGCTCGACCGGAGCGCGGGGTCGGGCACGCCGAGGAGCTCGTAGTCGTCGTCGCAGAGCGCTGCGAACCAGCTCATCTCCACTGCCACCGTGCCGATCGTAGCGGTCGGCCCGTCCGATCCGTCGATCGGCCTTCGAGCTCTCCAGGACTGCGCGCCACCAGTGCTTCTAGGATCAGGGAAACCGGCGAACCGAGGTCCGGTCCCGAGAAGGGAGCGCGCGGCATGGCCCGAACGGGAGCGGAGTACGAGGACAAGTGGATCACGTGCACCGCCGAGGGCATCGAGGTGCGGGGCTACTACTTCCCGTGGGGCACCAAGCGCATCCGCTACTCCTCGGTCAAAGGTGTCGTACGAGTCGAGATGTCCTCCCTCCGGGGCAAGGAGAGGATCTGGGGTACCTCCAACCCGAGGTACTGGGCCAGCTTCGATCCCGGGCGCCCACGCAAGTCGGTGGCGTTCGTCTTCGACCTGGGTGCAATGGTCCGGCCGTTCGTCACGCCGGAAGACCCCGCGGCGTTCCAAGCCGCCGTCGCCGCTCACACCGGGCCGGTCAAATCCCCGCCCGAGGGTGCGCCGGGACCGGTTATCTGAAGCACCGGGACGACGGCCGTCCACCGGGAACTCGGACCGGGCACCGTCGCACTGGGCACGGGAACACCGGGCACCGTCGCGTCGGGCACGGGCGCGACCCGCTCGGCGCCGCCTACAGTATGTGACACCGGCGTCATATCCGGTCGCCCGGAGCACCGGTGTGAGCGGCGAAAGGAGCGGTGATGCGCACGGAAGACATGATCTTGGTGAGCGTGGACGATCACGTCATCGAGCCCCCTGACATGTTCGACGGCCGCCTGCCGGCCAAGTACCAGGATCAAGCGCCAAAGCTCGTCCGCAGAGACGACGGGACCGACTTCTGGCACTACGACGGGAACGAGATCCCCAACGTGGGGCTGAACGCCGTGGTCGGCAGGCCACCCGAGGAGTACGGCATCGAGCCCACCTCGCTCACAGACATGCGCCGCGGGTGCTTCGACGTGCACGAGCGGGTCCGCGACATGAGCGCAAACGGCGTGCTCGGCTCGATGTGCTTCCCCTCCTTCCCCCAGTTCTGCGGGCAGCTCTTCGCCCGCCGGGAGGACAAGACAGAGGCGCTCGCGATGGTCCGGGCCTACAACGACTGGCACATCGAGGGTTGGTGCGGGGCAGAGCCCGGTCGATTCATCCCGCTCTCGATCCCGGCCATCTGGGACCCGGAGCTGGCGGCGGCCGAGGTCCGGCGCGTGGCGGCCGCGGGCTGCCACGCGGTCACGTTCTCGGAGAACCCCGAGAAGCTGGGATGGCCTTCCCTGCACAACTCCCATTGGGACCCCTTCTGGACCGCCTGCTCGGACGAAGGCACGGTGGTGTGCATGCACCTCGGCTCGTCGTCCCAGCTCGTGATGACCTCGGTCGAGGCGCCAATCGACGTCATGATCAGCCTCCAGCCCATGAACATGGTCCAAGCCGCGGCCGACCTGCTGTGGTCACCGGTCCTCCGGCGCTACCCAGACCTCCGGTTCGCCCTCTCCGAAGGCGGGATCGGGTGGATCCCCTATGCCCTCGAGCGGATCGACTACGTGTACCAGCACCACCATGCCTGGACCGGGCAGGACTTCGGCGACATGCTCCCGAGCCAGGTCTTCAAAGAGCGGATCATCACCTGTTTCATCGACGACGCGTTCGGGATCGCCAACCGCGACTACCTCAACGTGGACAACATCACCTGGGAGTGCGACTACCCCCACTCCGACTCGACGTGGCCTCAGTCGCCCGAAGCCGCGATGAAGTACCTCGCCGACGTGCCCGATGAGGAGATCGACAAGATCACCCACCTCAACGCCATGCGGCACTTCCGCTACGACCCGTTCTCCGTCCGCCCCCGCGAGCGCTGCACCGTGGGATCCCTGCGGGCCGAGGCAGCCGACGTGGACACTCGCCCGGTGTCGAGGGCGCACGGTCGGACCGAGACCGAGGGGGGCATCGTGAGCCTGGCAACGGTCGCTCGCAAGCTCGGTACCGGATCGACAGGCTGATCCGATGCCGGTGCACTACGAGCGCGGGGACGACCACGTCGTCCGGATCACCATCGACCGCCCCGAGGCGCGCAACTCCTTGGACATGGAGCACTTCTTCCAGCTCCGGACGGCCTGGGAGCGCTTCGGCGGCGAAGACGACGCCTGGGTGGCCATCGTTACGGGCGTCGGCGAGGACTTCTGTGTGGGCGCCGACCTCAAGACCTACATCCCCCAGATCACGGCACTCCAAAAGCAGATCGCCGCGGGAGAGACCCCCGACGTCGGCGGCTACCGTCTCGACGACGGCATCAAAGCAGTGCTGCGGAACGTCGAGCTGTACAAGCCGATCATCGCCGCAGTGAACGGCACGTGCGTGGCCGGTGGGATGGAGATGCTGGGCGGCTGCGACCTGCGCATTGCCTCGGAAGAGGCCACGTTCGGGGTGATGGAGCCCAAGCGAGGGCTCTTCGCCGGGGGTGGTACCACCGTCCGGCTTCCCCGTCAGGTTCCTTTCCCTGCAGCCATGGAGCTGCTCTTGTGCGCCGACCGGATCCCGGCGTCTCGAGCCCTGGCAATGGGGCTCTTGAACGAGGTCACCACCTCCGAGCTCCTCATGGAGCGAGCCGAGGACTACGCGAAGCGCATCACCGCGAACGGGCCGTTCGCCGTCCGCAAGACCAAGGAGTCGGTCCTGCGCGGGCTGGCCACCGACATGCGAGAGGCCTACCGGATCGAGTCGGCGATCTCCAAAGAGGTGTTCTCCAGCGACGATGCGAAGGAGGGTCCGGCGGCGTTCGCCGAGAAGCGCCCGCCGGTGTGGCGCAACCGCTGACTCCCAGCGAGGACCTCCGAGACGTACAGACTGGGGGCGCTGGCCCAGCCATCGAGTGGCGGGGCGACCCAGCGGACCGGCCACTCAGCCGGCGGACCAGAAGATCAGAGGCTCAGTCGCGGCCGAGGATGACCGTGCCGGTGGCCGAGAACCACCCGCTCGTGCCGTTGACGCAGGCCAGCCGGGCGTCGGGCACCTGGCGATCGCCACACTCGCCTCGGAGCTGGCGCACGGCTTCGATGAGCAAGAAGATCCCCCTCATCCCCGGCTGGCAGGACGACAGGCCTCCACCGTCGGTGTTCGTGGGCAGCGCGCCGCCCACGCGGAGCTTCCCGTCCTCGACGAAGGCGCCTCCCTCCCCTTTGCCGCAGAAGCCCAGCCCCTCCAAGGTCAGCAGCACCATCGGCGTGAAGGCGTCGTACACCTGGCACGTGTCGATGTCGTCCGGCGTCACGCCGGCGCGCTCGAAGGCGAGCTTGCCCGACCGCACGCACGGCGACTCGGTGTAGTCCTTCCACTCGCTCATCGTCACGTGGGAGATGGCCTCCCCCGTCCCGAGAACCCACACCGGAGCTTTCGCACAGTCCCGGGCGCGCTCCTCGCTCGTGAGCACCACCGCCCCCCCGCCATCGGATCGGATGCAGCAGTGGGACTTGGTGAGCGGGTCCCAGATGGGCGGCTCGGCGAGCACGTCGTCGACCGTGAGCGGTTCGCGGTAGTAGGCGTCGGGGTTCAGCCCGGCGTTGTAGCGGGCTGACACTGCGACTTCGGCCAGTTGGGCCATCGTCGTGCCGAACTCGTGCATGTGCCGGCGCGCCGCCATGGCGTAGTGGGAGCCGACCGGGTGACCGAACGGCGCGGCGAACTGCGCCGGCCCGCGGGTTCCGAAGCTCAAGTTGGCCATCCGGAGCTTCTTCTTGAGATCGGCACGCTGGGTGGAGCCGTAGGTGAGGACCACCACTTCGGCCAGACCCTGGGCGATCGCCGCGGCCGCATGCTCGACCATGAACTCCCAGATGCTCCCGCCGTGCCCGGTGGAGTCCGCCCAGTTCGGACGGATCCCGAGATACTCGGCCAGCTCGATCGGGGGCAACGCCCCGGTGTTGTGGGACATGAAGCCGTCGACCTCGGAGCGGTCGATGCCTGCGTCAGCCAGCGCTCGGGTCGTCCCCTGGTAATTGAGCTGGAACGCCGTCTTGTCGTCGACCCGCCCGCAGTCCGACGTCGACGCGCCGACGATCGCGACTCGCCGAGCCGCCATCTCAGCCGCCCCCCATCTTGAGCCCGGGATGCCGGGAGTGGAAGACGTGGGCGTTCACCTCTGGCCCGATGGACGCCGGGTCCCACTTCTCCTCACCCTTGGGATTGTCGACGGCCGCCCCCAATCGCCACGGCTCGTAGTGGGCGATGTTCGCCCCGACCGCCCGGAACACCTGTCCGGTGACGTGGAGCGCCTGGTCCGAGGCCAGCCACGCCACCATCGGCGCCGAATTCTGGGGGTTCAGACGGCTGTACTCGCTGTACGCGTCGGGTTCTTTGATCTCGACGTCTTTGAGCACTCCGCCGGTCAAGCGGGTGACTCCCCCGGGTGCGATCGCGTTGGCCCTGACCCCGTAGCGCGAGCCCTCCAAGCTCGTGATCACCGTGAGCGCGGCGATCCCGGCCTTGGCCGCGCCGTAGTTGGCCTGCCCGACGTTCCCCTGGAGGCCGGCCGACGACACCGTGTTCACGATGGCGGCCCGGACCTGCTCGCCGTCCTTGGTGCGCTGGCGCCAGCGGACACATGCGTGATGGGTGGTGACGAACGTTCCTTTCAGGTGCACTCGCACCACGGCGTCGAAGTCCGCCTCGGTCATCGAGACGATCATCCGGTCGCGGATGATGCCGGCATTGTTGACGAGGACATCGTGGCCGCCGAACGCGTCGTACGCCTGAGCCACCAAGCGCTCGGCCCCTTCCCAGTCCGCCACGTCGTCGTAGTTGGCCACCGCCTGCCCGCCGGCCCGCGTGATGATCTCGACCACCTCGTCGGCCGGACGCCGGTCGGCGCCTTCCCCGGACTCGGTGCCCCCGACGTCGTTCACCACGACTTTCGCCCCTTGGGAGGCCAGCTCGAGGGCTTCACCCCTCCCGATGCCGTGCCCGGCCCCGGTCACGATCGCCACCTTGCCTTCGAGTACGCCCATTCGCCCCCCTCGGGATCGACACTGACACTGATGTCAGATACGGTAACGGCCGCCGGAGCGGCCCACAATTCGACCTCCGAGAAGGGGTTGCGACGAGCGGGCGACCGGTCGAGAGCGTTCGCGTGACAAGCGGGAGGAACAGTGCCGACCAGTGCCAAGACCAAGACGAGCCGGGACGAGCCCGTCGACGTGATGGGTCTGCCCACGACCTTGCGACCGCTGGACCTCGACACGTTCTTCCGACCGAAGTCGGTGTGCGTGGTCGGCGCCTCGGACTCCAACGCCAAGCCGAACACGGCGCTGACCGTGAAGATCACGGCGTGGGCCGAGTCCCGCGGGGCCGACATCTCCTACGTGAACCCGAACCGGCCCGTGGTCGCGGGACGACCGTGCGCGGCCACGATCGCCGACGTGGGCCGCCGCGTCGACGTGGTGGCCATCTTGGTCGGCGACCCGCTGCCCATCATCAAGGATGCGATCGCTGCCCGGGCCAAGTTCGCCATCGTCTTCGCTGCAGGGTTCTCCGAGGTCGGAGCCGAAGGCGAGGCGATGCAGGCTGAGCTCGAATCCCTCATCGCCGGGAGCGGCCTTCACGTCCTCGGGCCCAACACCAACCTCAACGCGTTCGAGCAGTTCCGTGACGACTTGCCGGGCAAGGCCATCGCCCTGGTCACCCAGAGCGGGCACCAGGGACGACCGGTCTTCCAGGGCCAGGAGATCGGCATCCGCCTCTCGCACTGGGCCCCGGTAGGCAACGAGGCCGACCTCGAGATCGCCGACTTCGTCGGGTACTTCTCCAAGCTCCGAGAGACCGGCGCTGTAGCCTGCTATGTCGAGGGCTTCAAGAACGGCCGGACGCTCCAGCTCGCTGCCGACCAGGCGGCACAGCACCGCGTGCCAATCGTGGCCGTGAAGGTCGGGCGGACGGCAGAGGGCACGAGCATGGCCAAAGCCCACACCGGGCACCTCACCGGGTCCGATGCCGTCGTCTCCGCCGCGTTCCGCCAGTACGGTGTGACCCGGGTCGACGGCTTGGACCAGCTCTTGGAAGTGGCGGCCACGCTGGCGCGGACCAAGCCTCCCTCACCCGAAGGGTTGCGCAGGCTCCGGCGCGGACGTGCCGGTCGGGTCTGCGTCTACTCGATCTCGGGGGGGACCGGTGCGCACATGGCCGATCTCGTAGCGGCAGCGGGGCTCGAGCTCCCGAAGCTCACGGCCGAGACTCAGCGCCAGCTCCACGAGTGGATCCCGCCCTACCTGAGGGTTTCCAACCCGGTCGACAACGGGGGTCCACCCGTGCGCGACTGGCGAGGACCCAAGATCATCGACGCGATCATCGCCGACCCGAACGTGGATCTCATCTTGTGCCCGATCACCGGTGCGCTGGCCTCCATGGCCGACAAGCTGACGGCTGACCTGGTCGCCGCCGCAGCTCGCACCGACAAGCCGATGCTGGTCGTCTGGGGCTCCCCCACCGGGGACGAGGCCGCCTACAGGGAGAACCTCCTCAAGAGCGCGGTACCGACGTTCCGCACGTTCACCAATGCCGTGATGGCCGCCAGTGCCTACTTCGAGCACCATCGATTCGTGGACGGCTACCGCTCGCCGTTCGCCCACCCGGTCCGTACCCGCACCAAGTCCTCGACGGCCGCGCAGCGTATCGTCGCACCCCGAGGGCGCCGGCGGCCCGGCGGGAGCACGTTGTCCGAGCAGGAGTCCAAAGCGCTCCTCAAGGCGTACGGGATCGCCACCCCACGAGAGCGGGTGGTGACCAGCGCGGCCGAGGCGGTCAAAGCGGCGGAGCGGGCCGGGTTCCCGGTGGTCATGAAGGTGGCCTCGGCAGACATCCCCCACAAGTCCGACCTCGGCTTGGTGGAAGTCGGCGTCCGCACCGGAGCCGAGGTCCGGCGCACGTACAGGGCCCTGCTCGATCGAGCCGGTGCTGCCGCGCCCGACGCGGCGATCGACGGCGTCCTCGTCGCCGAGCAGGCGCGAGGTATCGAGACGGTGCTCGGGCTGGCGCACGACGAGCTCTTCGGACCGGTGGTCATGTTCGGTCTGGGAGGGGTATTTGTCGAAGTGCTCCGGGACGTGACCTTCCGAGTGCCCCCGTTCCCGGCGGCCGAAGCTGCCCGGATGCTCGATGAGCTGCAAGGGGCGGCATTGCTCAGGGGGGTGCGAGGACAGCCCGCTGCCGACCGTGGCGCGCTGGTCGACGCCATCATGGCCATCCAGCACCTGGCCATGGACTTCTCCGGCGACATCGCCGAGATGGATGTGAACCCCTTGCTGGCCGGACCGTCGAAGGCGGTGGCCGCCGACGCTCTGGTCGTGACCGCGTAACGTCGGCGCTTCCGATCCCGCACCTCGGACGCGGGCAGCTCGGTGGGCGGATCGGGCGGTGGACGGGTCGAGCGGTGGGCGGGTTGAGCGGTAGGCGGGTTGAGCGGTGGGCGGATTCAGCGATTCAGAAAGGAACATGGGGAATGAGCGAGCCAAACGACACCGGCCAGGACGTCGTGCGTACGATCGACGATGGCGTGGCATGGATCGTGCTGAACCGTCCGGACGCAGGGAACGCGATGACGGCGGCCATGCGGGACCAGATCTCGTCGTGGCTCGACGAGGCCTCGGCCGACCTCGCGGTGCGCGTCGTGGTCATCACCGCAGCCGGGGAGAAGGCGTTCTGCACCGGAGCCGACCTTCGCGGCGGACGAGCGGCGGCGCGGCCGCGGCCCGAAGGCGCCCCCGACAACGCGATGGGGGACGGAGCCCGGACCATTCGCCTCGGCTGGCAGCGCCTGGTGTCCGCGGTGCTCGACTGCGAGAAGCCGGTGATCGCCGGAGTCAACGGGACGGCAGCGGGTGGCGGCATGCACTTGGCACTCGCCTGCGACATGGTCGTGGCCGCCGAAGAGTCCAAGTTCATCGAGGTGTTCATCCGCCGAGGTATCGCCCCCGATGCCGGGGGGGCCTGGCTCCTGGCCCGGCTGGTGGGGATCCAGCGAGCCAAAGAGCTCTTCTTCTTCGGGGACGACGTGCCGGCGGCCGACGCCCTGCGGATGGGTTTGGTGAACCGCGTGGTGCCGCGCAGCGAGCTGCGGACCGTGCTCGAAGAGCTGGCGGGCCGGCTGGCCAAAGGGCCGACCAAGGCCATCGGCGTGGCCAAGTGGCTCACCAACCGCGCCCTGGACGTAGACCGGTCCACCGCACTGGCCGACGAAGCCATGGCCCAAGAGCTGATCACCCACACCGAAGACTCCCGGGAAGGGATCACCAGCTTCGTCGAGCGCCGCCCTGCTGAATTCAAGGGTTGGTGAGGACACCAAAACCGGTACGACCAGCGCCACTCCTCCCCACGGGCGCCGTCCACCCCGTCCGCTGCGGCGCCGTGCGATCCTCACGCTGGCATGTGGCGGCGGCTCCGGACTTGTGCGGCGCCCGGTGCAGCCGAGAAGGCCGTGCTCACGAAAGAAGGGTGCGAAACGAACCGGCAGTTCGCGAGCCGAGTGGCGTGGGCACGGATCGGGCGACAGGCGCACTTCTGCCCTAGACTGAGGTCAGGTGGGGGGCACCGATAAAAGTCTGAAGTTCCACATGCCCTGGCTCGACGGTGCCGCAAGGTGAGGGCGCAAGGCAAGACGACCAGCCGGTCGCTTGCTAAAGGGGGGAGTGATGCGCCGATCTCGTGGAACCGCGGGCTGGCTGCCGTGGATGTGCGTGGCGGTCTCGGCGGTGATGGTGGCAATGTCTGCGTCTGCGTCGGCAATTGCCGCCCCTGCTGCCGCGGCAGGGTCGCCCGGCGCTACATGTCCACCGAGTCCCTCACCAAGGCCCGCATGCACCTGATCGCCGGCGAAGTCGCTGGAGGCGAGGAGGTGACGACTGCCGAACTCGACGTAGCCAGTTGGCCAATCAACACGATTGGTGCGGTGGTCGTCTTGCACCACTCGTCTGGACTTGACCCCATGACCGAACCGGCGACCTTCGGGCGTGGTGCTACAGAACGGCGTACCACAACGACGACCCTCACTGCCGGAGCCGCAGCGCAGAAGGACACCTCGGGTGGTCGAGAGGAGTCGGCGGATCGTGGTGCCGGCTGGAGCAAACGTGGCAGGAATATCGACGATCCGCTATAGTTTTGGTCATGGAGGCCGCCGGTATGCTTCTCCGCACGGCTCGACGGCGAGTTGGTCTGTCCCAAGCGGAGTTGGCTCGCCGGGCTGGCCTGACGCAAAGCGTCATCAGCGCCTATGAGTCCGGCGCTCGGCAGCCCTCGTTGCCCACCCTCGCCCGTCTCATCGAGGCAACCGGCTCCGACCTCGAGGTCCGTGTCTGCTCTGCGCTCGATGTCCAAAGCATCGACGGTCCGCTCGCCCGAAGGGTCAGAGAGCACCGTCGGGAGATTGTGGCGCTCCTTGAAAGTCACGGGTTGACCAACCCACGCCTTTTCGGTAGCGCCGCACGTGGAGACGACAAGCCCGGCAGCGATATCGACCTGCTCGTTGACGTCCCCGCCAAGGTCGGTCTCCTCGGTTTGGCCCGTTGCCAAGCCCGACTCGAAGCCCTGCTGAACGCCCCCGTCGATCTGGTTCCCTCCGGGGACCTCAAAGTAAGTCTCGTCGGAGATGTGCTCGCCGAGGCCGTCGCTCTGTGAGCCGACGCGACTATCAACGCCTGGAAGACATCCTGGTTGCCATCGACACGATCGCCATTCACCTGCAGCGTGGTGATCTCCATGATGGGCTCGTTTTCGATGCTGTACGCGTTCGCCTCATCGAGATCGGCGAGGCCATCAAGGCCCTACCCGCTGACCTGCTCGCGACCGAGGCGGACCTGCCCTGGACCCAGATGGCAGGAATGCGCGACCGGCTTGCCCACCGCTACTTCGACTCCTCTCACGCTATCCTCGCTGCGACTGTGGAAGAAGACCTCCCCGTGTTGGAAGCGGCGACCCGCCGTCTCCTGCAACGTGTCGAACCCACGTGACAGTTCGGACGCGGAAGTTGGCAATATTGGACTCCTACCCAGCCAGTGACCGCAACGAACGACGCGCCAGAACAACGATCGTCGCTCTCGTCTCCGGAGCGCAGAACGGCACGTCGCGCATCGTCCCATTGCCTCAGGACGTGCACGCCAATCGACAGCCCGAGGTGGCCGCGGCTGTCGAATGAGAGAAGCACCGCCTGGTCCCGTCGACTGTGAGGGGCTTGCTTTCGCGAACGCTGGGCTCTGCGCATTTCCGCCCTCATCCACCCGGCGTGGAAGTCGTCGAAGGGGTGGTCGTGGTCGTAGTCGTGGTCGTGCTCGTAGTCGTGGTCGTGGTCGTGGTCGACGTGGAGGTCGACGTGGTGGTCGATCCGGAAACTGAGGTCGTCGTTCCCGGACCGGTCGTGGTGGTGGTCGATCCGGGAACTGAGGTCGCCGTTCCTGCACCGGTCGTGGTCGAAGTGGTCGAAGTGGTCGAAGTGGTCGTGGAAGACGTGGTGGAGGTGGTCGTCGGAAGCGGAGGGAGGGTCGTTGGCGAAGGGGCAAAGAGGCTGCCTGCCGAAGTCCCACCGGTGGCCGGGCTTGATCCGAGAACTGACGACAGAGGTCGCCCGGCGAGCAACTCGAAAGCAGTGATGACGCCTACTGCGACGACAAAGACGGCCAGCATGGACACGGCGAGCACCCACCAGTTCAAGTGGACTCCGGAGATGGCGGGTGCCCGTTCCTGAGGATGACCCTGTCCGTCTCCACTCGAGGATGGACGCCACGCCGGCCTCCGCCCGCTTCCGCGGCTCCGAGCCACCAGGCGACGTTCGGCCGTCTCTTCGACGGCCGCATCGCCAGCCACTCCTTGCGCGGCCGCATCGCCAGCCACATCCGCTTCGAGCACGGGGGACTCGTCAGTCCCGATCTCCACCTCACCGGCGGCCTCGCTGACCGCTCCTGCAGTTTCGGTGACCTCACCTGCAGCCTCGGTGGTGCCAAGACTTCGAAGGATCGACGGACGCCCTGGCACCTTGACCACCACCTGCTTCACCGCGTGGTGGGTCTTCTCGATGGACTGGGCGACCAACGCGGTTGCGGTCGTGGCCACCGCGCTCCCCAGGGCCACCCCGATGATCGTGCCCTTCTCTCCGAACAACGACGCCGCCACCGCTGCCAGGATGGCCCCGGCCGCTGATGCCGCGATCTGCTTGGGACTGAGCTTCACCGCCTGACCGTTCAGTTCACCAGCAGCTCAGGGTGGCGGGCCGCCACCATGGACCGCAAGCCCTCACGCCAGTCCACCGCCGTCTCGCCCGCGAGCTGGTGCATGCGGGTCAGGTCCAGATCTCCGCTGTCGATGGTCTCCGACGTACGTTGGAAAGTGGCCGGTAGCCCGGTCAGCTCCGAGAGGTACCCGCACCACTCCCCGATGCTCACCGCGTCGTCGCCGCCCCAGTTGACCACGGTGGCGGGCACGGACGCCCCGCCGAGCAGACCGGGAAGGGTGCCCACGATGTCGTCGTGGTGCAGTGGGCGGTACACGCTGGGCTGGTCCACGTGCACCGGAATGGGCGATCCGTTGATCATCATCTCGAGGTGGATGGCCGGCCAGCCGCCCCGGTCCCCGTAGGGGACGGACAGCCTGGCGATGGTGGTGGCACCCCGAATCGAACCGCTCCCCACCGGGCGGCGGTCTCGGCAGCGATCTTGGAGATGCTGTAGGTCCGAAGGAACGGCCACACGCCGTGATTGTCGCCGAGCGGAGCTGTCTCCCCCAATCGGCGGTGCCCTGCGGGACGGTACACCGCCGCCGACGAGCAGTGGAGGAACGCCCGGGCCTGGCGGTGGTGCTCCATCAACCAGGCCACGCCACCAGCATTGGCCATGAGGTCCACACCCCAGTCACCGGTCTTCGCCACGGCGAAGTTCAGCACCACGTCCGCATCGGCCGGGAGGGCGGAAACGTCCCCTGATGCCAGGTCGACCGGGACGCAGCGCACGCCCGCGGCCTCGAGGCGCCCGCGGGCGGCGGCGTCGGAAAACCGAGCCGCCCCGTACACCTCGTTGCCTCCGGCCAGCGCCATCGCCACCGGCTCGGCCACCTGACCGGTGACGCCGGTGATCACGATCTTGGAGTTTCGAAGCAGTTGGTCGGTGGACGGGGTCGGCACGTTGCGGACCTTACCGAATACCGGAGGCCGGCACGCCCACCTTGTCCCGACGCTCCACGGCTCGTCCTCAGCTCGAACGGGCACACCGGTGCGGGCAAGCGGGTGCGGGTGCGGGCAAGCCGACGAGCGGCTGCGGGCGTGCGCGGGGCAGCGCCATCGGGAATACTCGGAGGGTGGCACCCAGCGCACGGTCCCGAGCCGGCTCCAATCTCCTCCTGCCGGACCCCGCGCCCCGTGAGGTGCGCTACACGGTGATCTCGGTCGACGATCACCTCGTCGAGCCCCCCGACATGTTCGTGGGCCGCCTCCCCCATGATCTCGCCGATCAGGCACCCAAGATCGTCGAGACCCGCAATGGCCATCAGGTCTGGGAGTTCGACGGAAAGCGCTTCACCCAGGTCGGGGTGAACGCCGTCGCGGGACGTCGCCCCGAGCACGTGACGCTGGAGCCGACGCGCTTCGAGGACATGCGACCAGGATGCTGGGACATCGACGCGCGGATCGCCGACATGAACCTCAACGGGGTTTGGGCTTCGCTGAACTTCCCCTCGCAGATCACCGGGTTCTGCGGCCGGGTCTATTCCGAGGCGAGCGATCCGGTCCTCGGCCTCGCGGTGACCCGGGCGTTCAACGACTGGCTCTACGAGACATGGTGGCAGCCGTACCCCGAGCGGATCATCCCTTGCGGCATCACCTTCCTCACCGATCCCGAGGCCGGGGCCGCCGAGATCCGGCGCAATGCCGAGCGGGGTTTTCGCTCGGTGACCCTCCCCGAGCGCCCGCACCGGATAGGGCTCCCGAGCATCTTCTCCGGGTACTGGGACCCCTACGTCGCGGCGTGCCAGGAGACGACAACGGTGATCTCGCTCCACGTCGGGTCGTCGGGCATGCCCGACATGCCCGCAGACGGTCCGCTCGTCCAGCTCGGCGCCACCCTCTTCGGCCAGATGTCGCTGACCGCCTGTGCCGAGTGGCTCTGGTCCGGGCTCGCGGTGCGCTTCCCCGAGATCCGGATCGCCATGAGCGAAGGCGGGATCGGTTGGGTCGCGATGCTCCTCGATCGCCTGGAGAACATCGTGGACCGATCGGGGTATGGCCGCGACTTCGGGACGCAGGCCCAAAGCGGCGTGCCAACGGGGGACGGGCTCCGGCCGGCCGAAGTCCTGCGCCGGAACTTCTGGTTCTGTACCTTGGACGACCCGTCCACCATCGACACGATCCACGCGATCGGCGCCGATCACGTGATGGTGGAGGTGGACTACCCTCACGGGGATTCGACGTGGCCTGACACCCAGGAGGTGATCGAACGATGCTGGAGCCATCTCGCAGTCGAGGACTTGCGCCGGCTCACCCACGACAACGCCGCGCGCCTCTACCGCTGGCCGCTGCCGGAGGTGTGCCTCCCATGACCGAGGTTCGTCGGTGAGCGGCGTCACCGAGAAGCTGGTCGACGCGGCCCGGCGCTACGCCCAGGCGCACCGTGGCGAGCCGAACGACGGGGCTCGGCCCCGGCTCGCTGTGGCCGTGGTCGCGTGCATGGACAGCCGCATCGACCTCTTCGGGCTCCTGGGCCTCCAGATCGGTGATGCCCACGTCATGCGCAACGCCGGTGGCGTGGTCACTGACGACGTGATCCGCTCGCTGGTGCTGTCCCAGCGGGTGCTGGGCACGATCGAGGTCGTCCTCGTCCACCACACCGACTGCGGCATGCAGAAGGTGAGCGACGACGCGTTCAAAGCTGACCTGGAAGCCGAGACCGGCCAGCGGCCGGCGTGGGCACTCGAGTCGTTCACCGATCCGGTGGCCGATGTCCGCCAGTCGATGGCGCGGATCCGTACGAACCCCTTCGTACCTCATCGTGACCAGGTGCGCGGCTTCGTCTACGACGTGGACACCCGCGCACTGCTCGAAGTGGACGCCGAGTCCTCCTGACACTCCGGCGCGGCCGGCCCGGCGGCCGACCGTCCTCAGTCGAGACGCTCGATCACCGTGGCGTTCGCCTGGCCGCCTCCCTCGCACATGGTCTGGAAGCCGTAGCGGCCGCCGGTGGCTTCCAGCTCGTTCAGCAACGTGGCGGCCATGCGGACGCCGGTGGCGCCCAGCGGATGGCCGATGGCCACCGCTCCGCCGTGGGGGTTGAGCTTGCTCGGGTCAGCTGAGAACGCCCGTTGCCACATGAGCGCGATCACGGCGAAGGCCTCGTTGCACTCCATGGCGTCAAAGTCGTCGATCTTCATCCCTGATCGTTCGAGCAGCCGATGGGTGACCGGCACCGGTGCCGACAGAACGATCGCGGCATCCTCGGCGCCGACGGCGAAGTGTGCGAACCTCGCCCTGATCGGCAACCCGAGACGTTCGGCTACCGAACGCTCGGCGATGAGCATGGCCGACGCGCCATCGGTGGTCTGCGAGGAGTTCCCCGCCGTGATGTCCGGGGCCGTGTCGGGCTCCCAGCTCTGCGCCGGGGCCAGCGCTGCCAGCTTCTCCATGGAGCCGCCCCGGCGGATCCCCTCGTCGGATTGGAGCATCTCGCCGGTGTACGACCCGTCCTCGGCTTTGATCGGCACGGGGATGGCCTCTTTGGCAAAGTGCCCCGAGTCCCACGCCTCGGCGGCCCGGCGGTGGCTCTCCAAGGAGAACGCGTCCATGTCCTCCCTCGTGATCCCCCAGCGCTCGGCCAGGACCTGGGCCACCCTGAACTGTGCCCACAGCCGGCCGTCGATGTGCTCCAAGAACGATGGTGGGAACGGCCCGGTGCCGCCGCGCGCATTGGAAGCCAGGGGGACGCGGCTCATCGCTTCGACGCCGCACGCCACCACCAGGTCGTAGTGCCCGGCAACCACGCCGGCCGCGCCGAAGTGCATGGCTTGCTGGGACGAACCGCACTGACGGTCCACCGTGGTGGCCGGTACGTGCTGGGGCAGCCCGGCCGCCACCCAGCCATTGCGAGCCACGTTGGTGCTCTGCTCTCCGACCTGGCTGACGCAGCCCCCGATCACGTCGTCGACGCGGTCGGCGTCGACCCCGGTGCGATCCACCAGCGTGCGCAACGCCAGTGCCAGGAGGTCGACCGGATGCCAGTTGGCCAATGCCCCACCGCTCTTTCCGAACGTGGTCCTCAGGACGTCGACAATCACCGCTTCGCGCGTTCCACTGCTCATCTTGCTCCCTTCACTCCGTCGCCGTCCTTCGTCCGGCGAGCGCGCCGGAGGTGCCGGCGCTCTCCTCAGCCCGCGTGGACCGATCCCTGCTCGCCGCGCATCGCGAGCACCCGCTCTACCGCGGCAAGCGCATTCTGCGCCAGTCCCACGAACGCCACGGACCCGTGCTCGAGCACGACGGCACCATGCGCCAAGTCAAGCGCTCGGTCCACCTGCTGCTCGACGACCAGGATCGCGGTCCCCGCTGCGTTGATGGACCGCAGACCGTCGTAGACGGCATCGACTACCACCGGTGCGAGCCCCAGCGACAGCTCGTCGGCCACCAGCACCCGAGGAGGGACCACGAGCACCTTCGCCAGCGAGAGGAGGCGCTGCTGGCCGCCCGAGAGAGTGCCCCCCCGCTGCTTGCGCCGCTCTCCCAAGATGGGGAACGCCTGGTAAGCCCGCTCGAGCGCGCTGGCAACCTGGCGCCGGCCGGCCCGCTGGCGGAAGGCCACGACGAGGTTCTCCTCCACCGAAAGGCTGGCGAAGATGCCGCGGCCTTCGGGGACGTGGGCCATGCCGGCCCGGGCCACCCGGTGCGCCGGCCATCCCGTCACGTCCTCGTCGCCGAGCCGGATCGTCCCCGACGTCGACGGGAGGAGACCCGACACCACCCGCGCCACCGTCGACTTGCCGGCGCCGTTCGAACCGAGGAGCGCGACCACCGAGCCGACCGGCACGCGGAACGAGACGTCGAAGAGCGCCCGGTAGGGGCCGTAGGCGGCGCTGACCCCGTCCACTTCGAGCGCGGGAGCGCCAGGCCCACTCATCCGGCCCGCCCCAAGTAGGCATGGCGGACGTGGGGATCCGACATCACCTGGTCGAACGTGCCCTCGGCGATGACTTGCCCGAGGTCCATCACGATGGTCCGGTCGACCACCTCGTTCACCATGGCCAAGTCGTGCTCGACCAGGAGCACTGCCATCCCTCGCTCGGCCTGGAGCATGCGCAGCACACCGGCGAGGTCACTGGTCTCGTGCTCGTCCAATCCCGACGAAGGCTCGTCGGCCATGAGGAGTCTGGGCTCACCGACCAGGGCCCGTCCCAGCTCCACGAGCCGGCACATGCCCAGCCCCAACGCCGAGACCGGGGTGTCCGCCACGGCGGTCAGACCAACCGTCTCGAGCACCATCTCCACTTTGGTCCGCTCCTCGACGCTCGGCGAGCCGAGGTTGCACAGGTCGCGCCACAGCCTCCCGTCTCCCTTGCGAGCCCGCTCGGCCACGAGGACATGCTCGCGGACCGTCATGTCGGAGAACACTTCGACACGCTGGTAGGTCCGGCCGATCCCGAGGCGGGCCCGGCGGTAAGTGGGCAAGCGTCCGAGGTCGGTCCCGACGAACTCGATCGAACCCTCCTCGGGACGGAGCTGCCCGCAGACGCAGTTGAACAAGGTGGTCTTGCCGGCGCCGTTCGGGCCGACAAGCCCCACGGACTCGCAGGGGTCGACGGCGAACGTGACATTGCGCACAGCTTGGACGCCGCCGAAGTACTTGGAGACGCCTCTGACGACGAGCAGCGGTCCGGGATCGCCCAAGAGCTGGCCCGGCTGCGTCCTGCGGCCGAACAACGGGCCGAGCGTGGGGGGGGCCGTGGTCTGGGGGACCGACCAGGAAGCAGGCGGGTCAACCATGGTACGGCAGCTCGAACCGGTTCTCGGCTCCCGCGCCGGGCGCTGCCGGGGCGACCACACCGGGGGCCACGCCCGGCAGGGTCGCCGCGGTCGGCGGGGCCGGCGGGGTCGGCACACCACCTCCGCTGCCGGCTGACGGGTTCCCCAGATCGTCCTTCGTGAACAGCAGCCGGTCGAACCGGCCGGTCCAGCGGCGCCGCTGGAATTCGAGGACCCCTTCGGGGTGAGAGGCGTAGGTGAGCGCTCCGAACGCGAAGAAGACGAACACCAGACTGTTCCCGCCAAACCTCCCGGGAAGGTACGTCACGATCTGCTCGAACAGCGTGAGCCCGATGCCGGCCTGGATGGCGCCTTCCACGGTGCTCACCCCGGTGGTCACCACCACCACCACGAACACGAGCGAGAACTGGTACCCGAAGACGTTGGGTGTCACGTGGGTCTGCTGGATGGAGTAAAGGGTCCCGCCGATCCCGGCGACGGCGCCGGAGAGCGCGAAGATCATCACGCGCTGACGGCTGGGGTTGATGCCGATCCCGCTCGCCGCAGTCTCGCTCCCGCGCAGCGCCGTCAAGTAGCTCCCCACCGTGCCCTTGCGGACTTGGATGATGCCGAGCGTGACCACGGTGAGGACGATCATTCCCAGGATGAAAAAGGCTCGTCCATTGGGATTGAAGATGCCGAGGCCGATCCATTTGCTCTGGAGGGCGATGCCGTTGGTGGTCTCGCTGACCGACGGGCGCGGGAAGACCGCCAGGGTGAAGACCAGCCCCGCGGCCAAGGTCATGAGGGCCAGGCCAAGACCTTTCAGACGGAGCGAGAGCAGGGCGAGCAGCACTGCCACCACCGCGGCGGCGGCGGCACCGACGATGCCACCCACCAGGAGGTTGAGACCCAAGTGGAGCGCCAGTTGACCGGCCGTGAACGCCCCGACCCCGGCCAGGGTCGCCTGGGCGAGGGAGAGCTGGCCACCCATGCCGGTGATGAGGGTGATGGACAGGAAGATCACCGAGAAAGCAATGCCCTGGTTGAAGACGTTCTCCCAGGTACGCGGCACCCAGCTGAGCATCGAGATGACGAACACCGCCAAAAGGGCCCACCAGCCGGTCTTGATGATCCGGTCCATGGTCGGCGACCGCAGCGTCGACGATATCGGCGGCGTCGGCGGGTCGACTGACGCCAGCGGGTCACGGGCATGCTCGATTGTCCGCATCCCGGGCATGAGCAAGAGCGCGGCCACCAGCACGATCATCGGCAGGACCGGCAGCACGGCGTCGTAGAGAAAGCCTCCGGTGGGCAGGTACCCCTGGGCGATGAGCTCCACGATCCCGAGGACCACGGCGACCCCCGCTGCGATCGGCATCGACCGCAACACGCCCCATGCGGCCGCAGCGATCGCCGTCACCATGAGGGTGATGTAGTTCTGCGACTGCAGCACGGCGAACTGGGGGGCCAGGAGTACCCCGGCCAACCCGGCGAACAGACCAGCGATCATCCACGCGCTCCCCACGACCTTCGTGGCGTTCACCCCGTCGAGCTGGACCAGCCGACGGCTCTCCACCGCGGCGCGCATCTTGAGACCGAGGCTGGTGAAGCGGATGAGGATCACGAGGGCCACCAAGGCAACCACCGTCACCACGACCGTGCTCAGGAAGATGCCGTCGATCGGCACCTGCTCGAGACCGAAGAGGTGGAAGTACACGACGTTCGGGCTGAACAGGATGCTCGGCGCGTCCGTGAGGTTCTGGCTGCCGAACGCCACTGTGAGCAGGCTCGGGATCCCGACCAGGAGACTGATCCCGGTGACCACTTTCGCCATGACCTGGGTGTTGGGGATCCTCCTGAACAAGAAGTAGTCGAGCAGCCAACCGAGCAGCGGAGCGATGACGACCACCGAGACGATGAACGCGGCCCACGTCGGCAAGTCCCCGTTCTGGGTGAAGTACATGAAGAGGTACGCGGAGACGTACGCCTGGGCGGCGAAGGCGAAGTTGAACACCCCCGTCGCCTGGTAGGTGAGGACGAGGCCGACGGCGAACAGCGCGTACGTGCAGCCGTAGGGGATCCCGGGAACTGCGTACCCCAGAAAGTTGGCCACGTCCCCTACTCTCCTCCGGGCCGCGTCTCGGACCTACTGCCCGGCCGCGAGCGCTTCATCAGACGCCCGGGGTCCCCGCCTTCGGCGCCACGGTCACCGGCTTCAGTGTGCCCCCGAAGCAGACGAACACCTGATGGCCCTGGGCAAAGCGAGTCACGAAGGACTTGCCCTCCACCTGGATGAACACACTGCAGTAGGGGGGCTTGGCTGTCGTATGCCCCGTCGTCCAGTCGACCGGTGCGATGAGCCCATTGGCCGTGAAGTCGGTCATCTTGTTCGTCGCGTCGATGAGCGCCTGTTGGGTGAGATTGCTCCCGACGGCTTTCACACCGTCGACGAAGAGCACGGCCGCCTGCCATCCCAACATGGCGGTCTGGTCATAGACGTACTGAGGCTCGTACTTCTCCATCGAAGTGAGGTACTGCGCCAGCCCCGGGTAGTACTTCGTCGGCGCGCCGAAGGGCACGTGTGTCTCGATGAAGTAGACGTTCTTCATGAGTGTCGTGTACTTGTCCAGCACCGACTGTGTGTTGCCGTTGAGCCAGAGCTGCTGGGTCTTCATCCCGTACTGCTGGATCGCCCGGGCCATGGTGATATTGCCTGTCACTGTCATGCAGCTCACGATCAAGTTCACGCCGACCTGCTGCATCCTCTGGACGTCGGAGGCCGACGTCGTACCCGGGTACTCCACGTTCAAGTCTGTGTACGCGACGTCGTCCCCGTCACGGCGCAAGATGCTGGCGGCCGCCTTGCAGGCCGGACCCGAGCCGGCAACGTTGTACGCGAGCAGTCCCACCTTGGTGGCGCCGGTCTGCTTGGCCAGGTAGGCAGCGTAGGTCCCGAGGGATGTGTAGTAGAGGACCGAGCCCCCGGAGGCGAAGAGGTTGGGGTGCTTTGTCCATGTCCCGGTCACATTGAACCCGTAGGTGGGGGTGTCGGTCTGTACGTAGTATGTCGGCTTGAAGAAAGCAGTGGCGATGCCGACGGCAGCGAACGCGTGGTCCTGGTTGATGAGCGTCTCGGTGAGAGAGCCGAAGTCCGTCGGGTTCCCTCCTGTGTTCAAGCTGTAGGCCATGTTGATCTTGCGGCCGTCCACGCCGCCTTGGGCGTTCACGGTGTCGAAGTAGGCCTCCACACCCGGCACCATGGCCTCGAAGTTGGCGGCGATCGGCCCGCTGAGGGTGGAGACCGCACCGACGTTGATCGCCGTCGCGGTCACTCCGGGCACCGAACTGGCCGAACTGGCCGAACTGGTCGAGCTTGTGCTGCAGGCCGCCGCGACGACGGCCATCGAGATGGCCAGTGCGACGGGGAGTGCTCCTCGCCTGATGATGGACTTCATGCCGCCCCCTTCATGTCCGGCGGGTCCGCACCTGGCCGACCTCGCGCTCACGTCTCTCGAAAACCCGCAGTTCTGTGACATCCACGTCAGTGAACGCGGTCACTGTAGCCTCTCACCCCCCGACCCGCATACCACTCCGGCAGGATTGTGCTTCCCCTGCTCCAGGCGGCATGGCATCCGACGGCTCAACTGAGGAACAGCCGTTCGCGGTCGAACTCACGCAGGGCCATCACTTCTCTCTCGGTGACCGGTTCGAGCTCGTCCACCCGGGAGGCGACCTCGGGCGTCCAACCGCACGACGCGACCATCTCGTTCACCCTGTCGGCCAACGTGCCGGGCCCGGCGGGCACCGCCGCCACCCTCAGGATCCCGTCGAGGCGGCGCAGGATCCCCCGATCCGTGACCACACTGGTGACTCGATGGCCCGGTGAGGTCACGTAGGCGGCGCGATCGGGCAGCCGCTCGGGGTTTGCCAAGGTCACCACCACGCACGCCGCAGAGCGGCTCGCCACGTCGTTCGCCCCGCCCGAGCCCACCAGGAACCGACCACTGCCGAGCTGGGTCGAATTGAGGTTGCCGAACCGGTCCACTTCGGCGGCGCCGAGACACCCCACCACGACGGTCCCGGGTCCCCCGACCACCATGCCCAGCACCGTCGACGCGTCGGAGAGGAATGGGGTCCCGGGGAACACCCGGTGGTTGAAGATGTAGGGATCGGCCGGCGTCGGCTCGTACCCCCAGAGCCCCAGCTCGGCGGTCAGGCGGACGCCTGGCCCCGAGCTGCCGGCCCGGGCTCGGGCGCGAGCCACGGCGACCCACGCCGCCAGGTTGGCCACGCCGGCGCCGGCGAGGACCGCGTCGGCACCGACCCGGTCGACGGTCGTCTCCACCTCTCGGGCCCCAAAAGAGGCCGCCACCTCCCAGCGGCTGATCGGCTCTTCGGCCTGGACAGGGTGGCTGGCTGCATCTTCGTGCCAGCTCTCTGGATCGCTGCGCCCCTCCAACCACCCGAGCCGCTCGCCGCCGATCGCCTTCAAGTACGAGTCGTGGTCCGAGGGATCGAGGGCGTAGGTGCGCGCGAAGCTCCCGAAGTCCTCGCGGGCTGCGGCGGCGGCAGCGATCCAGAACTCGACGTCCTCGCCGTAGCTCCGGCTCGGGAGCCCGGCGGCGTAGCAGCCGCCGGGGTGCGCCCCGAAAGGCGCCTCCACGACCGCCAGCACCCGGTGGGCGGGGATCTTCACCCGGTGCCCGTAACCGTCCAGGCTCTCTACGATGCGCTCGACGGTTGCGACCACTCCGCGTCGAGCGGCCCAGGCTCCCCACACGCCTTCGAGCAGGGGCTCGGAGAGCGCGAGGTTCCCGTGCCGGTCCGCCACGGCAGCGTGGAGGAGCGCGACGTCGGGAGCCAGCGGTGCCACCAAGCCGATCCCGTCGCCCGAGGACGCTTGGCTGCCACGCTCGACTACTCCGCCTTCCCCACCTCCTTTCACGTCTGCGTGCCTGTCGCCCCCCGTGCCTCTTTCCGCCTCTCCGTCCCCGGTGAACGGTGAAGCGACGACGGAGAATGCGGGGTTCGACTCCATCGACGATCCCTGGAGCGATCCCGTCACCACGGCCGGCAAACCGCGGGCCGCAGCTTCGAGTCGCTGGGCCAGCGTGAGGATCGACCAGTGCTCCACCGAGACCTCTCCCGACTGGTAGGCCCGAGTGAAGATCGGATTGGGTGAGTACGTCGGAAAGCTGTTGCCCGAGTACGCGGTGACCACTCGCCGGAGCATCTTTCCCTCGAAAAACAGTGCGCTCAGTGCCCCCAGGCTGGTCATCACGAGCGTGAACCCGGGATCCTGTCCCCACTGCTGGCGGGCCAACTCCCTGGCCGCCGCCGTCCACCTGCTGTGGCCGAGCATGACGTGGACGGTGTCGCCTGGCTGAACATGGCGATCCACCGCCGCCTCCAGCGTGGCTCCTACCTCTGGAGCACGGCTCACCGTGATGTCTTCCGGCCCGGGTACCATCGCCTGTTCACCTGATCAGGGTACCCGCGGCCCGCGCCGCCCCCCGAGAGGAGTGCCGCGGAGCGCAGCGCGCGGGTGCACGGCAGTACGCGCGGGTTGTGAGCACATGGCGAGCAGTGGGCAGCGGGCCGCGGGAAACGGGCAGCGAGAAGAAGGAAGCGGGCCGCGGGCGACCTGCAGCCGGCGAAAATGTGACACGGCCGTCAGGGTGGATGAGCAGCCACTACGATCCTCACTCCATGGGGCAAGCACGCAGTCGGGGGCGTTCGGCCCCCTCCCGAGTCGGTGCGGAGCCCAAGCCGAAGGCTGCGTCACGCCCGCCCGTTCCTCTCTCGGACCCCCGGGTGGGTCCGACGTCGCCGGCACGCGAGGAGATCGCCGGCAGAGGTGGTGCCGGCGGCACAGGCAGCCCAGGCGGCGCACCCGCGAGCAGACGGGCCCTTCGCCACCAGGGACGGCGAACGATGCGCAAGCTGCTCGACGCGGCCATGGAGGCGTTCGACCGCCGCGGCTACCACGCCACCCGGGTGAACGACGTGGTGGAGATCGCGAAGACCTCCCATGGGACCTTCTACCTCTACTTCTCGAACAAAGAGGACCTGCTCCGAGCGCTGGTGGCCGAAGCCGCAGCCGAGGCGAGCGAGCTCTACCAGGTGCTCGGTGATCCCCCCGCGGGCGGAACGGACTGGGACGAGCTGCGCCAGTGGGTCGACCGGTACTCGTCTCTGTGGGTTCGCTACGCCCCGCTCCTCCGAGCGTGGACCGATCTGGCGTCACTCGACCCCGAGCTGGGAGATCAGGTCCGCCTCACGGTTGCCACCATTTCAGGTGCCCTCTCCCAGCGGATCACCTCGGCACCGGCTGCGAAAGGCGTCGATGCCGATGTCGCCGGGATGGCGGTGCTGGCCATGCTCGATCGGTTCCACTACCTGAGGGAGTTCGTCGGACAGCCGGTGGACGAGAAGTCGCTCGACACCTTGACGACGATGATCCACCGCGCCCTTTTCGCCTGACGGTCTCTCTGAGTTGGTCGACCTCTCCGACCACGCGGTCCTTGGCGCGGTCCTTGGCGCGATCCTCTCAGGTTGGACGATGTGACGGCTACCGCTGCTCGCGCTGCACTCAGATGCCGAGGCGACCGGTGGTGAGACCGGCCCAGAAACCTCCGTCTGCGTAGACATTGGCCCCGGTGATGTACGACGCGGCGTCACTGTTCAAGAACACCAGCAGGTGCGCTTGCTCCTCGGGAGTGGAGTTCCTTCCAAGAGGCTTGGGGAACGCGTCCATGAAGTCTTTGCCCATGTACTGCTCGAACGACGGCATCATCGGAGTGTCGGTCGGGCCGGGGCTCGTGCAGTTGACCCGTATGCCTTTGGGTGCAAGGTCCAGCGCAGCATGCAGCGTCCACACGATGATCACCTGCTTGGAGAACAAATAACCCTCCCCCACCAATTCCGGCCGAGCTTCCAGCCACTGGCGCGCTGCAGCCGGACCTTCACAGGCCAGCAGCTCGGCGATCACCTCCATCATGTGCTCCCAGCCGATACCGCCGGCCGAGGAGATGGTGACCACCGCCCCTCCACCCTCCATATGCGGAACCACCCGCTCGGTGAGATGCCTTGCGGCGACAAAGTTGACGAGCATCGTGTCGAGCCCGGAATGGGGAGGGCCGGGCAGACCGGCGCAGTTGAAGAGGGCGTCGACGCGCCCACCCACGGCTGCCACCGCCGATTCGATGGCACCTGGGTCGCGCAGGTCGACGTGGTGGTATCCGGCCACCTGTGTCGTCGGCTCCTTCAGGTCCAGCACGTGGATCTCGGCCCCGAGCTCCACCAGGTCCCGGACAACGGCCGCACCCATCCCGCTGCCGCCACCACCGCTCACGATGACCCGCTTGCCCTCGTACCCCCAGGGAATCGACACGTTTCCTCCTCACTCTCACTCTTCATCCACCCGGCCCGCTGCGCCAGCAGGCCGCATCATGTCAGGGATTCCAGGGATTGCACGGATTCTTCGGAATCTTGGTTGCCAGCTGCGCTCAGCGCGGCAGGATCACGTCCACCGCCATCCCCTGGGCAGCCAGGTCTACCATCTCGTTGTCCTCGGCATAACCGAACCCCTGGACGTTGAAGAGACGGACCACCGCCTCGTCGGTGGGGAACGGACCCCAGTGCCAGGTCCCGCGATGCAAGACCAAGGACTCCAGCGGTTCGATCACGAACGCTCGGATTTGGGACGCAGCCTCCTCGGATTCGAGAGCGAGGCCGGGCGGCGCGACTGCGATAACGCATCGGTGGTCTATTGGCATGAGCACCTGGGTGTGGGTCGCGTGGCGGTAGAGCATCATGCAGCGCAACCCCTCGGGGATCGCAGGAACTTCATCACGGGCATGCCCGATGATGTTCACATGGGGATCCGACCATTCGAATTCCAGCCTCTTGCGCCCGTCGTCGGGATCGGTGTCCGAGAGGGGGATCCATCCAAAAGGTTCCCAGCTCGACGGCGTGAGATGTACCGCACGGACCATGGTCGTCGCTCCCCCGCCTGCCTGCATCCGCAACCCTCCTTCTTCCCGGCTGCCAGGAGCCCCGGGATCTCGATAACCGGGGAGCTCGGAGCCCCGTGAGCACTTCGATGCACCTCACCGCAGCTCGCAGCTCGCCGCGATGCCGTTGCAGCTCGCCGTGCGGGTCGGCGCCATGCCGCCTAGTCTGGACGACGAGCAGTCTAGGGATGCGCCGGCCACTCGGCATGCGAGAGCAGGAGACACATAGAGATGGACGTTCGAAGCATCGAGGACGCGGCACCGATCGTCGAGCACAACGGGACGGTCCCGGTCTGGTGGATGGTGAATTCACGGGAGATGAAAGACGAGACCGACGGCGGGTTTCTCGAGCTCGTGAACGAGTTTGAAGTGGCCGGTGGCGGAGCTGTCGACCCACATTCTCATCCGACGCACGAGTTCTACTACGTATTGAGCGGTCGCGGCATCATGACCATCGAAGACGAGAGCAGGGAGATCCGCCAAGGGGACTTGGTGCACATCCCCCCGAACGCTGTGCACACGCTCCGTCCGGTGAGCGACCATGCTCCGATCCATTGCTTCTGCTTCGCCATCGGGGTGAAAGGCGCCGGCCCGATCGACTACACGCACCACTGAGGTGGGCCGCGTCCTGGTGACCCGCCAGCTCACCGAGGGCGGGCTCGACCCCTTGGTCGAGGTCGGCCACGTCGTGGTCCAGCGAGCAACAGACGTGCCCTACAGCCACGCCGAGCTGGTCGGCACGGCGCCGGAAGTGGACGCCATCTTGTGCCTGCTCTCCGACCGGATCACAGCCGAGGTCCTCAGAGCCGGGGCCTCCGGAAGGCTCCGGGTCGTGGCGAACGCGGCCGTGGGCTACGACAACATCGACGTGGACGCGGCCCGGTCCTGCGGAGTCGCCGTGTGCAACACCCCCGGCGTGCTCGACGAGTCCACTGCCGACGTGGCATTTCTCCTCATTCTGGCATCATGCCGGCTGGCGTCGGAGGCCGAGCGGGACCTCCGGGACGGTCGATGGGACGGCTGGGGTTTCTCGGACCACTTGGCCCGCGACGTGCACGGATCGGTGCTCGGGCTCGTGGGCTACGGACGCATCGCCCGTGAGGTGGCCCGCAGGGCTGCGGGATTTGGCATGGAGGTCCTGCACCACTCCCGAACGGACACCGGTATGCCCGGCTACACGGCATCACTCGACGCGTTGTTGTCGGCATCCGACGTCCTGAGCCTGCACGTGCCGCTCACCGACCACACCCGCCACTTGATCGGACGCCGCCAGCTCGGGCTCATGAAGGAAACGGCGGTCCTCGTCAACACGGCGCGAGGGCCGGTCGTCGATGAGGACGCGCTGGTAGACGCGCTCGAGACCGGGTCCATCTACGCTGCCGGGCTGGACGTCTACGAAGGCGAGCCCCGGATCAACCCGCGCCTGCTCGGGGCCCCGCGCACGGTCCTGCTCCCTCACATCGGAAGTGCCACCACCGCCACCCGCACCCGGATGGCCCGGCTTGCCGCCCAGGGCATCTGCGACGTCCTCGACGGGCGAGTCCCTCCCAACGTCGTTGCCTGAGGCCCGTCGCGCGTCGGCCCCGTGCCTCAGGCAACCGACCCGTAGAAGCGCGCCTTGCCGAAGCTGAAGATCCCCCCGTCTGCGGCCACCTCCCAGTAGCCGCCCCCTGTCGGGGCTGCGGCCATCCCGACGACAGGGTCGTCGAGCGCCTTGCCGCCCATCGACCCGTAGAACTGCGCCGACCCGAAGGCGAAGACCCCGCCCCCCGCTGTCACCTCCCAGTAGCCCTTGCCTGTCGGGGCTGCGGCGATCCCGACAATCGGCGCGTCGAGCGCCTTGCCGCCCATGGACCCGGAGAACTGTGCCGAACCGAAGGCGAAGACCCCCCCGTCTGCGGCCACCTCCCAGTAGCCCTTGCCTGTCGGGGCTGCGGCGATCCCGACGACCGGCGCGTCGAGGGGCTTGCCGCCCATCGACCCGGAGAACTGTGCCGAACCGAAGGCGAAGACCCCGCCCCCCGCTGTCACCTCCCAGTAGCCCTTGCCTGTCGGGGCTGCGGCGATCCCGACGACCGGCGCGTCGGGCGCCCAGGGGCCCGTGGAGCCTTCATACCGGGCAGCTCCCTCGGTGGTGACCTGGCCGAGGGAGTTGGCGATCCAGTACCCGCCGCCTGTGGGAGCCGGCGCCATCGCTGCCACCGGGGACAACGGTGCGAGGGATGGCACAGCACCGGCCAAGACCGACAAGGTGAAGGTCTGCGTGCTCGAGCCAGAAGCGTTGGTGACGGTCAGGGTGATCGGGTATGTCCGGGCAGTGCCGATCGATGGAGTGCCCACGATTGTCGCCGTACCATCCCCGTTGTTCACAAAGCTCACGCCCGGAGGCAGTGCTCCGGACTCCGAGATCGAAGCCGGCAGCGGGTTGCCTCCGGTCGTCACCTCGAAACGCGAGGAGACGCCGGCAGTGAAGGCACTGCTCGCCGCGCTCGTGAAGTACGCCGGCAAACCGCTCCCGATCGGGTCACTACCGGCCAGCAGTGCTTCGATGGTGATGATGGGCGCCGTGGAGTTCACGAGGGTGAGCGAGGGAAAAACGCCGGAGAAGTTGTAGATCCCCGTTGTGGCGTCGCGGTAGTCCCTCTCCGAAGTGCTCACGTAGTTCTGGGCTTCGTCGACAAACGAGGGGTCGGGCTCAAGCGAGTTGAGCAGGAGCAGGTTCCGGAAGTAGATCGAGTTGAAGGGAGGATCTTGGGAGTAGAGCCGCTGCGACGTGCTTGTGCCATTGCCGTAGTAGCTGACCGAAGCCCGCGCCGTCTGCAGCGCCTCGTCCAAGTAGCTCACCTCGCCCGTCGCCTGGTACAAGAGGACCCCGGCGCCGATCATCGTGCCCTGGTTGTAGCTCCAACGCGTCTTTGTCACGGTCCCGCTGGGTTCGACGTGGTCGTAGTACATGCCTCCTGTGCTGAGAAGACATCCTCGGACCCATTGGTAGATCTTCTCGGCCCACGTGAGGTACGTGGAGTCGCCCGTGAGCTGGTAGAGCTCGGTGGCTGCTTCGGCTGACGGAGCGTTCGACACGGTGTTGCGACTGCGCCCGGTCGACGAGTCGATCCAGAAGATCCCACCGGGACACGGCTCCGACGCTGTTGTCGACCAACCGCTCTCCAAGAACGCGAATTCGTCTTGGGCGGTCGTGAGGTATGCCTCATCCCCGGTCTCTTGGAAGGCATGGAGAAGGTCGAGCGTCACCCATGCGTTGTCGTCGAAATAGGTGTAGCCGCCGATCCCGAGTGGGCTCGGGACCGCAGACTGGAACGCCGGAGGCTGCGCCGCTCCTGTGGGTGCAACCTCTTTTGTGTCGCGATAGTGCAGCAGGCCGAACATGTCGTCGGTGACGGCCGGCACGACCGCTTCGGCTGTACGGGCGACGACCTTGGACGTCCCCGACAAGCCGGCCACGTCCTCTGCGGCGGCGATCGCGTTGGTGAATGTCCACAACGCGGCGAACAGGTTGCTGCCACCTTGGTAGAGATCCTCCGACGGGTAGAACAGGTATGACTGCATCGCCCCGAACGTCGCGACCGCGTCGGTCGCGTCCACCGACGCCTGTGCCGAAGGAGGTGCCGGGGTGCCAACCGGGACGACCGGACCGCTGGGCGAGGACGGGGGCGATGTACCCACGGAGTTCTTCGCCGTCACGACGACCCGGTAGGAGGCACCGTCCACGAGCCCGGCCAGCGCCCCCGCCTCCGATCCGGCGGCGCCTGCCACTGTCGCCGGCACGGACGACGCCGACGCCGGTGCTCCTGCGCACGATGTCGCCGAACAGCTCGCCTCCGGGTAGGCGGCCAGGCCGTAGGAGGTGATCGGCGATCCATGGTCTGTCGGCGCCTGCCACGTCGCCGTCAGCGACCCACTTCCGGCGACCACGTCGACTGTCGCAGGGGCCGCCGGGGCCGCGACCCCTGCTCGGACCGCCACGGACGGCAACGATGCGGGCGAGACCCCGTCGTCGTTGGACGCCGTCACCACGAACGCGTAGAGGTCACCGATGTCCAGCCCGGTCACTGTCGCTGTCGGAGAGGTCGAGGAGGCCGTCGTGAACGGCGTCCCCGAGCACAGCTCCGACGTGCACTGGTTCGACGGGAAGGCCGCCACCGTATAGCCGGTGATCGGAGCGCCGTCGGGTGTCGGGGCGGTCCACGTGACCTTCGCCGCACCCGTGGCCGGCACGGCGGTGACACCGCTCGGCGCGAGAGGCGCGCTCGGCGGCGGTGTCGCCGTCAGAGAAGCGACGGGCACGTGCACCGACGTGCTCTCGGTGGCGTCGGATGCCACGAGTGTCAGTGTGAACGGATAGGTGCCGGTCGTCGCCTCGGCGGCCGACAGGGGGACGGCGCCGGTCAGAGTGCCTGTGCTGGCGACCGAGAAGTTCCCCGTGTCCGAATCGCTTCCCCCCCCGCCCCGCCACGTGAGGGTGCCGGCGGTGAGACCAGGGAGCCAGTCGGATCCGGTCACGTCGAGCACCCGGAAGCCGGACGTCGGGATCTCGTGCGGCGCCGCGGTGGTGACCGAGAGCTCCGGTGCCAGGACGCGAGCCGAGGCGATCAGGAGGGATGGGGGGGTGTTGGTGCATGTCGCTGTCCCCAGGTCGGTCCCGGCGATCGTGAGGTTCTCCATTTTGCCGGTGGCCGGGGTCTCGAGCAGGAGTGTGCCCCCGGAGCTCTCCGCGGTGAACGCCGGCACGGTGGCCGTGGCTGTGACCGGCACCCCCGATGTCGGCACTGTGAGCGGCACGGTCACCGAGAACGGGATGCTCACCGAACGGCTGGCCGGCGTGGCGCCGGTGGCGACGACCGACGTCGCGAGCGTCCCCGACGCCACCTTGCCCTCGAAGAGCGTCGCTACCGACTTGGGGAGCACGAGGTGCAAGCCGTAGTCACTGAGGGTCACCTGGCTCCCCTCTCCGACCTCGGCCGGGAGGCTGCCGCTGGTGACGGTCCCGGAGAACGCGAGCGCGCCGACGTCCTTGACCGTACAGGTCATGGTGTACCCGGAGGTCGTGGCACCCGCGGGTGCGGCACCACCGGCCACGACCAGAACCGACAACGACGTGCCGAAGGCCACCGCCGCTGATGCCGCCAGCGCCCCAAGCCGCCGCATGGCGCTCATCGCCCTTCGCTCCCCCCGTCTCGCTGGAGCGCGACCGGTGGTTCGAGATCGGCGATCAGCCCGGCGTCGAGCCCGAGGAGCTCGACGGTGGTACGCCCGTCTCGCAGCTCGCCGAACATCCTCTCCTCCTTCGAAGCACGCTCTCGGGCCGCGGCCACCACCTGCTCGAGCCGGTGGAGAGCGACGACCACCACGCCGTCGCCGTCGCCGACGATCCAATCTCCCGCCGAGACGGGCACTCCGCCGACCCGCACCGTCCCACCGGTCGCACCGGGCAGGACCTTGGTGGCGCCCGGCAAGGCCACGGTCGTGGCGAACACGGCGAACCGGTGTGCCTCGAGCGCAGCCGTGTCCCGCACTCCTCCGTCGATCACGAGCCCCGAGATCCCCCGGGCTTCGGCTCCGGTCGTGAGCACTTCACCCCAGTAGCCCCTCCGGGCGATAGGTCCGACGTCGACAACGAGGATGCTCCCGGCCGGTGCTCTCGTCACTGCGGCGTGGACGGCGAGGTTGTCACCCGGAGCGCAGCGCACCGTGTACGCGGGGCCGACCAGGGATGCGCCGGGCCATACGGGCCGTACCCGGGAGTGCATCGCGAGGCCACCGGACTCACCGAGGGTGGCTGCACCGAGATCCCCGAGCGCCTTCGCGAGATCGGCGAGATCTCCCGGCCCTGCGCGTCGGTCTGTGCCTCCCATCGCTCCACCGTCCTTTCTCCGGCGTCCCTGCGAACCGGGTCGTCGCACCCCCACCTTACGATCTCCGCCTGTCACGACGAGGCGCGTACGATGAGCCGTCGAGGGTAGGCGGAGCGGACGAGAGGCCGGCCATGCGAGCGGGTGGGCGGATGCTGGTGGTGACCCAGGTGTCACCGTACGAGAGCGGGCCGGCCGGCGTGCACGGCGTGCTCGGCCAGGCCGAGACGGCTCTCGCCGAGCTGGCGATCATGGCCGGCTTGGCCCCGGTGATCTCCCGGGACGTTGCCGACGTGAGAGCAGAGGACCTGGCGCCGGACGTCCCTGCGCCCGGGCTCCCCTCGGTGCTCGCGCTGTTCACCATCGGCGAGACCCCGTTCAGCACCGCCCAGCGCCGAGCGATCCAGTCCAGCTGGTCGAACGGTCGCCTCCGCATCCTCGGCGTCCACTCGGCCACCGACGCCTGCCATTCCTGGGAGGGGTACGGCGACCTGCTCGGCGCTCGCTTCGCCGGGCACCCTTGGACGCGCTCGTTCCGGATCGACGTCCGTGACCGCGCTCACCCGGCGACCGCCCACCTGGACCGCTCGTGGACATGGCACGACGAGATCTACCTATTCTCGAAGATGCGGACCGACGCGCGGGTGCTCTTGGAGCTCGCCCCTGGCCAGGTCGATGCCGCCGGCGCCGGTGTCCGGGAGCCCGACTGCGGGTACCCGCTGGCATGGTGCATCCAAGACGGCGCTGCTCGCTCCTTCTACTCGGCGCTGGGGCACTTCCCGGCCGCGTGGGAATCGACGACCTATCTCCGCCACCTGGCCGGTGGACTGTCCTGGCTGCTGGATGGACGGAGCGCCGATCCCACCTGTTAGCGTGCGGAGATGACCGTCGCCCGCAGCCGGGCTCTCATCGGCGCGGCGGCCCTCGTCGCAGCCGCCTTCACCGGCGCCGTCATGGCACCCGGACCGGCCGGATCGTCTTCCCGCCACGCCACCCATCACAGCGTCCACAAGAGCGCCAAGAAGAACAAGGACACCAAGCGCCGGTCTGCGAGCACCACCTCCTCCTCGCTCCTCGCCGATGCCCTGCGGGCGGCCCACGCCAGATCGTCGGTCCACTTCGTGGCGACCAGCACCGTTCCCCGAACTATCAGCGAATATCTCACTGACCTTGAGGCCCGTCTCCGGGCCTCTCGGGCGGCTGGTATCCCCAGCCGTGCCACTGTCACGGACAGATGCCAGAGGCATCAGGCCACCGCCTTCTTGGGGCTGGATGAGGCTCCGCCAAGACTGATGACAGAGCCGGTGGCGACAGCAGCTTCCCGATCAAAGGAGCAGTCCCCGGCAGTACGTGCCTGGGCGGTCTTCCTCTCCCCTCCATTGGC
>JAJYWG010000529.1 GCA_021791615.1 Actinomycetes bacterium
GTCCGTCGCGGGCGCGTTGGCTCGCTCGACCTGCATGCCGCACACTGGGTCGATGGCGTAGCCGGCCCCGCCGCCGAGGCGTTCACGGTTGCGGTAGGCCCAGTAGAGCACCGCGAAGACGACCAGGAACACGATGTTCAACACGGTGGTGTAGTCGATCGAGAAGTGCTCGGGCACGACCCGCAGCGGCCGGACGGTCGGCACGATGCCCGCCGCGGTGAAGATCGCCTCGGTGGCAAGGCCAGCCGCGGCCATGACCGCCCAGAACACCGCGAGCAGGCGCAGGGCCAGGTGCCCGCCGTAGAACTTGCGGTAGATCAGCAGCAGTGGCATGGCGATCAGGTCGGCGAAGACGAAGCTCACCACCCCGCCGAAGCTGATCCCCCCGTGCCAGAGCGCAGCGGCCAAGGGAACGTTGCCGATCGAGCAGACAAAGCTGATGATCGCGATGAACGGGCCGACCACCGCGTTCTCCACCTGGGTCCACGCACCGTGGCCTTGGAGAAACACGGCGTTCCACACTCCGGCGGGGACGAGGGCGGCGAGGAACCCGCCGATCAGGTAGCCGACGAGCATCTCTCGGCGCAGCATGGTGAGATCAGCCATGGTGTAGCTCGCCGCGTCCGCCCAGCCGGACCTGGAGCGCAGGCGCCGTGACCATGGTTGGTGCTGCAGGGCCTCGGCCTTCTCGTCGTTGCCGTCGCTGCTGGCGGCGGACAGGCGGGACCTGGCCGCCTCGACTCGCCGACCGGTGAGCACGAGGGCACCGGCGAGTGCCAGCAAGACGATCATGATCGCCCCACCGACGAACTCCGCGGCGGCGAACTGCCACCCGATCAGCACCACCAGCACGATGCCGAGCTCGACCACCAAGTTGGTGGAGGCGAACATGAACACCATGGCAGCGACGAAATCCGCCCCCTTGGCGACAAGGGACTTCGCCATCGCGGTCGCCGCGTACGAGCACGACGAGGACACCATTCCATAGCCCGAGGCCCGGACGATCGACGCCGGGCGGTGGTCGCCGAGCTTGGCCTGCATCGCCTGGCGGGACACGAACGCCTGCACCGCCCCCGACAGACCGAAGCCGAGCACCAACGCCCAGGCGGTCCCCCAGAACATGAAGAACGCCTCCTCGAGTCCTCGGCCGACGTCGCCGAGCGCGGACAGCCCGGTGACCGACAAAACCTGGTTCAAGTCGGCTTCCGCGGGTGCGGGGAGGCCGGGCGGCGGCGCAGGATCCCGACCAACTCGCGGACGACCCAGCGCAAACGCCCAAGCGGCCCGGTGCCACAGCCGGGGATCTCCTCGGGTCCAGGTAGCGCACACGTCCCTCCGTCTCTGGCGCTCATCGAGGACTCCTCTTGGCTCTTGCTGTCGGCGCTACTCGCCCTGTTGGCGGCGCCAGGGGCTCGGCCTGGTAGCGGAAGTCGGTGAGCGCGGAGCTGTAGGGCAGCGCCTCGAGCAGCTCGGCGATCTTGTCCTGCCCGCTGCCCTGACGGATGGCGTCTGACACGCAGGTCTCGAGGTGGTTGGCCAGCAGCACCCGGTTCGCCTTCTCGAGCGACGCCTGCACCGCCCCCACCTGCTTCATCACCTCAGGGCAGTACTCCTCGCGTTCCACCATGGCGATCACCGCGTCGAGATGCCCGCGCACCGTTTTCAACCGCAGCAGCACGTCGCGCTTGTACCGATCGATCATCTTCCTCACCTCCACCTCTAGGCCTACCCCCCTGGGGAGGGGTTGAGATCGCTAGGAGGGGCAACGACGCATGCGCTGTCGTCGGCCGATCGCCGCGGTCCCGGCCTGGGCCTCCCGCGGCTCTCGGTGCTGATCGATGTGATCAGCGGGTGGTCATTTGGCTTATCCGGCCGGCATGCTCGACGATGCCGCAGTAGCAGGCGTCGCCGGCGGTAAGAAGCTGGTCGGCGCGGTCCTTGAGGGCGACGAGCTCGGCGCGCAGGCGTACCAGCTCGCCGATGCGACGGTCGATGTCGGACAGCTGGGCGTCGAGGACCGACAGCACGTAGCTGCAGGGACGCTCGCCGCGCTCTTTGAACGCCAAGATCTCGCCGATCTCGTCGAGGGAGAGCCCGAGGCGTTGGGCGGTCTTGATGAACGCCAGGCGCGTCTCGTCCTCGGGGCCGTAGTCGCGATATCCCGACGGCAGGCGTTCGGGATCGGGAAGCAGACCCCGCGCCTCGTAGTAGCGGATGGTCTTCGGGTTCACCCCGAGCCGGGCTGCGAGCTCGCCGATGCGCATCAGGCGACCGGGTCGTAGCCGATCTCGGCCAGCGCCGAGCGCAGGTTGGCCTCGTTGAGCGCCAACTCGTCGTAGCTGATCTTCACCTGGTTGGTCTCGGCGTCAGGGGTGACCCTCAGAACGCCGCTGAGCCGTGACAACGCGGTGGCGATGGTGTGCTCGCAGCTCTCGCAGTGGATCTCTTGCACCGTGATCGTCGTCGTTTGGGCCATGGTCCACCTCCTGGGTCTCGTCCTACCGTTGACCGTATAGCCTTCCCCTTGCTGGAAGGTCAAGGGCTCGACACCGAGGATCGTCGACGACCGCCTGCCAGAGCCACCGCGGGCTCCAGCGACGGGTGCAATCGCGGGTACTAGGCCCACCCCAGCCTCGGACGCCTACCCGGGAGCTCGCCCTTGACATTCCATCTAACTAGAAGGCATACGGTAGCTGGCAGGAGGTAAGCTGCCATGGCAACCGCACTCGAGCACGGCAACGAGACAGCACGGGACTCATCGGAGGTGACCGGCGCGGAGGAGGGTTGGCTGGCCCACCGGGTGCGCACCGGCGAAGACGGCACAGCTCGGCTGCAGGTGAAGCTCGGCAACCTGCACTGCAGCTTCTGCGTCTCGACC
>JAJYWG010000359.1 GCA_021791615.1 Actinomycetes bacterium
GGGCTTCTTGCTGCGCCAGCGTCGGCTGCGACGCAAGACCGTGGCCTCCATGAGATCGTGCCTGGCGGACTTCCTTGTCTTCTTGGCCAGCTCGGGCCGGACGCCGTGCAGCCTGGCGGACCGGCTGCCGCCGCACCGCCACGTCCGCCACGAGTCCGAGCCGCACCTTTGGAGTGTCGAGGAGATCCGCAAGGTCCTCGCCGTCATCGACCGTCAGTCCGTCGCTGGCAAGCGCGATTACGCGATGATCCTTTCGACCGCACGCCTCGGGCTGCGGATCTCGGATCTGCGTCAGCTCGAGCTGGGCGATCTCGACTGGCGGGCGAAGAGGATCACGATCATCCAGCACAAGACGGGTCGGTCGCTCAGCCTTCCGCTGCTCGACGACGTCGGCTGGGCGATCATCGACTACGTCCGCAACGGCCGCCCCGAGACGGCGTGTCCGAAGGTGTTCGTCAAGCACCGTCACCCCTTCGACGCGTTCGGGTCCGCCTCGTCGGTCGCCACCCGACTATCGCGCCACGCGGCGCGCGCCGGGATCGAGTTCGCGCCCGGTGAGGTCTGCGGGATGCACTCCCTGCGCGGCGCGCTGGCCGTGGCCATGATCGGCAGCGGGGCGTCGATACCTGTGGTGTCGGCGGTGTTGGGACACGCCTCTGTCGATACGACCCAGGCCTATTACCTGCGCTTCGACACCGAGCGGCTGCGCTGTTGCGCGCTCGACGTCGAAGAGGTCCTCGAGGCGATCAAGGTGTGTGAGCGCAGTGCCTGAGATGACGCTTTTAGACCTCGTCGCCGACCTGGTCGGCGTGCGCCACGCCGGCGGGTACCGATTCAAGGTCCAAGAACGAGTCCTGCGCCAGTTCGCGGACCACTGCCGGCAAGAAGGCTACCCGGACGGGTCGATCACCAAAGAAGCGGTCGACGGGTTCTGCTACTGCGCTCACCTGCGCTCCTCCACGCTCCGGCGCAACGAGCTGGCACTGCGCCAACTGGCCGAGCACGCCCAAGCCCTCGGCTGGGATGCCTACGTTCCGGTGCCGTCAGCTCGCGTCCGTGTCCCCCACCAGCCGCCATATGTGCTGAGCGACGATGAGGTGCGCCGCCTGTTCGGCGCGATCGACGCTCAGGCGATGTCGTCCTACTCGAACAAGGCGCTGGTCGACCCGGTCCTCTTCAGGGTGCTCTACGGCGCCGGTGTCAGGGTCTCCGAGGTGCTCAAGCTGACCCTGGCTGACCTGGACACCCGTGCTCGGACGCTTCGGATCCGTGACTCGAAGAACGGCGAGGGCAGGACCATCCCGATCACCGACCGGCTCGCCGCGACCCTGGATGCCTACCTCGCGGCCGCGCACCTTGCCCCCGAGCCAAGCGACCACGTCTTCTATGCCAGGGCTGTGGGCAAGCCGATCAACCAGTCGACCGTCTACACGCGCTTTCGCGCCTACCTGGCTGACGCCGGCATCCCGCACTTCGTCGGCGGCCCCCACCCGCACTCGCTGCGCCACGGCTTCGCCGTCGCCAACCTCAGGCGATGGGCCACCGCCGGTGCGGACCTGGCCGTGATGCTGCCCTACCTGGCCTGCTACATGGGCCACGCGGATCTTCGCGGCACCCAGTACTACCTGAGGCTGACCGCGGACGCCTATCCCGAGGTGATGGCCAAAGCCCAGATCCGCTTCGGTCACGTCATCCCCGCCCCGCAAAAGGACGAGTCGTGACCTCCCGACCCAGCCCGCCTGCGGATCTCGCCGGACGCTTCCTGGCGAAGTTCTTCACCGATCACCTGGCCGGCGAGCGCGCCGTCTCGGAAAGGACCACGGCCTCCTACCGGGACGCGATGAAGCTGCTGCTCACCTGGTTCAACGACGAAGAGCGCATCGCGCCCGAGAGGCTGCGCCTGGCCGAAATCGACCGACCCAGGGTCCTGCGGTTCTTGGACTGGCTGGAGACCGAGCGGCACTGCTCAGCGGCCACCCGCAACCAACGTCTCGCGGTGATCAAGTCCTTTTGCCGCTACACCGCCGTCGAGCAACCCGACCACCTCGACCAGCTCACTCAAGTCCTCGCGATCCGACAGAAGAACGCCCCGGTTCCGGAGCTGGGGTACTTGACCGGTGACGAGGTGAAGGCGCTGCTCGCCGAGCCCGGCGCGGCGAGCGCACGCGCGCTGAGGGATACTGTCCTGCTCGCCCTGGCCTACGACAGCGCGGCGCGCGTCCAAGAGCTCTGCGACCTCGACGTGGCCGACATCCGCCGCACGGACCCGATGACCGTGGTGATCCGCGGGAAGGGGTCCAAGATCCGATACGTGCCCGTGATGGGCCCAACCGCCGAGCTCGTCGCCGACTATCTCGAACGCCGCCAGCCGCACCGTGGCCTCGGCGCTGACGCGGACCCCCTGTTTTGGGGACCGAACCACTCCAGATTGACCCGCTCCGGGATCGCCAAGCTCCTGGCTCGCCACGTGCGAGCGATGCGGGCCCGCGACCCTGACTGGGCTCCTGGGCTGGCGGTCACGCCACATACGCTCCGGCGCAGCCGGGCGATGCACCTGATCCAGGCCGGTGTCAACCTGATCTACATCCGCGACCTGCTCGGCCATGCCGACATCTCCACCACCGAGATCTACGCCCGCGCAGACGCGGAGGCCAAACGAAAGGCGATCGAAAGCGCCTACGAGGCACTCACCCCAGATGTCTTGCCCGACTGGACCTCGGACACCTCCCTGATCGGTTGGCTCGACTCGCTGGCCCGGTGAGACCGACGGCCAGGATTATGCGGACGAAATCCCTACCGGCGTAGCCCCCACCAGCAGGAACGCCCCGACAGGGCACATAACCCTGCCGTCCACCTAATGACGGAGCGCGTGC
>JAJYWG010000347.1 GCA_021791615.1 Actinomycetes bacterium
ACCATGACACGCGTCTCGTGCGGATCGCCGGTGTCACCGCTAACCCGGTGGGCGCGTGGGTGACCCAGCAAGCCCGCAACCTGTCTATGGACCTCGCCGAGTGCGCGAACTCGGTCAAGTTCCTCATCCGCGATCACGACACGAAGTTCACCTCCTCCTTCGACGCCGTCTTCGCCGCCGAGGATACGAAGGTTGTCAAGACCCCCATCCGAGCACCGCGTGCCAACGCCATCTGCGAGCGCCTCATCGGCACGTTGCGGCGCGAGTGCCTCGACCGGACGCTCATCCTCGGCCGCCGCCATCTGGAGGCCGTGCTCGCCGATTACGTCGAGCACTACAACGCGCACCGGCCCCACCGGTCTCTCAGCCAACGATCGCCCTCCGCTCTCGACACGGCTCCTGCGCTGGTCGGCGACGTCGACCTCGCCAGGTTACGAAGAACCGATCACCTGGGCGGCATCATCCACGAATACCGGATGGTCGCCTAAGCTGGGCGGACGGGATTCTCGGCACCCACAGGCGTCAGGTCGTGGCTGGAGTCGCGCACGCTGCCTCGATCCGCCAGATGGTCACGACGAGCGCGTCCGTCCGCGGCGAATAGCGGAAGGGCCTCCACACCCCGCTCGGAGCACGAAGAGCTGGCGGGCATCATCCGCGCCCCAGCCCCCGACATCAACGACGGACTCCACGTCCTGCCCTACGCTCGTAAAGCGCTTCACCTCGAGGTCGACCGCGGCCGGACCAACCCGCCTCTACTACGCAGCAGGCAATCGGGAAGAGGCGCGGCAGTCGGGGCCACCGCCATCTTCGCCGCCACGAGCACGACCGGCATCCGCCCGTTCGGGTAGAAAGTCAGCAAAGGACAGGACCGTTGACCACGGATCGGCAGACAGCGAGCGAGGCGGGACCGGAGCCTGCCGCGTCGGGGGGTCGGCGACGCCGGAGCAGATGGACCTCCTTCGTGGCGGAGGTGGCCGACGGCGACCAGGCTGTCCGGAGCCTGCACGAGGAGGGCAACCCAGATCACCGCCTCCGGGTCGAGCACGACCGGACGACGCTGCTCATCCACCTGAGCGGCGAGGACGGCGAGGGATGGACCACCATCGCCGTCGATCGGGCCACGAGACGCACCTCGGTCGCCCATGGCGCCCGCCAGGCGGACACTGCACGCGCCGCCTACCAAGAGCTCCACGGCAAGTGATCCCTGCTTCGAAGCCGGTAGGGACTGACGTCACAGGGCCCCCGGATGGCCGACCCGACATAGTGTGCCGAAATGATCGGAGCCCGATGACCACGACCTGGCCTGCGAGCACCATGAGAGGAAGACCACGTCCATGACTACTCCCATCCCCTTCGGCCGCCTGGCGCTCGCTCAGCTCACCGACCACTACGAAGGACATCTCCGGCCCCACTTGGAGGGCCTCTCAGACGACGAGTACTTCTTCGAACCAGTCACCGGCTGCTGGAGCATCCGGCCACGTGCCGACGCCCAGAGCCCGATGGCGACGGGGGCCGGGGAGATGGTGGCTGACTTCGAGCTCCCAGAGCCAGACCCAGTGCCGTTCACCACCATCGCCTGGCGCCTCGCGCACGTGACGGTCGGGGTCTTCGCCATGCGCAACGCCTGGCACTTCGGCGCGCCAGCGGTCGACTACCAGAGCGCCCGCTACCCCGCGGGCGCCGCCGAAGCGCTCGGCGACCTGGACCAAGCCTACGGCATCTGGGTGAAGGGAGTGGCGAGCCTCACCGACGAGGACTTGGCCCGGCCGGTCGGAGAGGTTGAGCCCTTCTTCGCCGGGGCGCCGTTCGCCGCGCTGGTGCTCCACATCCACCGCGAAGCCATCCACCATCTCGCCGAGGTCTTGGTGCTCCGGGACCTCTACCGGGCACAGCGATGAGCGGGCTCGCCTTCCTTCCGGTCAGCCCCGAGCGGGTCGAGGACCCCACCGGGTTCTGCGAGAAGCGCGGTCGCTTCGGCAACGGGAAGTTCGCGTGGTGCTCGTGCATGCGCTGGCGGATGCCCGCCGGGCAGTTCCAGGCCTCCACCCCCGCCGGGCGCACCGCCACCCTGGTCGACCTGGTCGGTGCCGGCGTCCCCGTCGGCGTGCTCGCCTATGACGGCTCCGAGCCGATCGGGTGGTGCTCGGTCGCACCCCGGGAGACCTATACGGCCCTGGAGCGCTCGAGGGTGCTCCCCCGCATCGACGACGCCCCGGTGTGGTCGGTGGCGTGTTTCTTTGTGAACGGTCGCTTCCGGCGCCAGGGACTCTCGGGACTACTGCTCGGCGCAGCGGTGGACTACGCCAGATCGCACGGCGCGCTCGGCGTCGAGGGGTACCCGGTCGAGCCCGGGCCCCGCAGCTACACCTACATGGGCTCACCCGCCACCTTCGCCGCCGCCGGGTTCAGTGACGTCACCCCCGCCGGACAGCACCGGAGGGTGGTCCGCCTGGCGCTCGCCCGGCCAGGTTGCTGACCGACCGGAGGAGTCCTCATACCGGAGACGGAGTCGGCCGCCGAACTACGCGATCTCGTCTTGCCCGAAGCCCGGTTCCGAGTGACGAGCCGATGCACGGTCGCCATCCCACTACTCGACCGGAGTGGTGGCAGCGAGAATTTTGCGGTCTTGGTTCACTGGAGATGCCAGACGACGACGCAGAAGCCGTGGTCGATAGCGTGTCGGTGCCGAGAACATCATCCATGGACTGTGAGCTGCACTTTGACGGCTGGTGCAGGGCGCGGTGAGCATCGACCGATGGCCCTTTCGTTCCTGTATCGGGCGTTCTGCCGGGTGCTACAGCTGCTCCGCCTCATCTCTCGCAGAGACACGGACCTCGCCATCGAAGTCGTCGTGCTGCGCCACGAGGTGG
>JAJYWG010000201.1 GCA_021791615.1 Actinomycetes bacterium
GTCTCCCATCCATTCGATGGCGGCACGGAGACGTCGCCGCTCACCCACCTGAGTGACTTCGGTGTCGTCGAAGCTCACCGAATGTACGACTCCGTCCTCGGTGCGAAACGTCGTCTGGCCCCGGGCCTCGACGAACTGGATCGGCCTGCACACACCTTCTTCGATCGCTTTGTCATAGCCGTAGCGGAAGTGCGGTCGGGCGCTTCCTCCCTCGGAGGGGACGAAAATGATCGGAGTTCGATCGGTTCGAAACGGCGTCCCCGACATAGACAGGATGCCCCAAGCCCCGTTGGCGAACGCTCCCTGCGCCGACGCACCCCACGCTCCATCGGTCCCTGCGTGGTGGACGTCATCGAAGATGACGAGCGTCCGGTGCCCTGGATCCGTGGCGTGCGCGAGGAACATCTCAGGGAAACGGAATAGCGACTGATAGGTGATGATCGCCCCCAACCAGGGGTTGCCAATCGGGTCGACTGGGCGCCAGTCCCGCCGCGTCCGCAAGGGCAACGTCGGCGTGTCGGTCGAGCCTGCTGAGGCGGCACGCTGCCACCCGTCTGCGATAGCAAGCGAAGGAACGACGATCACGACACGGGAGACATCGCCTTTCTTCACAAGCTCATAGGCGACTTCAAGACCAAGGCGCGTCTTTCCCGATCCTGGGCACGCTTCAACGAGGACGGGTTCATTTCCAATCACCCGGAGCACGACAGGCATCGCTGCCGTCTGCCACTTACGCATCGCATCTTTGCTCGGAGCTATCTGGTCCACATCAAAATGCACCTCAACGGCTTTCTGAGGGTCGCTTCCCTTGCGGAGGTTGCAAGATCCGCAGAGAGCCTGAAGGTTCTCCAGCGTGGTTGGGCCTCCGCGGCTCCACGGCACAATGTGGTCGCCCACCATGGGGTCGAACGGAATAGCCCGACCGCACAGCTTGTAGATGCAACCTTGCACGTGCCAGGACCACCAATCGTCTTGGCGCGAAAAATGCCGACGGGGATCACGCATCGGAGGAGGCGTAGTCATCGCGGTCGTCAGGACCCCTTGACCCTGTGGCCCTGACCGACGCTGCCGTGCTCATCCACGGACACGCTCCCTCGCGGGAGCCGCTCCGGCGGCTGGCGGTAGCGGCGGTAGAGCGTCTGCCACGGGATACCGACCAGCGGAGCGATCTCGCGCCAAGGATGGCGATGGGGTCGGGCCCACACCGCTGACCATACGGCCTGGTGGAACGCCAGCTCGGCTTGGCGGCGGGCTGCGGCGAGGGCCTGCAGGCGTTCGAGCGCGTCACCGGCAGCCTGCGCGGCGAGGCCCCAGCGGACCATGGCGTTGGTGGCCTCACCGGCCTGCTCGGCCAGCAGTGCCGTGTCCCGCTCCATCGCGAACTGGCTGCTCACTGGACCGAGCGTACTCCTGCTGTCTCACATCCGCGACAAATCAGCCAAAAACGGGCTCGAACCCCTTGTTCTTATGGCGGACGGTGCTCGACCGGCCAACTCGTCCCTCTCTCCGCCCACCCCGAGCGAAAGGACTCCGACCGTGACCCCTTCACCGAACGCTTCCCATCTCCTTGGCACCCCGCTGCCCACGCCCCCGACCCCGCACGGACCGCTTGCGCGATTCCTACTGCACCCACAGGCCGCGCTTCGCGACCTCGGACACCTGCTGGCCCACGCAGGCTGGTTTGTCCTCGGCCATCTCGGCCCACCCATCGCAGCCCTGCTCGCCGCTGCGGTCATCGGCCAGGTGCTGCTCGCCCGGTGGCGGGCACGGCACGCCGCGGTGGACGCCGTGTGTCTGGAGCTCCGCCCGCCGCCGGTCGTCGATCCGGGGAGCGCGGAGGTCTTCTGGACGAACGTCCACGCCCTGCTGCGCCCGTCCTGGCGGGCTGTCCTCCACGGCCGCCACCAGGTCGCCTTCGAGATCCGGGCGGTCGGTGAGCGTGCCCGCTTCGCCGTCTCGGCGCCTCGCTCGATGGCCGAACACGTGAGTCGGGCGATCACGGCTGCGTGGCCCGGTACGAGCGTCGTCCCGTCCGGGCCAGCTCCAGCGGACCGAGGGCATCGAGGCTCTGCCGGCTACCGGCTCTGCCTGACTCGGGCGCAGTGGCTGCCGATCGCCACCGACCACGCGCTCGATCCGCTCCGCTCCGTGCTCGGCGCTGCTGCCGAGCTCTACGAGGACGAGGAAGTCGTCGTACAGGTCATGGCCCGGCCCGCGTCCCGTCGTCGCGATTCGAACGCCCAGCGGGCCGTGCTCGGCCTGCAGGGGATCGCGGCACCGAGCCCCGCTCTCCGGCTGGTCGGGCCGATCATGCACGGGATCCTCGACTTCGTGACCCCTGGCCCCTCGTCGCCGGCACGTCCCGTGCCGCGCCGGAGCGAGCCGCACCAGCCGGAGCTGCGCGCCGCCCGCCAGAAGGTCCAGCGCCCCTGCTTCGAGGCCGCCGTCCGCGTCGTCGTCTCGTCGCCGATCACCGGCTACCACGCCAAGCGACACCTGCGCAGCCGGGCCCGGGCGATCTGCGCCGCCTTCGCCGAGTACGCGGCGGAGAACACCCTGACCGCTCGCCGCCTTCGACGCCCCGACGCAGTGATCGCGTCAGCCCGCCTCCAGGGAGGCGACCTGTACTCCGCCCCGGAGATCGCCGCGCTGGCCCACCTGCCGCTCGACCGCGACGTGCCCGGGGTGTCCCGTGCCGGGGCCCGCAGCGTCGCATCGCCGCCCGAGATCCACCGCTACGGCAAGATCCTCGGCGACGCCGAGACCGGATCGCGCCGACCGGTGGCCCTCGCGCCGGCCGACGCCTGTCATCACCTACACCTGCTGGGCGCGACCGGTTCGGGCAAGTCGACCCTGCTGC
>JAJYWG010000187.1 GCA_021791615.1 Actinomycetes bacterium
GTTCCCGGCGTTCATCGCCGGGCTCAATTGCGGCACCGAGGCGGTCATTCGCCTGCCGGGCTCGGGCGCCGTGTTCCCGGCGTTCATCGCCGGGCTCAATTGCGGCCAGGCGCGGGTGCTCCCGAAGATCGGGCGGGCCATGTGTTCCCGGCGTTCATCGCCGGGCTCAATTGCGGCGCGTCGGACTTGGCCCCGGAGGCGAGGACGAGGCGGGGTGTTCCCGGCGTTCATCGCCGGGCTCAATTGCGGCCACACTGTCACGGGCCCCGCGTAGCGACCCGGAGGAGTGTTCCCGGCGTTCATCGCCGGGCTCAATTGCGGCTCGTTGGATGGCTGCCGAGTGCTCACGGGTGCGGGGGTGTTCCCGGCGTTCATCGCCGGGCTCAATTGCGGCCTCGACATCACCGACACTTGGCAGCGGATGAGGCTGGTGTTCCCGGCGTTCATCGCCGGGCTCAATTGCGGCACGCTGCACTTCAGAGCCACGCTTTCCTGACCCGGTGTTCCCGGCGTTCATCGCCGGGCTCAATTGCGGCCAGGGGAACGCTCGGCTGCCGTGACGAAGCACGTGGTGTTCCCGGCGTTCATCGCCGGGCTCAATTGCGGCTGAAGCGTGGCGTTGAGTCCGGGGTTGGTCGGCGGTGTGTTCCCGGCGTTCATCGCCGGGCTCAATTGCGGCGAGACGATGAGCGAACCCATCCGGTGTCCGAGGTGGTGTTCCCGGCGTTCATCGCCGGGCTCAATTGCGGCGAGGCAGCGGAGCGCAAGAGCCTGTCCTACACCCGCGTGTTCCCGGCGTTCATCGCCGGGCTCAATTGCGGCTTGAGCGCGCCGAGGGCATTGCGCCGACGGTGCTGTGTTCCCGGCGTTCATCGCCGGGCTCAATTGCGGCCCGCACTCTGGCTCGGGCTCAGCCCCCTCGTCCTCGGGTGTTCCCGGCGTTCATCGCCGGGCTCAATTGCGGCACGCAGCGACGAGCGGGTGTATAATCGAGTCTGTGTGGTGTTCCCGGCGTTCATCGCCGGGCTCAATTGCGGCTTTTCGCCGATCCCCCAAAAAACGACCTCCTCCCTGTGTTCCCGGCGTTCATCGCCGGGCTCAATTGCGGCTCTGCAAACCCGCCCTCTGACCTGGACTCGTGGGCTCGTGTTCCCGGCGTTCATCGCCGGGCTCAATTGCGGCTACCGGCTGGAGCGGTCCTGGTGAAATACGCAATCGTGTTCCCGGCGTTCATCGCCGGGCTCAATTGCGGCTTGGGAATCGGTCCCTGGTCCAAGATTGTCTTGAAGTGTTCCCGGCGTTCATCGCCGGGCTCAATTGCGGCGTCCACCAGTGGTCTGTGGGCTCAGATGGCGTCCTGTGTTCCCGGCGTTCATCGCCGGGCTCAATTGCGGCCCCGTGTAGATCCATGCATCCCCGGTGCGGCGCGCCGTGTTCCCGGCGTTCATCGCCGGGCTCAATTGCGGCGACCAGCAATTCACCGGCACGCCGCGGGGACGCTGGTGTTCCCGGCGTTCATCGCCGGGCTCAATTGCGGCAAGGGCTCGTACCTCGGCTTGCCCGCGGGCGGTCGTGTGTTCCCGGCGTTCATCGCCGGGCTCAATTGCGGCTAGACGAGACTAGACAGTGCCGTCATGTGGGACTAGTGTTCCCGGCGTTCATCGCCGGGCTCAATTGCGGCCGGTTATACTCATAGGGCGGGGGAGGCCCCTGAGAAGTGTTCCCGGCGTTCATCGCCGGGCTCAATTGCGGCCTGCCGGACGGCACCTACACAGAGCACTACCTGGAGGTGTTCCCGGCGTTCATCGCCGGGCTCAATTGCGGCAGGACCACGCTGTCCTGTCCCGCCCCGGCGATCTCGATGTGTTCCCGGCGTTCATCGCCGGGCTCAATTGCGGCACCAGCTCGACCACCGTGACGCTCCCTGTCGTCTCGTGTTCCCGGCGTTCATCGCCGGGCTCAATTGCGGCCAGACTGTGACCGGTCCGGCGTATCGCCCCGGAGGAGCGTGTTCCCGGCGTTCATCGCCGGGCTCAATTGCGGCGCCCTCACGTTCGGCAAGCTGATGGACATGTGGGGCGTGTTCCCGGCGTTCATCGCCGGGCTCAATTGCGGCTGGCCGCTGGCACTCCCGCTCGCACCGGTGCTGCGGTGTTCCCGGCGTTCATCGCCGGGCTCAATTGCGGCTGCTCGGTCGTCATGGACCGGATGTCCGCGGCGGCAGGTGTTCCCGGCGTTCATCGCCGGGCTCAATTGCGGCTACAGGGAGGAGAAAGCGTTCACCGCTTGAAGGGTGTGTTCCCGGCGTTCATCGCCGGGCTCAATTGCGGCCCCTTGACGATGGTGGCGGCGTCTGCGGTCTGGCCGTGTTCCCGGCGTTCATCGCCGGGCTCAATTGCGGCGCTGCAATCCAAGCCGTGCCGGTCTGGTCGGCCTAGTGTTCCCGGCGTTCATCGCCGGGCTCAATTGCGGCCTCACCACCGATGGACAGCGCCACCCTCGGGACCCTGGTGTTCCCGGCGTTCATCGCCGGGCTCAATTGCGGCACGGTGACATCTTCGAGCACGAGGGTGTCGATCTTGTGTTCCCGGCGTTCATCGCCGGGCTCAATTGCGGCCCGGGATAATCTCACACACGTCGAAGATGACGTGCTGTGTTCCCGGCGTTCATCGCCGGGCTCAATTGCGGCTCCCTGGTGGCGAATGGTCATCGGTCGAATGTCACGTATTCCCGGCGTTCATCGCCGGGCTCAATTGCGGCCGCACCGGCACCATCGCCTGCTACCCGGATCGGGACGTGTTCCCGGCGTTCATCGCCGGGCTCAATTGCGGCCAGACGCAGGCGTTGTCGGCGTATGGCCCGAGTGGTGTGTTCCCGGCGTTCATCGCCGGGCTCAATTGCGGCCCGGGAGCGCTAGCGCTGTCCGCTCGCTGGTGGCAGTGTTCCCGGCGTTCATCGCCGGGCTCAATTGCGGCCGGACGGACGCCCACTCCCCGAGGGACTACGCAGACGTGTTCCCGGCGTTCATCGCCGGGCTCAATTGCGGCCGGTCCCGCTCGACCGCCTCGACTACCTCTGCCACAGCGTGTTCCCGGCGTTCATCGCCGGGCTCAATTGCGGCACGTTCCCGTCTCCGGGGACCGGCATGGCCTGGGTTGTGTTCCCGGCGTTCATCGCCGGGCTCAATTGCGGCCGGACGAAGCGCTGGCAGCAATCCGAGCTGTGCCGGGCGTTCCCGGCGTTCATCGCCGGGCTCAATTGCGGCACAATGACACAATACAAGTACTGGGACGGCTACGGGGTGTTCCCGGCGTTCATCGCCGGGCTCAATTGCGGCACTGCGGCTATGAGTGTTGTCTTGCCCGGCACCATGGTGTTCCCGGCGTTCATCGCCGGGCTCAATTGCGGTAGCACAGAGATCGTGCAGAAGGACCCGCCACCGGAGTGTTCCCGGCGTTCATCGCCGGGCTCAATTGCGGCACGAACGTCGGCGACTACATCTCGACGGTGATCTTGTGTTCCCGGCGTTCATCGCCGGGCTCAATTGCGGCTTGTAGCCGTAGAACCGGGCCATCTCACGGGGCCACGTGTTCCCGGCGTTCATCGCCGGGCTCAATTGCGGCCCTGCGGATCCCGGGCATACCTGCGAGCTGGTCGAGTGTTCCCGGCGTTCATCGCCGGGCTCAATTGCGGCCACCTGCACAGTATCACATGAGGGTTGTAAACCCAGTGTTCCCGGCGTTCATCGCCGGGCTCAATTGCGGCCCACAACGGGGCGGGATTCACGGCTCTGGCCGAGGCGTGTTCCCGGCGTTCATCGCCGGGCTCAATTGCGGCAGCAACGGCTACGGCTCCGGCGACGGTTACGGTGTTCCCGGCGTTCATCGCCGGGCTCAATTGCGGCCAGTTGCGCGGTCAGTCGTGGGGGTCCGCCTCGAAGTGTTCCCGGCGTTCATCGCCGGGCTCAATTGCGGCAGGGTACGGACGCAAGCCGCGCACGAGTCCGAGGCGGTGTTCCCGGCGTTCATCGCCGGGCTCAATTGCGGCCCGCGGGTCTCGCCTCCCCCGGCTCCCGGCACCCGTGTGTTCCCGGCGTTCATCGCCGGGCTCAATTGCGGCGCACGGGATGGTCCTGGGGCAGCTCCGGGTGCGAGGGTGTTCCCGGCGTTCATCGCCGGGCTCAATTGCGGCGTGATGTTTGCCAGCTCGACGGTCTGCGCGATGCCGGTGTTCCCGGCGTTCATCGCCGGGCTCAATTGCGGCGCTAGCGCTCCCCTGATGTTGCCCGGAGCGCTAGCGGTGTTCCCGGCGTTCATCGCCGGGCTCAATTGCGGCCTCCCATCCTGACCGTATAAGTCGGGAACCTCCTTGTGTTCCCGGCGTTCATCGCCGGGCTCAATTGCGGCGCGATAGCTCCCCTGATGTTGCCCGGAGCGCTAGCGTGTTCCCGGCGTTCATCGCCGGGCTCAATTGCGGCGTCCGCCCGGTCGAGGGGACACTCGCGTACGTGGAGTGTTCCCGGCGTTCATCGCCGGGCTCAATTGCGGCGAGTCGCTGCGCCTCGTCAGCACTCATGACTGCGGAGTGTTCCCGGCGTTCATCGCCGGGCTCAATTGCGGCGTGATGATCGGCTCTCCGGACGGGTCTGTCAGGGCGTGTTCCCGGCGTTCATCGCCGGGCTCAATTGCGGCTTGGTGTCGATGTCGACCCGGCTCCGGTCCTGAAGGTGTTCCCGGCGTTCATCGCCGGGCTCAATTGCGGCGAGAGAAGCTGGCCGACCTGACCGCGGGGAAGGCCAAGTGTTCCCGGCGTTCATCGCCGGGCTCAATTCCGGCGCGTAGGTAGGTTCGATTCCTACCGTGGGCGCTACGTGTTCCCGGCGTTCATCGCCGGGCTCAATTGCGGCCAGGGGGAGCGAGCGCACGGTGCCCTTTCCCACCACGTGTTCCCGGCGTTCATCGCCGGGCTCAATTGCGGCAACACTCCGCCGCTCTTGCCTGTCCCCGTTTCGGTGTGTTCCCGGCGTTCATCGCCGGGCTCAATTGCGGCCCGCTCACCGGGCGCAAGATGCGCACGTAGGTGTTGAGGTGTTCCCGGCGTTCATCGCCGGGCTCAATTGCGGCCAGTCCACCAAGTGCGAACCCCATATGGCGTCTGCGTGTTCCCGGCGTTCATCGCCGGGCTCAATTGCGGCTCTTCGGCGTGGCTGAGATCATCCCAGTTAGCGTGGTGTTCCCGGCGTTCATCGCCGGGCTCAATTGCGGCTGATGGCGCTCGCGCCTGCCTGGACCAAGCCCCTCGTGTTCCCGGCGTTCATCGCCGGGCTCAATTGCGGCTTGGAATCCTTGGCTAACCTCGGCTACCTGTCTGAGGTGTTCCCGGCGTTCATCGCCGGGCTCAATTGCGGCACCGACGACGGAGCGCGGTCGGCCTTCTTCTTCGCGTGTTCCCGGCGTTCATCGCCGGGCTCAATTGCGGCTTCGCCACCGACCGTGATCCCGAAGACGTGGTGAAGTGTTCCCGGCGTTCATCGCCGGGCTCAATTGCGGCACGATCCAGTTCTCGGGGACCGGCAAGGTCACCCTGTGTTCCCGGCGTTCATCGCCGGGCTCAATTGCGGCGCGGTCGACCGCCGAGGCGACGACGAGACCCCGGAGTGTTCCCGGCGTTCATCGCCGGGCTCCATTGCGGCAACATCACCACGCACGCCGACAGCATCCAAGGGATGTGTTCCCGGCGTTCATCGCCGGGCTCAATTGCGGCCTCGCCACGAGCGTGAGATGCCCTTCGTGCACCCGTGTTCCCGGCGGTCATCTCCGGGCTCAATTGCGGCGTCGTCCAGTGGTGCATGTGGTCTGACTTGCCTGAGGTGTTCCCGGCGGTCATCGCCGGGCTCAATTACGGCGTCGCTGTGGAAATCCACACGCGTGCTGAAGCCGCCGTGACACGGACGCCTGGTGCAGTTGGCGCTATTCCATTCGTGAAAGAGGGGCAATCTCGAAGTGCGTCTACGAGCGCCCGCCCTCCGAGATTGGCAGCGTGGCGCTCATGAGGGGAAGGTGCCAGTGGCGTCCCATCTGGAGGCAGGTCGCCAGAGGCGGGGAAGTGCGTTGCAGAGCCGCCGACCCGGTGCTCAGACCAGGTCGGCCAGCACCTCCCAGCCCCGGGGAGGAGGTGCCAGGCGCCAGTACTGCTCGGGCACCCGGGCCGCCATCCGCTCGGAGAGCGCATGGTCGCGTTCCAAGGGCGCGATCTGACTGGAGTAGCACCAGATCGCCCGGCGCTTGCGGTCTACGTCCTCCTCGTGGGGGATGATCGCCGGGGTCGGCCAAGGTTGGCGCCGGAGGAGCCGGGCCACTCGCCAGGCCAGGAGGCCGGGGATGTGCTTGTAGCCGTGGTCCTCGTAGCAGAACCAGGCGAGATGACCCATCTCCCGCATCACGAGCAGCGAGGCCTCGTGGGTCACGTCGTGATCGGGGTTGCCCAGTCCCATCGGGAAGAACACCGCCGTCGGGCCCACCTCGGCCAAAGCGGCGTGCAGCACCGGCGCGATCTTCTCGGCAGTCGGCCGTTGCTCGGTCTCGAGGTACTGGTGGTCGGCAAAGTCCAGCCACCGGTGCTCTGCTGTGAGCACCGCCATGGCCCGGCAGTCCTCTTCCCGGCGGACCTCCACCACGTCGTCACCGGGTCCGAACCCGCCGGCGGCATCCCACGGCGAAGGCACCGCGGGGTAGGCCGGTGGTTTTCCAGCCATGACCGTGATCACGGTCGTCCCTGGATAGCTCGCGATGAGGTAGCCAGCGCCCATTGCGGCGTCGTCGAAATGCGGCGAGATCACGACCAAGGTGTCGAGCGCGCCGGGCTCGACGATGCCCCAGGTGGGCTCGGCGATCTGCCTGTCGTCTCCGTGCGCGCCTCGAGGAGTGCCGGCGTGCTCGGTCATGGCTTCAAGATTCCGGTTTACCGCTCGAGCTTGACCAGGCCGAGCAGCTCGCGCAGTCGTGCCGTCCGCATGGTGAAGGTCGGCTTCTCCTCTCCGCCTCCCTTGTAATCCTCGAAGCTGCGCAGCAGCCGTTCGAGGGTCTCCCGTCGGCTCGGATCGGCGGCAGCCTGTCGCGGGGTCAGCCCACCCAGTGCGGGGATCTTGTCATCGCACCAGCGTTCCTCGTAGCGCGAGCGGAGCTCCTCCATGGCCGCCATTGTCTCGGGGCCGAGCTCCGGGGCGGAAGGGGGCGCACCGTTTGGCTCGGGGAGGAGGGAGCGGGCCGTGGTCAAGTCGTCCATCGTGGACATGGGCAACGACGTCTGGCGGAGGACCTCGAGGGGACCGATCGCGTCGTTGAGCAGACCGAGGACGCGATCCATCCTGGCCTCGCTGTTGGCTTCGATGGTGAGCTCGTTGTCGGCGAGTTGGAGCTTGGCCCGCAGGATTCGTTCGCCGTCTCCGATGTCGTGCAGCTCGTGCCAGACCCTGCTTGTCCCGTCGGCCTCCGAGTCCCCTGCCTCCGAGTCCCCTGACTTGGAGTCCCCTGCCCCGGAGTCCCCTGCCCCGGAGTCCCCTGCCTCCGAGTCCCCTGTCGGTGGCTCGCTCTCGTAGTAGCGGTCCAGGGTGTCCACCATCGCGGCCCGGTCGGGGACGGCGACGACGGTCGTCTGGAAGGTGAGCGGTTCGCCCTCACGGTTGGAGAGCGTTGGTGGGCGCTCGCACCGGGCGATATAGGCCGCGATCTCCATTGCATCGCCGTCGTCCAGCAGGTCGAGCACCTCAGCCTCTCGCCCCGGGAACACGGAGAACAACCCCCCAAGGAAGCGGTACCCGGTCCCTACCGGTACCGCCCGCCCGCAGACGACCATCCCGGCCTGAGCCTGCCTGCTGAACGACTTGTCCTCGACCGCGAGGGTCTCGGCAGATCTGAGGTCGCGTACAGTGACGCCTTCACCCGGGCGGGCGCTCTCGACCTCGTAGAGCGTCCTGTCCGTGAGCTCCCACGACTGGGCCATGAGCACCTCGTCGGGCGGGAGGAGCGGCGCGCGCGCTGCCAAGAACCGGTCGAACCACCCCATCTCGGCCAGCACCAGGTCCAAAGTCAGCGGGTCTCGTGCGGCCTGCTGCACCGCCGGACTCTGCAAGACGTCGTCGGTCAAGTCGTCGGATGTGAGGAGGTCGGCCCGGGCAAGCACCACCGCGATCAGGTCGGACTTTGCCTCGGAGCCGCCAAAGTGGACGAACTTCGTTGCCTTGTGGATGAGCCAATCGACGCGCTCTTCGAGCGGCACGGTGGCATTCCGGCCCGCGTGGCAGTGCTTGAACTTCCTCCCTGAACCGCACCAGCACGGTGTGTTGCGGCCGATTGATCGCGGCGCGGTGTCGACGTGGCGTCGAGCGCGCTCGATGATCTCGATGTCCGGACTGCCCTGCCCTTCCTCCTCGAGCCGGCGGTAGAGCTTCAATGCGCCATCGGCGTCACCGCGGTCCGAGCGGTACCAGGCAAGCCGCTCGACGCCGGGCAGCCAACGCGAGTCGGCCTCGACGGCGATCTCGAGTGAGGCGTGGGCGGCGAGCGGATCGTTGCGAGCCTCGGCGGCGATTGCCTCGAGGTACCGGGCCGCGGCTTGGTGCTGCGGGGCCGAGGCCCGATGGACGAGGAGGCGGGCAAACGCTGCGAGCTTGTCGATGCCCTCTTCATCGGCGTTCGCTTCGGCGAGGACCTCGTCGACGGCAATGTCGACGAGGTCGGGATCGGCGAGCGTCTCGAGCAGGGGACGCACGAGGTGGGGTGAACTGTCCGTGTCGACCATCGCGTTGACCAGGACCGCGATCCGCTTGGCTGCGCTCGGATCGTCATCGAGACGCCCGAAGATCCTCGACCAGCGTCTCAGGGAGCGAGCATCGCTCCACAGTTCTTCGTCGTCGGCGACCAATGCTCCGCGGATCTCGAGCCCGATCTCGTCGAGCAGGCGACCCAGGGGTGGGAGCGGCGTGGTGAAGGCCTCGGGGTCGTCGGCAAGCGCGGCGATCACGACTGCGTCGATCTCTTGAGGGAGGCCGTCCTCTTGCGCACCCAGCTCGTACGCTGCTCTCAAGAGGTCGCACACTGCCGGATCGACGATCGGCACGGCGTCGAGCACGCTGATGTGTACGGTGTCGCCACGCCGGCGTACCGCCAGCGTGTCACCTTCCGAGAACGCGCCGAGCCATCCTTCGGGGCCGTGCCAGATCGTCGATGGGACGTGAGATGTGCGTGACGAGAACTCGTCCACATGGACGTCTACCAACTGCTCCTCGCTCTTGCGACCGTCATCGCCGCCTGGCAGCGCCACCGCGAATGCGTCGTCCACCGCGAGCAGCGCGAGGTCGGGGGTCGCGTCGATGGCGTCGACGGCGATCTCTCTTTCCGTAAGCACGTGGGTGAGCACAATCCCAGCGGTGATCGATCGTCGGTTCACCACCCGGTCTCCTGGCAGCAGTGCAAGGTCTTCGTTCTTGGTCACCAATGCGTCGAAGACCGCGTCGATCATTGTGCTGAAGGGCATCTGATCCAATGGCAGGTCGAGTGAGACGGTCACCTCCTCCAAGAGCTGCTCGATGGACGAGACGCGGACCTTTTCGGCCGCCGCCAAGAACGCCGTGGCGATCTCGGCCGGTTCCGGCGGTGGCAGCAGTTCGAGCACCGTGCAGTAGGCGTCGAGGTTGAACCTCGGGCCCCCATCCCCACTGGCTCCATCCCCATCGGCTCCGTCCCCGTCGGCTCCGTCCCCGTCACCAGCTTCGGCCTTGGCGACGCTTTTCACAAAACCCAAGAGCGCTCGCGTGAGAAGGGAACCAGCGACCCGCTCCTCCATGTCAGTGCCGAGCATCCGTTCGGCCGCAGCGCGCACCGCGGGTGGATCGCCAGCGACGATCTGGAACGCGACACACCGGCAGAGGAGGTCGTGCTCGTGGGCGCGCAAACGGCGGTCGGTGAAGTCTCCTTCCCGAGCACGTACGACGGCGAGGACGTCGTCGATGCCCGTCGCGACGCCGTCGTCGAGACCCGCGTCCGCGAGGGTGGGGAACAGCGCAGTGATCAGGTCGAGAGGATCACGGGCCATGGAGAGAGGGTAGCGGTTTGGCGATCGTGTGCGCAGAGCCGTCGGGGACGGCCTTCCAGAGGACCGTCGTGCGGCCCCGGTCGATGCGGATGACCTGGTCGACATCGCGCAGGTCGTCCGCGCGGTGGGTCACGAGGAGCACCGTCCGCTCCCGGGCAGCGGCGAGGACGTCGCTCAACAGGAGCGCTGCGGTGGGCCGGTCAAGCCCGGCCGTCGCCTCGTCGAGCACGAGGACGGGTGCGTCCATGAGCAGCGCACGGGCGACGGCGACTCGCTGGCGCTGCCCGCCGGAGAGCCGCGCACCCTCTTCGCCAACTGCGGTGTCCAGCCCTGTGGGCAAGGTGGCAACCCAGGAGGCGAGCTGGGCCTCGGCGACGACTCGGCGGACAAGCTCGTCACCGGCGTCAGGCCGGCCGAGGGTGATGTTGTGCCGCAGGGTCCCGGTGAACAGGTGAGCGTGCTGGTCGACCAGCGCGACCGTCCGGCGGACGTCGGCTTGGGTGAGGCGTGCCACGTCGATGCCTCCGAGCGCGGCCGTCCCCGAGTCGAGGGGCCAGAAGCGCAGCAGCACGTTCACGAGGCTGCTCTTCCCCGACCCGCTCGCGCCGACCACCCCGACCGTGCTGCCGGCGGGTGCCGACAGGTCCGCGTCCCGCAGGGCCCAGGGCAGGTCGTCGCGGTAACGGAGCGTGGCCCGCTCCACAGTCACCTCGGGACAGCCCGGCGGCAGCGCGCACGGCTCTGCGGGGTCGGCGACGGGCACGGGGACGGCTCCCACGGCGAGCAGCCTGCGCCCGGCGGCCACCACGTGACGGGTGCGCAGCGTGGCCATCGCCAGCGAGGGGACCGGTTCGAAGGCGCCGATCGCCGCGAGCGGGAGCACGGCCAGCATGACTGGTTCGAGGTGGTGTGACTGCAGCGCGCGCACCCCGACCACGAGCACGCCCACGACGGCGACCCCGACCAAGGCGGTGACGATCGCCGACGTGGTCCCGGCCGCCAGAGCGCGGCGCCGGGCCAGCGAGGTGAGCTCCGCGTCGAGCGCATCGATCCGCTCGATTGAGGCCTGGTCCGCGCCGAAGGCCAGCAGGTCGGGCGCACCTCGGACCAGGTCGACCACATGGGCCGACAGCTCACCGCGCAGCTCGGCTTCCCTGGCCGCTGCGCGGCTCCCGGCGCTGAGCACGGCCGCCGTCGGGGTGACGACCACGGCGGCCAGCAGCGACGCTGCGAGGATGAGCCCGGCTTCGGGCAGGATCAGCGCGACGACGACCACGGCCAGGGTGGCCGCGGCCGTGGTCGTGGCGACCGGGAGCAGTCCGCGCAGGTACAGGTCGCCCAAGGCGTCGACGTCGTCGGTCGCCCGGGCCAGCAGGTCGCCGCTGTGCCAGGCGCGCAGCCCGGCGGGGGAGAGCGGCTCGAGCCGGTCGTACAGCCAGACCCGCCACCGGCCGAGGGTGCGAAACGCCACGTCGTGGGCGACCAGGCGCTCGCCGTAACGCAGTGGTCCGCGCAAGAAGGCGAGGACTTCGACCGCGGCGAGCACGCCGGCGATCGCGCCCAGTCCCGGCCGGAACGCGGCACGGTCGACGACGTAGCCCGAACCGGCGAGGAGGCCGACGGTGGCCATGGCCGCCGCGACCCCAAGAAGCGTGGCGAGAGCCAAACGGCTCCACGACGGCCGGCCGATCCGCACGAGGCGTCCGACGACTTCGGCCGCAGGTAGCCTCCGAGGTTCGGTCACGCCTGGACCCCGACCGCCGACGCGTGCCCCGCGTCGATCAGCACGGTCCGGTCGATGCGGGCAACCAGCTCGGGGCGATGGGCCGCCACCACCACCGATCGCCCCTCGAACCACGGCGCGAGGTTCGATCGCAGTAGCTCCTCGGTGAGCGAGTCGAGATGGGCGACCGGCTCGTCGAGCAGCACCACCGGGACGTCGCGCACGATGGCACGGGCGAGGGCCACGCGTTGTCGCTCCCCGGCGCTCACGCTGAGCCCGCTCTCTCCGACCGGGGTGGCCAGGCCCATCGGGAGCTCGGCCACCAGCTCGGCCAGTCCGCACTGCTCGCACGCCCACCCGAGCTGCGCGTCGGTCGCGCCGGGTGCACCCAGGCGGAGGTTGTCGGCCAGCGTCCCGGTGAACAGGTAAGGGCGCTGGGGTACCCACGCGACGTGCCGGCGCCACGAGCTGCAAGCCACCGCGCGGAGGTCGACGCCGCCGACGTGGACACTCCCAACATCGGGGCGGACGAAGCCCATGAGGACGCCGAGCACGGTGGACTTCCCCGCGCCGGACGGTCCGACCAGGGCGACGTGCTCGCCCGGTTCGACCACCAGGTCGAAGTGGCGCAGGGCGGGCTCGCTGCGGCCGGGAAAGGTGACGCTCACCGCCTGCATGCACACGGGCTGGGTCGCGGGGTCGAGCGGCCCGGTCGCAGGTGCCCCGGCGACGTGCGCCGGTGGTGTGTCAGCCGGCACGTCCAGGACGTCGAGAATGCGTTGGGCCGCTGCCTGGCCTTCGGCGCTCGCGTGGAACTCGGCGCCGGCGCGGCGCAGCGGGAGGAAGACCTCGGGCGAGACCAGCAGCACGGCCAGCGCGGTCGACAGCGGGATCGACCCGTCGAGGAGGCGCAGCCCGAGGATCATCGCCACCAGGCCGGTCCCGATCCCGGCGAGGAACTCCATTGCCAGCGCCGAGAGGAACGCCACCCGTAGGGTCTTCATCGTCGTGACGCGCAGCCCTTCGCTGGCCTCGGCCACCTCCCGCCGTCCGTGGGCGGCCCGCCCGAACGCCCGCAGGGTCGCCAGACCTTGCACGAGCTCGAGGAAGCGCGCCGACAGTGACGAGAGCTTGCGCCATTGGCGCCGGGTCTGGCGCGACGCCTCGCGTCCGAACCACACCATTGCGATGGGCACGAGCGCTACGAGGCCGGCGAGCACGAGGAACGAGATCCAGTCGGTCCACGCCACCCACGCCAGGATCCCGAGGGGGGCGAGCCCGGCCAGGATCGCCTGTGGCAGATAGCGGCCGAAGTAGGTCTCGAGCGCGCTCGTCCCCCGGGTCGCGCTCAGCGAGAGCTCGCCGGCGCGCTCGCCGGTGAGCCACGCAGGCCCCAACGCGAGGGTATGGCGCACGAGCTGGCGTCGGAGGACCGACGTCACCTCGGCCGAGGTGCGTGCCGCGGCCGCTTCGCCCACCCAGCCGCACGCGGCGCGCACGGCGAAGGCGACGGCGACCCCGACGAGCAGGGGAGTGAGCGACGCGACGGTCGCGCGGTGACCGCTCGCGCCCGCAGCTCCGCTGTGCAGCAGGGCCCGGCTGATGACGTCGGCCAGGAGCACGGCTTGGACCACGATGCTGGCGGTGGCGACCAGACCGACTGCGACGGCGGCGACCAGGTACCGGCGGGTGGCAGTGACTCGGGCGGTCAGGCGCCGATCAAACGGGCCGGAGGACCGGCGCTCGGCGACCGGGGTGGACATCGAAGCAACGCTACCCAGCCGGGAGCGGCCGGGACACGTCGGAGCACGCCGGAGTGGCGAGGAGTACGGTAGATGCCCGGAGAGGGGCGGGCATGTTCTTCATCATCTTCGGTTACCGCCGCAGGAGGACCGGCGAGGGGGTCGTGCTCTCGCAGTGCGCCAAGTGCCAGCAGGTCGGGCCCCATACGCTCATGGCCACCTCGACTTGGCTCACCTTGTTCTTCATCCCGATCATCCCCCTGCCTCGCCGGCACCGTCTCGTGTGCCGCCAGTGCGCCCACAAGACGACCGTCCGCGGTCTCGAGCTCGCTTCGGTGCGGGCGGCAATTGCCGGAGCCTCGTCCCCGGCGCTGAGCTACGGCGGGGGCGGGGGCACTGCGGTCAACACCGAGAACTTGAGTGGTGTGGCGACGGCCCTCGGCGTGGACCCCACCGTCTCCCCGACGCCGTACGGCACCGCCGGGATCGGCGCGCCGCTTCCCCCGTTTGTCCCCGGCGCCTCGGCACCCGCCGTCATACCGACCGCAGTGTCGACTGCAGCGCCGACCACTGTGCCGGCCACCATGCCGTTCGGAGCGACGCGCGGCCAGGTGGCCCCGATGACGGCGTCCCAGCCGCTCACCGGCGCGACCCCGGTTGCGGCCGGGGGGAACCTCGAAGCGAACGGACTGCCCGGAGGAGCGGGGGAGGGAGGAATGCAGCGTTGGTACCCCGATCCCGGAGGCGACCCGCACGTCCGGTGCTACTGGGACGGGTCCCAGTGGTCAGCGCGCGCTCGTTGGGACGGGCAGCACTGGGTGCCGTTCTGACGGCGCGCACGGGCCGAGCCAGGTGCCCGGTGCCGTTTTGACGGCGCTGCCGGGCGAGCGCGACAGGTCGTAAGCGCGCCGGCCGTGAAGGTCAGGCCGTGAAGGTCAGGCCGTAAAGGTCAGGCCCTCGACGTGGATCGTGGCACCGATCAGCTCACCTGTCCCTTCGACGAGCTGGGTTGCCAGCGATCGGTCATGGCTGACTGCGACACATCGGGCCGGGGTGGGTCCGCGGCCCTGGCCGGCGTTCTGGCCGGCGTTCTGATCGGCGTTCTGATCGGCGTTCTGATCGGCATTCTGATCGGCGTCTCCGACATCGGCCACGACCACGACCCGTGCTGGAGATGTCTGCTCGCACGTGACGGTGAACGACGCGACGCGTGCCTCGCCATGGTGATTGTCGAGCACGTCGACCGTGGGCGTCGCAGCGGCGGCTTCGGTAGCCAGGTCGTCGATGAGCGGCGGCCGGCCATCGGGTGCAGCCGACCACACGGCCAACCCGGGCTTGGTGAGGAGCCCGCAGACGGTCGTCACCACGCCGAGCGCCGTTGGGTTCGCCCGCAGCGCGGGAACGAGCGCCGTCGTCGCCTGGTACACGAAATTGTTGAACGGACCGCCGGCGAACGCCATGCCCCCGGTGACCGTGGGGGTGCCGTCGAGTGGTAGTCCCAGCTCGCGCTGCTGCACCCGGACTGCTGCGGGGAAGCAGGAGTAGACCTCGATCATGTCGGCGTCGGCCACCGGCCGGCCGATCCGTCGCGCCGCGGCACGCCCGAGCACTTCCATTGCCGGCCAACGATGCAGGTACCGGCGCCGGCTGAGAGACACGGCGTGATTGGCGTCGATCCCGACCAAGGGGAAGACCCATCGATCCGCCGGAATTCCGTGCCGGCGGGCCGCCTCGGCCGAGCACACGACAAGAGCCGCTGCCTGGTCCACCGTCCACTGGGTGGCATGCCACTTGTTGTAGGGGTAGGCGAGCAGGCGGTTGCCAGGCCCCGAGGTGGCAATGGCATGGGCTGACCGGGGTGTCCCGAAGGCAGCGAGCGGGTTGTGCTGTGCGACGATGTTCATGCGTGCCCAGAGGTCTGCGATCTCCTCTTGGTGCTGGGCGCGCCCAACTCCCTCGTGGTGTCCCAGTGCGTTCTCGATGATGGCGTACTGCTGGACTGCCGGTACGAGCATCCCGGTGCTCATCTCCGGAGGAGCGAAGAACTCCGGCTCGCGTGACTCGACGTTGTCGGGAGCTTCGCCGTGCTGGACGGTCTCGATCGCGCCGGGCGACTTTGCCCATCGGCGGGCCTCGCCTCCGACCACCGCGGCGACAGACGACGCGCCGGTGGCGATCGCCCGTAACGCCTGGCTGACGAGGGTCTGCTGGGAGATGCCGATCTCTCCCAAGTGGGTGCGGGCGTTTGGAGCACCCACGGCACGTGCGACCAGGCGGGCCGGGTCCGAGTAGCTCCAGGTGCCTTGGGGCACGGCGATCCTGTCGATCGAGGAGAGGAGCTGCGACGCCCCCGAGCGCGCGCCCGCATCGGCTGCGGCCGCATGGAGCGCCGACGCCATGAGCTCGTATGGCTCGGCCGGATGAGCAGCCGACCCGACACCCACCAGCACCGGGGTCCGCGGGTCCAAGTCCATCGCGGTCAGTGGCCGCCGTGCGCGTCGAGGTAGAGAAATCCCGACGCTTCGTCGCGATGGGCGATGCCGGCGCTTCGCAGCACGTCGCCCCAGTCGCCCGGCGCGTCCTCGGCCGTCTCTTCCATGCCGTGATCCGCGACGACGAAGATCGCCGTGCGCTCCAGCATCCCTCGCCGGTCGATCGCTTCCAGCAGTTGGCCCAAGCGCGCATCGGTGTCGGCCAGGGAGTGTTGGGCGACCTCCGAGTACGGACCTCCGCAGTGGAACGCCGCATCGGTCACCGAGAAGCTCACCCACATGAACGCGGGCATGTCGAAGTCCGCTCCGAGATGAGATCCCTCGAGGATAGAGACCGCCTGGCGCAACGCGCTCACATCCACGAGTGATCCCCAGCGGTACTCGTCGAACTCGGCCATCGACGCCTCGTCGGCACCGGGGAGCTGTGCCGGCAGGTCCTCCATGAGGCGACCGACCTCACCGCGTCGCATGAGCTCCATGGTCGAGTAGTCGCTGCCGCGGTCGGCCGGCTCGTTGACCGAGGCGGTGAACGCGCCAGGGCGGGTGCGGTGGACAGCTTCGTGGATGGTCTCGATTCCTGGCGCAAGCCACTGCATGGACTCCTGCCACGTCGCCGCCGACTCGGTGACGACCTCGCGGCCGAGCGAGCGGTCGTACCACGCGTTGTGCAGGACACCGTGGTGGCCTGGGTGGCAGCCCGTGTGCAAGCTCGTGTGGTTGGCCAGGGTGACCGTCGGGAGCGAGGCCACCGCACCGTGGGCCAGCGCAGTGCCTCGTTCGACCAGGCCACCGAGATGGGGCATGGTCCCTTGGGCGGCCGCTCGGTACAGGACGTTCGCATTGGCCCCGTCCATGAGGACGACGACCACGTGGTCGGCCGGACCGGTGGTCGGATCCAGGATGTGATCGAGCACCTTGCCGTCCTGGCGGGCGAGGTGGAGGTCGCGAGCCACCCGGCCGTCGGGTCCGATCCCGGTCCGAGTCGGTGCTCCCATGAGAGCCAGGACGGTCGGTGCGAGGTCCACGACCCGACACCACCCGTCGACCAGGCCCTGGCGCCGGATCCCCGGGCCGGCAGCCACCATGGGCGCTCTCGACTGCACGACGTCCAGCGATCCGTGCTCGCCGCGATGGGCCGTCGGGCGGTGGGAGGCCGTGTGGAGGACGCACAAGTCGGGTGCGCACGGATGGTCGAAGAGCTGGGCGATGCGCTCGAAGGCCAGCGGATAGCTGTTCTCCTCGCGAGACGGCTGGCGGTGCGCTATCTCTGTGGCCAACGGCGAGAACCAGGTGGGGTCCTGGCGATGCAGCGGGTTGCGGCCGTCGATCCCTGTGATGGTGTAGCGCCAATCGCCTGGCGGCGGCGCTACCGGTCGTCCTGGTGTTGATGCCCGCCGTGGTCGGGACGCCTGTGCCCCGATAGCCGTCTCCCCGGCATCGGCCTCCCCGGCATCGGGGCCTACGGGCTCGCCGCCGTCGCGCGAAAAGCGGATCCGGCCGTCGATCGAGCGGACCTCGTAGGTCCCCGCCTCGGGGGAGTGCACGACCATCTCGACCATCGGTGCCAGCTCGGGCGAGCACAGGATCTCGAGCGCCCGATCCAGTGTCGGTGTGCTCTGGCGCGGCCGGTTCCCCGCATCGGCTCGGCTTGCCGTCATCAGAGCCCCCTACCCGGTCGAACCATAACGACAATGGCATAGTAGATCTCCGGGGGTGAGCGGGCCGATCTAGCATTGCTCCATGCGGGAGAACGGCCCTCCGGCCGACGCGTTGACCGATTTCACCCGCACCGCCGAGACCTACGCCGGCAGGACCCGGGACGTCTACCGCCTGGGATCCGGGCCTGCGGTGATCGTGATGGCGGAGGTGCCGGGCATCACGCCCAAAGTCGCGTCTTTTGCCCGGCGGGTTGCCGGACTTGGCTGCACGGCCGTGATGCCCCACCTCTTCGGCCGGCCGGGAGAAGCGCCATCGAGCGATGCGGTCACCAAGACGATGATCTCGGTCTGCATCTCACGCGAGTTCACGGTGCTGGCCCGGCGCCGGACCAGCCCGGTCACCCGCTGGCTCCGCGAGCTGGCACGTGAGGAGCACGACCGGTGCGGTGGCCCCGGGGTGGGAGCGGTTGGTATGTGCCTCACGGGCGGTTTTGCCCTGGCGATGATGGTCGACGAGACGGTCATCGCGCCGGTGCTGAGCCAGCCGTCGCTGCCGTTCCCGATCACGAAGCGGCACCGAGCCGACCTCGGGATCTCCGACAGTGACCTCGAGCGCGTGAAGAAGAGGGTGGCCGATGGCGCCTGCGTCCTCGGACTCCGCTTCAGCGACGATCCATTCTGCTTTGCCGAGCGGTTCGATCGGTTGCGCGCCGAGCTGGGCAGCGGGTTCATCGCCGTCGAGATCGACTCGTCCCCAGGGAACCCTTTCGGCCACCCCCGCCATGCCCACTCCGTGCTGACCGAGCATCTCGACGACCGCCCCGAGACGCCCACGCGTGGCGCGCTCGACCAGGTGCTGGAGTTCTTCACCACGAAGCTTCTCCACCCCGGCGAGGCCGATAGTTGGCAGGCCGGCTGAGAAAAGGCTGAGGGTGCCCGTCGCGTTCGTCCCGGCAGGTGAGTCGAGACGGGGCGAGGGGGGCGAAGCCCCCGCACGTGCCCCGGCGCGCCGAGGTGGAGCGGCTACCGTGATGGCAATTGCACGATCCATGCATGTTCGAGCGGCGACCACACCGAGCAAGGTGCTCGAGCGGGCGACGTGCCGAGCCGTCGAGCGGCAAGGCGGTCACCGACCACATTCGAGAGCAAAGAGCAAGAGGAGAAGGGCTTCTTCGTGGAGCGCCCACCGGCATACGAAGACGACTGGCCCCGGCCCGACCCGCCATCGGACGCACAGCACTCGAGCGAGCGCACACCAGAGCTGAGCGCCGAGCCCGGTCCCGGCGAGTCCGGAGAATACGAAGAGGAATGGGAGGACTGGGACGACTGGGACGACCCAGAGGACCGGGAGGACCGGGACGACCCAGAGGACCGGAGCGACACGGCATTCGCTCGAGCACCTCGCGCCCGAGCGCGTCCACGAAGGCCGCCGCCGCGGGGGCGCAATGGGCGCCCACCTCGCAATGTCCAGCGCTCGCGACGCCTGACTCTGCTCATCGCGCTCGTGCTGCTGGTGGTGGTGATCGCGTGGGTGGTCGGGTCCAGCACCAGCTCATCAGCCAAGAGGGCCACCGACCCGAAAGCAGCTTCTGCGCGCTCGTCGTCCACTTCGGATCCCGCTTCTTCTTCGCAGGTCGTGGACGTGGATGGCGGCATCGAGCTCGACCCGAGCTACTTCGAGACAGGATCATGTGTCGCTTTCGCTCCTACGTCGGGGGACCGTCACCAAACCGTCTTTGTCGACGCCGGCCACGGGGGGATCGACCCAGGCGCGGTAGGCACGACCGAGACAGGCAAGACCATCTACGAAGCCGACCAGACCCTGCCCGTCGAGCTCGACATCTCCCGGCTCCTGCGCGCCCAGGGATACCGGGTCGTCGTGTCGAGGACCGGACCGACGACTGTCATCCGTCCGCAGCCCGGTGATGTGACAGGCGGCGAGTTCACCTTGAAAGGCGACCTCTTGGACGTGGCCGCACGCGACGTGTGCGCCAACATGGCAAAAGCCAATCTCTTGGTAGGGATCTACTTCGATGCCGGGACATCGCCGACAGACGCCGGGAGCATCGCTGCGTACGACGCGACACGGCCCTTCTCCGCAGACAACTTGAAGTTTGCCACCCTCCTCCAGGACGATGTCCTCGTTCACCTGAATTCTCACGGTTGGAACGTTCCGAACGACGGCGTGCAGTCCGACGTCACGCTCGGCGGGCCACCGCTCACAACAAACGCTGCCAGCTACAGCCACCTCGTCCTGCTCGGACCAGCCGATCCCGGGTACTTCACAACGCCATCCAAGATGCCCGGTGCTCTTATCGAGCCGCTGTTCATCACCGACCCCTACGAGGGCTCGATCGCTGCCAGCACAGCTGGCCATCAGGCGATCGCCGACGGTATGGCGCAGGCGGTCGAGCAGTACCTCCAGGAATCGACTTCGACCTCCAAGCCCGTGAGCACCGCGTCGCACGCCACGAAGCCTGTGGCGTCGAAGAAGTCTGGATAACGCGCCGACCAGTACGCAATGGCCCAGGACGCGAGAGATTCTTACCCCGGCCTTACATCGCTCTTAGTCGCGGGCGCGACGATCGGAGCATGAGAAGAACTGCCAGGCTGCTGGGTTTCCGACGCCGTCCCGTTCGCGGCGGCAACGCTCCAATCGGGGGCAGGAGGTCCCGGTCGGCGGACCACGGGTCGTCGCTGTCTGGCCGACGCAGCGATCTCTGGGTCACGGGACGCTCAGATGGGCCCGGGTCGCTCAAGTGCCTCTGGGGACCGGCTCGTCTTCGGTTGGTCCCTGTAGTCGCGCAGCGGCGCCCCACCGCCGGCCGAGATGGAGGGTCGAGCGGGAGCCGTGGGGACCGATTCTCGTGAGCGGCATCGACAATTCCCGAGCTCCGGCTTTCTCTCGCTGGGAGGCATGGGAGACGCTTGTGGTCTTGGGCGTGCATCCGCCCGAGTACCTCGCTCGGGCACGATCTATTGTCCAAGATGAGATCCGCGCATTCGAGTCGACCTGCGGGCGGTTCCGAAGGAACTCCGAACTGGCATTGCTCAATCGTTCTGCAGGTGAGTGGCGAGCGGTCAGCCCACTCCTGGGGGAAGTGATCGACGCGGCGGTCGCGGTGGCTCGACGGACGGGGGGCGCTGTCGACCCGACGACGTCTCGGTTGCTGGTGCCTGTCCCAGTCGCCGACGCGCATGATGCTCTCGATGACGAGGGCCGGCCGCATTTTCCCCTCGGAACGAGCAGTCATCCGTGTGGCCTGTGGCGCTCCGTAGACCGCCATCCTTCGAAGAGGGCAGTACGCCTGCCGATCGGAGTGCATCTCGACGTAAGCTCGATCGCGGGGGCAATGTGCGTCGATCGCGCTGCTCGCAAGGTGGTGGCCCAACTTGGAGGAGGAGCGCTCGTCCGGATTGGGGGCGATGTGGCCATCGCGGGCACCCCTCCGGGCGTCGGCTGGCGAATGGGTCTCACCGAAGGCATGCTCGCAGTGTTGAGCTCAGGCTCGCTACCCGGTGAGCTGGGGGCATTTGGACTTGCGACCGCTACCAGTGGGGTGATGAGGACGCGACTCGATCGCCGACGGAATTCGCGATCACCGCACGGGGTTGTGGCTCGGGGACCAGATGCAGCGTGGCAGTCGGTGACGTCAGCGGCGACAAGCTGCCTGGAGGCACGGGTCGCGGTGGACGCCACTCTGGTCTGGGGTTCGCGCGCACCTCGTGAGCTTTCACGCCTCGATGCCTTCACTCGGATGGTCGATTACAGCGGCAAAGTCCGCGAGAGCGGGGGTGGTTCGGAACGTCGTGGAATCGGAGATCGCCAATGGCGCCCGATGGTGCTCGCCACGGCCTGATCCGGTAACGGGCCCATTGCGCCAGGCGCGGGAGAGGGATCGCAACTCTTCGTGGCCGGCCGCCGGAGTTGGTGCTGCGGTTCACGAGCAGCCCGCTGGCAACCGGGATACTGGTGCGTAGGTCGAGGACTCAGCCAAGCTCTGCGGGCGCGACCAACTCGAGGGGAGTATCGCCGCGAGCACCCAGGCGATCGACGACGGTGGGAGCCGGTTGCGGTGAAGCCCGGCGTCCTGTGCCGAGCTCGCGCTCCATGGGTTTGCCGAAGGCGAGGGGGACGAGCAGCTCCCATCCGGCTCGCAGGCGGGTCCTCGCATCCAAGACCGCCCCGAAGCTCGGCTGGCGACGCGTCCGGTTCTCGACCACGATCCCCGCCAGGCTCTCCTGGCCGTGGTTGCCGCCGTAGCGGCGGGCCCACTCGCTCAGGGTGCGGCCGGCATCTGTGTCATCGACGGTGCGGACCTCGCGCCGGCGGGGCGCGTCGGCCTTTCGCACGAGGATCTGGCCCATCGTCCGGGTCCGCCCTCGCTCGCAGTAGTCCGATGCCGAGGGCAAGAGGCGACGAGAGAGGATCGTGTGCACCATCGCTTCGAGCGCCCATGCGAGGAGTGCAAGCGGGAGCCAGGGCACGAGCCAGTGCAGGACGCTCTGGCCGATCGTTGTGGCAGTCCCCAGGTGTGCGTAGCCGAGGCCTCGTGGGAAGGTCCCCAAGACGAACTGGGCATGGGTGCCTGGGAAGGTCTCGACGAAGCGCACCGCATTCGACGAGACTTCTGCGGTGACGTGGGCTCCTGTGCGGACCTTGGGGACCAAGAGCTTGGGGACCGCAGCGCCCACGTAGTGTTTCACGGTGGACTCGTGGCTCGCCATGAACACCCACCCCACCACTACGGCCGCGACCCCGACCAGTTGGCCTGCCACGCCCGCACGCAGGTACTCCCCCATGCGTCCCAGCGTGTAGGAGAGGTAGTCGCGGGTCGTCCACCCGTTGCGCGTCATGGGTGGCTCGCTCGTCACACCGGCCCCGTCCTGGCGGCGCCGAAGCGTTTCAGAGAGGAGGCCTCTGGAAGGTGAGGGAGGGGTAGAAGAAGAGAAGGAGGCAGGAATTGGTTGCTGCTGCGTGGGGTGCGATCGCTGTGCTGGCGGTCGTGTCGTTGGGCTTCATGGCCACGGTGAGGGGCGAGATCTCCGGTCTGCGGACCGAGTTGAAGGGTGACATGGCCTCGTTGGGGGCGCGCATGGACCGCCGCTTCACCTCGCTCGACGACCGTTTCACCTCGCTCGACCGGCGGTTCGAGATCATCGACGACAAGCTGGACGGCTTGCAGAAGGACCTCTCGATCGTCCGGGCCGACGTGGGCGAGTTGAAGGGAAAGGTCGACTCGCTCTCCACGCGCGTCGCGGTCTTGGAGCGCGCCCCGACCTGAGCGGGGCGCGCTCATCCGGCCCCTAGGAACGGTGCGTGGAAGGCGTAGACCCCGCCGCTTTCCCCGATCAGCCAGTAGCCGCCGGTCGCAGTGTCCTCTGCCATGCCCATGACCGGCGCGGGGAGCACCTGGCCGCCCATCGAGCCGTAGAAGGGGGCACCGAAGCTGAAGATCCCCCCGTCGGAGGCGACGAAGCGATACCCCGCTCCCGAGGGTGCGACCGACATGCCGTTCACCGGGGCGTTCAGGTGCAACGAGCCCGTCGAGCCGTAGAAGGGGGCACCGAAGCTGAAGATCCCCCCGTCGGTCGCCACCTCCCAGTAGCCGCCGGTGGCCGGGTCCGCTGCGATGCCGACGACCGGCGCGTTCAGGTGCTTACCGCCCATCGAGCCAAAGAAGTGTGCGGCACCGAAGCTGAAGACCCCGCCGTCGCTGCCCACGAGCCAGTAGCCCTTGCCTGTGGGGGTGGGGGCCATGCCGACCACCGGCGCGTTGAGCTGCTTGCCGCCCATCGAGCCGTAGAAGTGGGCGGCACCGAAGCTGAAGGTCCCGCCGTCTTGGGCGACGAGCCAGTACCCCGCACCTGTCGGCGTCGCCACGATGTGGGAGATCGGCGCGTTCAAGGAGTGGCCCAGCATCGAGCCGAAGTAGGTGGCCGCACCGAAGGCCTCGACGCCGCCTCTGGCTGTGGTGAGCCAGTAGCCGTTTCCTGTGGGGGCAGAAGCGATCCCGACGACCGGAGCCGCCAGCACGTCGCCGGTGGGCGCAGGCGGGCCGGTGGGCACTGTGATGGGGGGGATTGTGGCGTAGACGCGTCCGGTGAAGGTGTAGGCGAGGGTGGCAGGTGTCCCCGCGCACGTGTCGCCGAGCGGCTTCTCGCAGGTCGGGACATCGGCGAGCTCTTGTGCCCAGGTGAAGGTGGCGCCGTTCGCGACTGTCGGGTTTGTGGCTGTGGCCGAGTCCCAGGCGTCGGCGTGGCCTGTCACGTGTGCGGCACCGAAGTCTGTGGTGGCGAGCAGGTACGAGCCGTCCACTGTGTGCCCGTCGGAGCCGAGCAGGTCCCAGCGGTGGTCCCAGCACCCCGGTGTCGACGCGGTCTTGCAGTCCAGGTTGTGGGCGGTGCCGTCTGTGTAGACGTAGGAGTGGATCTGTGTGAGCGCGGGGCGCGCCGTGCCTTCCCCTCCCCCGCTCTGCGACCAGGTCGCCCCCGCCGGCGTGTTCGGGTCGCGTGTGTGCTCGGCCGCTGTGAGCGCGTTCGCGTTGAGCACCGGCGAGACCGCGTTGTACGGCGCGATGCCGCGGGCGGTGCGCTCTAAGTTCGCGACGACGAACTGCCGGTCGGCGTCTGTGAGCGCTGTGTAGTTGGAGGGCAGGACCAGGGGTCCCAAGCCCTCTGTCTTTCTGCCTGTGGGCTCAGAGGACACCTCCTGGGGCTCTGCGGGCGGGACGATGCCTTGGTAGGTGACGACGTCCAAGCTCGTCGCCGGGCCCGCCATTGTGGCTGTGGTGACCTGGGCCGTGAGGGTCCACGGGCCGAGGTCCGGGCCGGCCCTCACGACGATGTAGTGCTGGGTTGCAGGAGGTGGTGTTGTGACCTCGGTCGTGAATGTGACCGCCGTCGTGGCCGGACCGCTCGCACGAGGGTCGGAGAGCAGCGCACCGATCGCGTGCCCCGAGGGGCACGGTGTTACGGCTTCGTTGCACACCGTTTGTGTCGTTCTTGTCATTCTGTATGCCTGGATGGTGCCGGGGTCTGCGCCGCCGACGGTGACTCTCACGTGGTGCGGTTCGCTCGGAAACCCGTTTGCACACCCGACGCCGACGATGACCGTTGCCATATCCGTGCTCACAGCTGAGCTGAGCGGTGTGCCACCGAGGGGGGTCTGCGCCGACGGGTTGCCTGTGAAGGTGCGCACCCTCATGTGTGCCACGCACGGGGCCGTGTCGGTGGCCGGGTGCGCGCCCGCAGAGGCATCGGTCCTCGCGGGCACGGCCACGAGCGCTGCGGCTGCCACCAGGGCAACCGCTCCACCGAGCACCGGCATACGCAGGTACGATCCCATGCGTCCCGGGCTAACGAGCCGCATCGTCCTACGGGATCCGTTCGAGGCGATCGCTCGCAGCAGCGGTCATCGCCTCGGCTCGTGCGGCGGTCTCGGCGCCGCGGCGCTGGTGGGCGCCCCGGCGGCGGTGCCAGACGATGCCGGCTGCGTTCGCGGCTGCGAGCAGCAGCCAGGGCACCCCCACGGCGATGATCCGCGCCAAGGTGCCGTGCCCGACGGTCACACAGATGTCGGCGAGCAGTGCGATGCTCATGCTCCCTCTCCTTCCTCGTCGACCTCGTCGAGGTCGTACATCGCTCGCTTGATCAGGTCGTCGTGGGCGTCTCGTGCGAGCTTTCGCTTCCTCGTGAGCGCGAGCCAGGCGAAGAAGGGGACCACGACCAAGAACAGCCACCACGGCAGGCTGGTGGCGAGCCACCACCCGATGCCCGCAGAGGACTTGGGCACCGCACACCACGCGACTGCGACCGACACCGAGGTGCTGGCTGCCGAGGCGAGGTAGACGACCGGGCCGACCCGGATCCCGTGGTAGTGGGCCGCGGCCCCATACACGCCGACCGCGTCTGGCGGCCGCCAACCGCCCAGGTACAGCACCCCGTCGGCGGGGAGCGACATCGGCCCGGTCGTCATGGTGCCTGCGTCCTCTGTGGCGACGCCCCCTGGGGGTGCCGCGTCGAAGACGGTGCGGATGACCGCGGTGCAGGTCACCGGCACGGTGTGGCCCACGATCTCAGCGCCCGGCGAGCACGTGAGCGCGGTCGTGGTCGGGACCACGCATACGTCGTTTTTGGGGCATGGGGCGAGGACCGGGACGGGCTTGGCCGGCAGCGGCACCCGGACGTGAGGGGCGCAACGGCGCCCGGTGCAGTGCCAGGTGACCGGCACCGAGGTGCCCCCTGTCGCAGGTAGGGGCGCCGGGCGTGTCGTGGTCCCCGGTGTCTTGGCAGGGGGTGCCGCAGCCGGGGTGGGCGTGGGAGACGGCGCCGGTGTCGTCCCGGACACCGCCGCAGGCGGTGTGGCAGGCGGCGTCGCGGTCCCCGGTGTCTTGGCCGGGGGTGTCGAAGGCGGCGTCGCGGTCCCCGGTGTCTTGGCCGGGGGTGTCGAAGGCGGGGGTGCAGGGGCGACGGTCTCGAGCGCGCCGGCCTTGGAGGGGTGGTCGTCGGGAGAGCCCGAGTAGGCCGCCACGAGCGGGTCTGCGCCCGCAGGCAGCGAGGTGGTCGCGCACGCGGACCTCGCCGTCACCCCAGGGCTGCCGACCGCCACGGGTCCGCAGACCCCGGTGCCCGGTGCGGTTGCGATCGCGATGGTCCCTGTGACGAGACGTCCTCTCACTGCCTGGGTCGTCGTCGCGAGGGTCACGCTCTCGCCCGCCACCGAGGTCGCAGGCGTCAAGGTGAGCGAGGTCACGGTCGGGTCGGGGACGACCGTGGCGGTCCCTTGGGCCGACGAGGGCACGTCGCCGGCGGACGGGGAGGCCGTGGCGCCGATCGCGTCGGTGCCGACCGGCAGTGTCGCGACCGCACAGGTGGCCTTGCCCTTTGTGATCGCGACCCCGGTGCACAAGAGCGCACCACCGGGCCCGGTGAAGGTGACAGTGCCCTTTGCGATCGTGACCCCCGCGGCACTGACCGTGGCCACGAGGTGCACCGGGGTCGCGAAGTCCGCGGGGTCAGGTGTCGCGACCAGGGTCGTGGTCGTGGTGAGGAGCGAGGGGGCGCCCACGACCACTGTGGCCGAGGCGCACGTGGACGTCGAGGTCAGGCAGGCCTCGACCACGGTGGTCCCCGGTGCCACGCCGTCGACCGTGGCCGGGACCGTGCCCGTGGCACTGGTGGTCCCTGTCGACGGTGCCACCGTCGCGGTCCCAGCCGCCGCGCTGTGCCAGGTGACCGCCACGCCTTCTCCGACCGAATGGGATCCGCACGAGACGAGCGCGCTCAGCGGTGCGCTGTGTCCTGCGGTCACCTTCAGCGACGTGGGGGCCACCGCGATCGACGGCGCTGGGCACGAGCCCGCGACCGCCACGCCCACTGTCGAGCAGATGTCGGTGCCCCCGATGCACGCATGCAGGGTTGTGGTCCCCGGTGTCGTGCCGGTCACCGTTACTGTGGTCGTCCCGCCTGTCGTGGTTCCCCCCGACGGCGGTGTGACGCTGATGTGCGGGGGCGTCCCTGGCGTCCAGGTGACCGGGATCCCAGGGGGGGCGGGGGTCCCTGTGCAGATGACCGAGGCCGTCGCCTTGCCGGTGCCCTCCAAGGTGAGTGTCATCTGCGCCGGCGAGGCGCTGATGGACGGGCCTGGGCATCCGGGCACCGACGGCGTGACCACGAACTCGTAGTCGAGCGCGCCCACGTAGGGCGCACCAGCGGCCTTGGGCGCGGTCGTCGGGCTCGTGGCGACGTAGAACAGGTCGGCGCCCGTTGTGTCCTTGGGTGCGACCGATTCGGGTGAGGTCGCGACGTCTGTGACCTCGCGGCCGTCGAATGTGCCCGAGGTGGTGGTCGCCGTCGCGACCCGTGTCGCCGTCGTGTCCCAGGTGCCGCCTTTGCCGAGGCCGAGCGAGTCGCCCGCGGGCTGGGTGAACGCGACCGAAGCTGTCGGCTCAGGGGTGCTCTTGGCCGTGGTCTCACAGGTGAGCGTCTCTTTCACCGAAGCGAACGGCCCGCCGGAGCCGGTGGTCTGCGGTGCGCCCGCACCCGAGAGGATCCAACCCGGCGCTGTGGCCGACGCAGGGCACGCGAGCCCGCTCGGGGTTGTGGCGGTGTTGGTGAGCGCGTAGGTGCCGAGGGGTCCTGTCACGTGCGTGGTGCGGCCGTTGGACGTTGTCGTCATCGTCCCGACGCCGACTGTGACCGTCCAGTACGTCCCGGTCGCGTTCGCATGGGAGTTCGCGACGATGGGGGGAGAGGTCGCGGTCCCTGTGGCGTCGGTGAGCGCGGTCGCATCCCGGTGTGTCGCATACGTGGTCGTCTCGGTGAAGGCCCCCGAGGGTGTTGTGCTCGAGGCCGACGCGACCTCCCACACGACGCTCACCCCAGCGTCGGGCTTGCCTGTGCATTCGATCGTGACCGACAGCGGTGAGGAAAAGCGCGTTGTGACTCTGGCCACCTGGCCGGTGCCGGCGAGTGACCACGAGCGCACGCACGTCGCCTGGGGGGCGATCACGTCGACCAGCGCCTCGGCACACTGGCCATCGAGGAGGCTCTCGATGGAGACCGTCGCACCCTCAAGACAGGCCGAAGCACCGGCGATCCCCGGTGCGACCCCGGTCACGGTCACGGGCATCTTGCCGCTCGCACCCGAGTCGCCCTCGGTTGGGGTGAGGGTGATCGTTGTCTGCGGGCTCACGCTCCAGGTGACCGGCTCTCCTGGCGTCGGGACCCCCGCGCAGTCCAGCGTTGCGACAAGTTGGTCGTGAGCGCCGGCGGCGAGGGTGAGAGCGCCGGGTGAGACGCTTATGGTCTCAGCAGGGCAGGACTGGTCGACGACGACCGTCACGGTCGCACACGTGGTCGTCCCGCTCACACACGCCTCGAGCGGGGTGGAGCCGAGCGCCGTGCCGGTCACTGTCGTGATCGTCGTGCCCTCGTTGCCGGTCGCGGTCACCGCCGGGGCCACGGTTGCGACCCCGGTCGTGGTGGTGGACCAGTCGACGAGGATCCCAGGCTGTGTGGCACCGTTGCAGGTGACGTCGGCCTCGACGGGTGCAGATGCGCCGGGCCCGACGTAGACGAGAGGGGGTGAGGCGCTGATCGAGAGGTCCGCACAGGTGTAGGGGCGCGTCACGGTGATCTGCGCGGATGCGCACGTGGTCGTCCCGGTCACGCACGCGCTCGCGCTGGTCACCCCTGGGGTGACAGCCGTCGCCGTCGTGGTGAGCATCGCTGCCGCAGAGGTCGTGCCCTCGGTCGGGCTCAGCGTCACGACGTCGGAGGCCGCGTGCCAGGTGACCGGGAGGCCCGCGGGGGCACCGTGGCCTGTGCAGGTCACGGTCGCGCTGAGCGTCGTCGTGTTGCCCACGACGAGCGCGACTGTCACCGGGTCCACTGCGATCCCGAGCGTGTGGCAGGACGCTGTAGGGGTGATCGCCATCGGGTAGGCGAGGCTGCCCAAGGGGAGCCCTCCCATCGACAGCGGTGCATCGGTCGGGCTCGCCACCACGAAGCCTTGGGGCTTGCCCGTCAGGTTGAGGGAGGCGACCGAGGCGGGCGAGGTCGCGACGTCGGTGACCTCGCGGCCGGCGAATGTGCCCGAGGCGGTGTGCTCCGCGGCTACCGGGCCTGTGACCCCGTCCCAGGTGCCCTTGGGGGGTGTGGTGGGCTCGCTGAACGCGACCGGCGCTGTGGGTTCGGGGGTGGCAGCGGCTACGGTCTCGCACTGGACGGTCTCAGCCACCGGCGAGTACGCCCCGCCCGAGGTGGTGGTCTCGGGTGCGCCCGCACCCGTGAGCACCCAGCCGGGCGCTGTCGCCGAGGCGGGGCACGAGGACACCGGCGGCGCTGTGGCGGTGTTCGAGAGCGCGTAGGTGCCGAGGGGGATCCCGACCCCTGTGAGCGTCGCGGTCACGGCCGCCGGCCAGGTCTCCCCAGGGGTGTCCGCGATCGCGTTCGCGTAGAGGGGGGGCGAGGTGCCCACCCCGGCCGCGGTGGTCTTGGCCGAGGCGTCGGCGGGTCCGCCGAGCGAGGCGAAGGTCCCCGAGGCACCCGAGGGCGCGGTCTGGATCCCCCAGGTGAGCGCCACTGTGGGCTCGGGCGCACCTGTGCACGCGAGCGTGGCGGACAACGGTGCCGAAAAGCGCGTGGAGACCTCAGCCACCTGGGCGGTGCCAGCGAGCGACCAGGTGAGCGCGCCGCACGCGAGGTGGGGCGCGGCCACGACGTCGACCGTCACCGGGGCGCACAGGTGGTGATCCACCGATGTCGCGGCAGATGCCGGGTTCGTGGCCGTCCCGTCCCCCACGCACGCGTAGATCGTGGTGGTCCCGACTGCGGCCGCGGCCACCTGGGCGGTGTCGGTCGATGCCACATCGGTGAGCCCGGTCGGCGGGGCGACCGTGGCGTGCCCTTGTGTCGCAGAGCTCCACGTGACCACGACGCCCGGGCCCGCGGGCTTGCCTGTGCACTCGACGGTCGCGACAGGGGTCCCGAGCGCACCCGGGGCCAGGGTGAGCGTGCCAGGGGTGGCGGTAATGGTGGCGATACGGCGGTGCGTGCCTGTGAGTGTTGTGCAGGCGCGGTGTGTAGCGGGGCCTGTGGGTGTCGCGGAGAGGGTCACGCCCTCGATGACGCTCGCCGCGGCGCCCGCGCTGGCCGGGGTGCCTCCTGTTGTGCGCGTCCCTTTTGTGGCGAACAGCCCCACCGATCCGTAGGCGGTGCCCGCAGAGGGGACATCGGGGGTGTCGGTCTCGATGGTGGCAACCGCCGCCTGGGCCGCGCCGGTGGGCACGGTCCAGGTCACGTCGAACACGCACTGGCCGTCTGCGGGGACGACGTAGGGGTAGGCGGCTGTCCCCGAGGGCCCGCAGCCGTCGCCGTGGCCGTTCGAGACCGCGTACTGGGGCGCGCTCAAGTTGCCCTGGTAGACAAGGGAGAACGGTGCGCTCTCGGTGCTCTCGTAGTTCTGGACGACCATCTGGTGGGTGAGCTTCGAGCCCGCAGACGCACCAGCCCCTGTGAAAAAGAGCGCTTGGGCGAACAGGCCGTGGGAGGGGGAGGCTGCGGAGACCTTGCCGGGCGCAACTGGCCCGCCGGCGAGCGAGGCGGCGTCTTGGCCGGGGATGACCGCGACGCCCTGGGGGTCGATCGCAGGGCAGCCGCTCGATCCTTCGGCGCATCCCGGCGGGACGGCCTCGGTGCCTTGGGTCTCGTCGACGGTCGTCCCGAGCAGGTAGGTGCAGTTTCCGGGAGCTGTCCCGTCCGTGTAGTCGTAGCAGACGTAGTCGGTGACCGACCCCGAGCGATCCGGGGTGAAGGTGACCGGGATGTTGCACGTGGCCCCTGGGGCGAGCGAGTGTGTCGCGAGTGCCGAGCACAGGTCGGGACCCGCAGACGAGATCACGTACTCGGTGTCCGCCGACAGCGGCCACGCGCTCGGCGAGATCCCGGTCGCTGTCGGGTCGTCGGTGATCGCCCCTGTGGTGTGGTTGACCGGCATGTCTCCGGCGTCGAAGACCCCCATGTCGGTGATCTGCTGGGGTGTGCCGGTCACGTTGCGCACGACGAGGTTGTAAGGGCCGTCTGCTGTGCCGACAGCGGTCGCGTCGTACTCGGGAACGAGCGTGTCCGAGAACACGCTGCGGTATGTCGTGGCAGCGGTGTGTGCGACCCGCACACCCCTGTCGAGCGCATGCACGCCGCGCGACGCTGGGTCTGCCGCCGGGCTCACCTCTGTGATGCTCGGGGTGCGGACGGGCACCTCGTGGGCGAGGGCAGCGTGCGAGCCGAACGGCGTGCTCCCCGACGGTGCTGTGCCGGCGAAGTCCTTCATACCCGAGGGGACCGCTTCTGCGACCGAGAGGTCGCAGGCAGGGACCCCCGCCGCCTCGGGTCCGCACGAGAGGGACGGTTCCATGCCGTGTATCGGGTGAGCGAGCGCATGGGTACTCCAGTGCAGGCCGCCGTCAGGGGTTGTGAGGACGGTCGTGACGTCCTCGCCGGTGCCGTTGGTGCCGAGTGTGGTCGCCTCGACGAGGCCGCACTGGCCGGTGCCCGCGCACACGAGGCCGGTCCCGAGGCCGGTCGCGAGCTCAGGTGCACGCACCTTGTGCCACGAGGAGCTCCCTGCACCGACCGCAGTCGAGGCGACGGCCGCGGACTGTCCTCCTGTTGCGCCGATCGCAAGGCACATCCGACCGAGCGGTGCGCACGCGAGAAGCGAACCCCAGTAGTCGTTCGCAGCAACAAGCGAGGAGACCTTGGTCCACGCGGTGCCCGTCGCCGTGTACCCCTCGACGGTGGTCGCAGCGGTCACGTCGGACTGGTAGATGCCCGATGTGGCGGCGACGAGGCAGGTTGTGGCCGATCCCACCGCGGTGCAGGTCCCCCCGGCAGCACCAGCGGGCAGCGGCGCCCAGTCGAGTGCCACTGTCCCCGCAGGCGACCAGGTGACCAGCTCCGGGGGTGTTGTGCCGGGCTCGTCGCCGATGCAGTGGGTCGCGGTGCACCCGATCCAGGCGAACCCGGTCCCGATGCGCCGGACCGCTGTGCGCCCGTATGTGACGCCGGCAGGCCGCGTCACGGTGATCGGGTGCCACTGGCTCCCTGTGGTGGTCTCCTGGTCGCCTGTCACACACGTGGTCGTCCCCGCGATGCACTTCGGGCCTGAGAGCCCCTGCTTGTCTTTGGAACCGAGCGCGCTCGCATACCCGCCAGAGTCGGTGTAGGAGATCCGCTGGTCGCCGCCGCCGAAGGTCGCGACGCACCCCGCCGAGGCACATGCGACCCCGCCAGAGGCCCCGAATCCCGGCAGTGTCACCAGGTCCGCCGCGTCGAGGCCAGAGAACGCGACGGCTGTCGTCCCGTCCCTGCCGCCGGCGACGAGCCCGATCGCGGTTGTGACACCGAGTGGGAAGGTGTTGAGGTCTGTGACAGCCGCCGAGTAGGTCGCCCCCGATGTCGCGGCCAGCGCTGTGAGCGAGCGCACGAGCGTCCCTGTGAGCGCGCCGGTCGGCGGTCCGCCCACCGCGTCGCACACCGCAGCGCACGACACGTCGTCCAAGATGGTCCCCGCGGTCACGTTGGCGAGGGTGAGCACGTGCCAGGAGGTGCCCCCGTCTGTCGTGTAGGCCGCGTCGGGCTCGGTCGCGCTCTGCGCCCCGCCGACAGCGACGCAATGCGTCGCTGTCTTGCACGCGATGGCCCGCAGCGGCGTTGTGGCGAGTGTGTCTGAGAGCGCCACCTGCCAGGTGGCACCCGCGTCGGTCGAGTCGAGCGCGAGCGCACCGCCGGCGGTGTCCACCCCGACCGCGACACAGCTCGTCGTGCTCGGACATGCGACGTCAGTGAGCCCGGCCACCCCGGCGGGCAGGCTCGCTTCGGTGAACGCCGGCGATGTGGTGGCGAGACCGGCGATCTCGAGCGCGAACGGCGCAGAGGGGTGTGTGAGTGTGGCGGTGTCCTCGCCGACGGCGACCGCGGACCCGAGGGTCGCTGTGGTCATCGCGATCCCCATGATCGCCCCGAGCGAGCCGTTGCCTGGGATCTTCGTTGACAGGTCGACCCAGGTCTTGCCGCCGTCGGCAGTGCGCCAGAGGTAGGCGCTGTGGCCGCCGCCGCCCACCGCAAAGCACACTGTGGCCGCAGGGCACGTGACCCGGATGAGCCCCTCACAGCCCGAGGAGTTCCAGGTGTCACCCGTGCCGACCTTGGGGCCACACGTCGGGCCGCCGGTCACGGCCTCCTCGGTCCCCCGGCGTGTGACCGAGGTGTAGACCGGCGCCGACGCAGCCGGCGAGAACCTCGCCCCGCCTGTGGTCGAGTAGAGCGCGACCGCAGACGACGTCTGCGCGGTCGGGTGGGCGGCGTAGCCGACGGCCACGCAGTCGCTCGGAGTCGAGCATGCGACGTCGGTGAGCTCGTAGGAGGAGACGTCGTGCTCTGCGATCGCGCTCGGTGAGATGGCTCGGGGCCGCGAAGGTGGCGCTGCGGAGCTCGGTGCCGCAGCGATCCCGATCGCAGAGGTGCCAGCCGCTGCGACGAAGATCACGAGCGCCACGAGCGCCACGTGCGCGAGCGAAGCGATCGAATGGCCGGGTGACGGTCGTCGCCTCGGGCCAGTGCGACGCGACTGAGGGGACTCGCGTTCTCGACGCACGAAGGCGTGAGGCACCACGTCGCCCGCGGAGCCGTCGCGACCGCCATCATCCGGCGGTGGTGGTGAAGGCGCTCGCGAGGGGCCACCTGGCCTGCGACCGGTACCACGACGACCCAGGAGGACGAGCAAGGCGCCTCCGACCATCAAGAGCAGGCCGACCAGCACCACGGCGGCACCAGGACCTCCGGTGAACGCGAGGACCGCCAACGGGGACGGGACGGGCTGCTCGGGAAGGGCCAGCGACAGGGAGGTGAGGGGAGAGGAGGTGGTGAGCACCGCAGTGCAGTGGAACGCCGGGTCGGGCTCGTAGCCGGGAGGCGCATGCAGCTCGTGCATGCACCATGAGAACCCTGAAGGGATCGAGAACGAGAGCTGTCCCAGCGAATTGCTGGTGCCGTCTCCCCAGTACGTGTCGCCAGGCGGGACCGAGGCATCAACGGGTGGTGCGGGAAGCTCGTACCCCTGCGGAGGTGGGCCGTCGGTCACGAGCTCATAGGTGGCACCCGGGATGACGGTGCCGGGCTGCTCGACGTTGTACTTCTGCGCTGAGATGTGCAGTGTTGCCCGGACCTCGGGAAGGGCGATGGTGGTCGCCGAAAGGGGGAGGTTGGACGTGAGCACCGCCGTGCAGTGCAGCGAGGGGTCCAGGACGTAGTTGACGGGGGCGGTCACCTCGCGAAGGCACCACGCGTAGCCGGCAGGTACCTGGAAGTCGAGCGTGCCGTCCGGACCGGTGGTCCCGCGTGAGTACCACGTGTCGTGAGGGATCGATGCAGGAGGCGGAAGGGGTGGTGCCGAAGGAACGCCACTGGGCGGCGCTTGCCCTTCGACGTAGAGGTCGTAGGTGGCACCGGGGATGCCGGTGCCAGGGGTGAGGGTGTTGAACTTGAAGGCGCGCAGTGTGACCATCGCCTCTGCGTCTCCGACCGTGATCACGGTCACGGTGGCGGGCACCGCCGGCGAGCCGGTGAGGACGGCGGTGCAATGGGGTCCTGGCGAGGAGACGAAGTCCAACGGTGCGGTCTGCTCCACTACGCAGTAGGCGTACCCGGGGAACTGCAGCGGGAATTGGGCCAGCCCACCGGCACCGGTCGTGACCTGTGCCACCCAGGTGTCGCCCGGGACCGGTGGTGCTCCGGGAGGCGGGTTCGGGGCGTCAGGACCTCGGCCTCCGTCGACCCGGTACAAGTCGAAGACGGCTCCGCTGAGCCCGACCGAAGGGTTCGAGGCGTCCACCTTCCTCACGGCGACCGCGACGAACGCTCCTGGATCGCTCACCGTGATGGGCACTGCGGCCTGACCAAGCGAGGCGACGAAGCATCCGTTCGCTCCCGGAAGCAGCCCAGCCGGCGCCACGACTTCGGACCAGCAGTACCGCTGCCCTCCGACGAGGAGGCTCGGCGTCGTGCAGCTGCCATTGTCGCCGGTCGTGAAGCTCGCCACCGAGGGACCTGTCGGCGTTCCGCTGCTGACGCGGATGACCGCGCCGGCGTACGTGACCTCTGTGGGGTTGACGTTGCCGGTCGCGATCTTGTGAAACTCGACGGGGACAAGCGGCTGGTCGGCAAAGGTGACCGTACCGGCCTGTGATGGCGCGAGTGACACGTCCTGGACAGGGTTGCTGGGCAGCACGTAGCCCGGTGGAGGTGTGCGTTCGACCACTTGGTAGTCGCCCGGGAGGAGCGCGGACGTACCGTCGTTGCCCTCGGGGGTGCAGTCGCCGGTCGAGGTCGTGGTGCAGCTGCCGAGGCTCTCGCTGTACGGGCCCCCGGGGACCGGGGCGTATGACACGTCGAACACTGCACCCGCCAGCGGCTCACCGGTCTCGGCGTCGACCTTGGCGATGGTCACCGACGCCGGTTGGACCGGATCGAGGACGTCCACCATGGTCGGCGTCGGGGAGTCGCCCGTGACCAGGGCCGTGACCGGGGGAACCGCGCCATAGCCCTTCGGTACGGCGGTCTCGGTGATGGTGTAGGTCCCTGGGACAAGCGGGTAGAGCTCTCCGGTCGCGCCTGTGGGATCTCGTACCGTGAGCGTGCCGACCGGCGCGGTGGACGGGAGCGGCCCGCTGACGGTGAACGTGGCTCCGACAATCGTGTTGTAGGCGGTGTCGTTCCCCGATTTCACGATCACGAGCCCGCCCTGGTAGTCGTCGAACACCACAGACCCGTGCTCGCCGGGAGCGAGGAAGATCGTCTGGGTATCGTCCGTCTCTCCCAGGCCGTAGCCCGGTGGCGCGGTGACCTCGGTGATCTCGTAGGAGCCCGGAAGGAGAGCAGATCCGTCATTCCCGGGAGGGGCGCAGGTGCCCGTTGGCCCGGCGGTCACGCACTCTCCGAGATCCTCGGTGAACGCGCCATCGTTTGCCGAGTCGTACTTCACGTCGAACGCGGCGCCGTCCAGGGGAGCGCCCGTGTGCCCGTCGCGCTTTTGAATGGTGACCGTCGAAGGCGTGATCCGGTTCTCCAGCGCCCCGACGAACGACACGACCGTGTTCGAGCCCGCGGCGACGGTCACAGTCTGCGTGCTCCCCTTCTCGTAGAAAGGAGGTGGTGTCACTTCCGAAACCTGGTACGTCCCAGGCGGGAGGAGCGGCGTCTTTGGAGTGAGGCCTGTCGCGTTGGTCACCAACGTCGTCACGAGCGCGCCTTGCGAGGTGACGTCGAAGACGGCACCGGCAGGTCCGTAGTACGCACCGTCGTTGACCGCCTTTTGCACGCTCAGCGTGCCGTCGACGAGCTGAGGCTGGTTGGAGAGGGAGAGCGAGGTATGGAACGCCTCGGGAGCGGTGATCGCAGCGAGCTGCTGCGCCTGCGAGTTGTCGCTGCGGTAGAAGTCGATGCCCGGATGTCCGATCTGGGCCGTCACGTCCACCGTGACCGTCGCCGAGCCCGCTGAAGCGAACACCGGCACGACTGCGCTCCCCCCTGTGCCGGTGGCAAGAGTGACCGAGGTGCTGCCGGATGGGGAGTCGAACGTTCCCCCGGTGGCGCTGAGAGCGAGGTTCAGGCCGTGCACGCTTCGTCCGGTCGCCGGGAACTGTGCGTAGAGCTCCACGAATGCGGACCCCGGGATGATCGTCCCGCCACCGGCGATACCGATCGAAATCTCCGTTCCACCGCTCGCCCCAGAGCCCTGTTCGTCCCAACTTTCGAGCGCGTCGAACGCGGCGAGCACGGCCGGGCCCATCGCCGGGAGCGGCTGACCCCAGGCCACGTCGTCGTAGAGGAGCTTTCCGGCGGTGGCGAACGCGTCCGCTGTCGCGCCGGCACCGCCGTCTGTCCACCAACCGTTCGCCTGAGCCTGGCTGAACGCGAACCCGAGCATGGCGAGTCCTGTCGTCGAGGCCCCCGGCGGTGGGGCACTCGGCGTGTAGCCATAGGAGGGAACCGGGTAGAACCCTCCCGTGGCCGCGTTCTCGGCACAGAACCCCCATCCCAGTGTGGAGGGGAACCCCGGGCCGTACGATCCGTAGAAGGTGTTCCTCCCTCCGTAGGTGCCGCACGACCCGTGGAACGGATCGGGGGGGCCTCCGGTCGTGCACGGGGCCGGGCCGCCAGCCTGGGCTGGTGCGGAAGCGTGGACGGCAGCTCCAGCGCCTACGACCAGCACACCGAGCACGATGACCGCCACCCCGACACCAGTGAGGAGCGCACGGAACGTCCTACGCCAATACCCTGCACACCGCTGCCCGGTCATCTCGCTCCCGCCTTCTGGGCTCTCGTGGGCCGAGCCTCCCCCGGTCCCGTGCGCTGCCCGGCGGCGGTGATGCCTCGACGCGTGCCCCCCGACAGATGAATCGGACTGGGATAGCGCTCAGACCTCCCACTGCTCCTCCCACCACAGCTCCCACCACGGGTTCTTTCCGCCACTGTCGGCTGTGATCCAGCGTCCGACCCCGGGCACTCGGTACGCTGTGCGCGGTGCCGATCTCGCGCCAGAGCCTGGCTGATGACGAGGAGGTGCTGGTCGACCTCCGGCTTCACTGGCTCTTCTTTCTGGCTCCCGCGCTGGTGTCTCTCGTTGCGGTGGCGGCCGCCGTCACGGTGGTCGTCCGCTACCCCAAGGCGCCGGTCTTCGTCGCCTGGGTCCTGGCGGTCATGGTGGCAGTGCCTGTCCTCTGGCTCGCAGGGCGACTGTTCAAGTGGATGGGCATCAGCCTCCTCGTCACCACCACCCGCCTGATCTACCGCCAGGGGATCTTGGGCCGGGATCTGGTCCAGCTCCGCTTGCAGCGGGTGACCGAGGTCCACTGCACCCAAACCTTCGTGGACCGCCTCGTCGGCACGGGACGCATGGTCATCGAAGTCGAAGGAGACGGGCCCATGGCAATCGACGACGTGCGCCGCCCCGCTGCCCTCCAAAGGGTCATCACGCGCCAGCTCGACGCGCTCCAGTCCGGCATGCCCAATGGCGCCGTCCGGTCACACCGGGGTTCTGACTACGAGCCGTCGCGCACCGCCGCCGAACCCCGTGGCTGGGCCCCGTCCCCAGGAGCGGACTCGACGCCGCCGAGCGGCACGCCGTCCGTGCACGGGTCGCCAGGGCCAGGCGGGATCGAGCCGTTCGCCGCCGGAGCGACTGGTGCTGCACCTCCGGCGGCCTTTCCCTCAATGGCACCCGCGGGATCGGTCGTTCCCCCCGCGGCGCCGGACCATGAAAGAGGGGTGAACAGGTTCACCTCCGACGAGGTGGGTGAAAGAACCGGTGAGGCGGGTGGCACCGCGTCGATCCCACAGCAGCTCATCGCCCTCGACGAGCTCCGTCGCCGGGGGATCATCTCCGATGAGGAGTTCGCCGCGAAGAAGACTGAGCTCTTGGGCCGGATGTGAGGTGTGCCGCCACCGCCACGTGTGGCTCTCCGGGCCGCTTGGCGCCCCTGCCGCTGCGCCTGACGCCGGGCTGGTGCCGCCGACGCTACCGTAGGGCGGTGGAAATCCGTCGATATCGCTGCAACGCTTGCGGGAACCTCACGCGTTTCGACGTCACGGTCACCCGGACGACGCGGGCCTTCTACCACTATTCGGTGGGCGGCGACTTGCGTGTCGATCACGAGGACGTCACGTCCGAAGTGGTCGAGTCGGTGGAGTGCCGGTGGTGTGGCCACGGCCGTGAAGTCGAACTGGTCGACGGCGAACATGGTGCCGGTCGGGTGGTCGGAACGGGGAACGTTCCTCCGGCGTGACCCGTCGGCGCATGCAGCCGCGTACCGTCCGGCCGCCGGTCGTGACTGCAGAACCGCTGGTCGTGGCTGCTGAATTGGTGCCCATCCCGACGTACCGGGGGTCTCCGGCGACCATCGCGACCGACATCTCGGGCGTGGACCCATTCGGCGAACCGGTCGAGATCTCCATCGTCGGCTCGGGTCGTTGGACGCTCTTGGTGTTCCTCTCGTCCTCATGTCATGGCTGCAGACCGCTGTGGGAGGTGCTGTCCGATCCGCAAGCCTGCGGGCTCTCAGTCTCCGACGAGCTGGTCGGTGTCACCCGGGATCCGTGTCACGAAGACCCCGGCGCTGTCCGGCGTTGGGCGGTCCCCCCCGCACGTATCGTCATGTCCGATGCCGTGTGGCACGCCTACGGGGTCCACGGCCCACCGTTCTTCTCTCTGGTCGACGGCCGAGACGCGAGACGGAGTCCTCAAGGTGCGACGGTCGGGCGTGGGGGAGCGGCGGCTGCCCAGCATGGCGGTACCTGCGCGCTCGGGCCGGCTCCTCGAGTGGTGTCCGAAGGAGTCGTCTGGGGGGTCGACCAGCTCGCCGAAGACGTTCGCCGTGCCGTTGCGCAGCATTCGACCACAAGTGGAGCAGTAGCCGGACCCGCCCCCGCGCCGGTGGCCGCGCCGGCTGGATCGCCTTCGGACAGTCTCCCAGGACGCCGTGAAGCCCCAACAACGCCACCGGGCACCGTCTTCGGTGGCTAATACACCCCCAGTGCACACTGTCTCATGCAGCCGAGGGCTCAGATCGAGCATCGGCTGGTCGGGAAGGAGACACTCATGGACACGAATGGCTTCACGATCGACTGCGAGAGCTGTGCATGGCAGGCGACGGCCATGTGCGATGACTGCGTGGTCTCGTACCTGCTCGGGCGCGAGCCGGACGACGCGGTGGTTGTCGATGCCGCCGAAGCTCGTGCGATGCGGATGCTCGAGCGCGCCGGGCTCGTGCCGAGTCTCCGGTTCGAGACGCGGAGCGGCTGAGCAGCGGGAGCGGCGACGGTGATGACCGGCGATGGTCTGGGAGCGCGACGCCTCGGTCAGCGACTTGTCCGCCACCCCCAGCCCGGCCGCCATAGCCAGCCCGGTGGGCACGGCCAGCCCGGTGGGCACGGCCAGCCTGGCCGCCACCTCCTTGTCACGAATGACTTCCCTCCCAAAGTCGGCGGCATCCAGAGCTACCTCTGGGAACTGTGGAGCCGGCTCGATCCCGAGAGCTACGTCGTGCTCAGCGCGAGCTCGGATCCGGGCGCGGGCACGTTCGACGCCGAGCAAGCGCAGCGCGGGGTCCGCATCGAGCGGGTGCCGCAGCGGATCCTCTACTTCCCGACCCGCTCGGCTCGCCAGCGGGTGCGGACCCTGGCCGGCGAAGTGGGGGCTTCGCTGGTGATCCTCGACCCCGCGGTGCCACTCGGCCTGATCGGTCCCGAGCTCGGCATCCCCTACGGCGTCGTCCTCCACGGAGCGGAGGTCACGGTTCCCGCTCGCGTGCCCGGCATGAGGTCCACCCTGGCTCGAGTCCTCGCGGGCGCGTCGCTCGCCATCTCCGCCGGTGGGTATCCCGCAGCCGAGGGGAGGAGAGCCGCCGGACAGCAGATGCCCCCGGTGGTCGAGATCCCTCCTGGAGTCGATTGCACGAGGTACACGCCGCTCGACGGCGAAGCACGGGCCGCTGCCCGGCATCGTCTTGGCCTCCCGACCGATGGCCTGCTGGTGGCGAGTGTGAGCCGGTTGGTCCCTCGCAAAGGCATGGACGTGACGGTGGAGGCGGTTCGCCGGCTTCGTTCGTCGTTTCCCGACATCACCCTGGCCATTGCGGGCACGGGCCGTGAGGAGACGGCGCTCGCCGCCCAGGTCCGACGTTCGGGCGCGCCGGTCCACCTGCTCGGTCGGGTTGGCGAAGAGGAGAAGTCGATGCTGCTCGGCGCGTGCGACGTCTTCGTCATGGCATGCCGGACCCGCTGGCTGGGCCTGGAGCAGGAAGGCTTCGGGATCGTGTTCATGGAGGCGGCGGCGTGCGGGGTACCGCAGGTCGCGGGGTCGAGCGGGGGAGCGGCAGAAGCGGTGGAGGACGGCGAGACCGGATTGGTGGTCGATCGGCCCGGTGACCCGGGAGCCGTTGCCGAGGCATTGCGACGCCTGCTGTCCGACGCTGCCTTGCGCAGGCGCATGGGTGCCGCTGCGCGTCGCCGGGCAGTGGCATCCTTCGATTACGACCGTCTCGCCCCTAGGCTGGTCGAGGCCCTTTCGAACTACGGGTCCTGACGGGAGCGGGCATCGGACGAGCGGGCATCAAAGACCCGTGCGCTCTCGCCTAGGGTGAGCCGTTGCCGTCAGGCGCCGGGTCTGATCCCGGAGCCGGAGGCGGTGCCGGCGGCCGAGAGATGCCGGGTGTACACGGGATGCTGGACAGAGGAGGACCAGGTGCCGGACAACGCTACGGAGCACACCAGTGTGGCGGCGCCGCCCGAGCGGTGCTTTGCCGTTGTGGCAGACATCGAGCGGTACCCCGAGTGGGCCGCCGACATCAAAGAGGTCACGGTCCTCGAGCGCGACGACGAGGAGCGTCCGCTTTCAGTCACCTTCCGGGCTGCCGCGTTCGGGAGGAGCACGAGCTACACCTTGGCCTATGACTATTCAGAAGCACCCCGCGTGCTCTCGTGGAAGCTCACCAAAGGCGATATCACCACGAAGCTTGACGGCAGCTATGAATTCGACGCGGCCGACGGAGGTGGCACCGACATCAGCTACCACCTCGAAGTCGAGCTGCGGGTCCCCATCCCCGGGTTCATCAAGATGCGGGCCCAGAGCCGGATCATGACCACCGCGTTGCGCGACCTCAAGGCACGGGTCGAGTCCACGGCGTGAACCCGAGTGCCCGGCTCCCTTCGCGCTCCCAGCGAGGCGTGAGCCCGAGATCGGTTCTCCGGGCGCCTTCACGGTCGCGCCGGCGGGTCCGCAACGTGACCGGAGCGGGCCGCGGGCTCGCCTTCGGGATCGACATTGGGGGCACGAAGATGCTCGGTGTGGCGATAGACGCCGACGACGAGATCGTCGCCGAAGCCCGGGTTCCCACGCCCCACGCCGCACTCGACCTGCTCGAGCAGCCTGCGAGCGCGCTCGAGCAAGGTGGGGAGCCGGGCACGAGAGGCGCGGGCGCGCCGGGCACGAGAGGCGCGGGCACTGACGTCGCCGACGCAGTGGTCGAGGTAGTGCGGTTGCTACGCCTCGAGATCGAAGGTGGCACAGGACGTGCCAACCCCGCCACACCAGGCCCGGCACCCGCCACACCAGGCACAGTACCCGCCACCGGTCCCAGCACCCGCCACCGGAGCGCTACTCGTGCACCGGTCGGAGTGGGCGCTCCGGGGATGCTCGATCGTGACGGTGTGCTGAGGTTCTCCCCCAACTTGCCCGGTGCAGCAGGAGCCGACCTCCACGCTTTGATCTCCGTCCGCATGCCCGGAACGACGGTGGTCGTGGAGAACGACGCCAACTGCGCGGCCCTGGCTGAGCTGCGGCATGGAGCGCTCCGCGGCGCCGAGGACGCGGTCGTGGTCACGCTGGGGACCGGGATCGGCGGGGGCATCGTGCGCGGCGACCGGGTCGTGCTCGGCGCGTTCGGGTTCGCCGGGGAGATCGGTCACATGGTGGTGGACCCGGCAGGACCTCCGTGCCCGTGCGGGCGCCGGGGCTGCTGGGAGCGCTACGCGTCGGGGGGCGGCCTGGCCCGGCTGGCCCGCGAGGCGGCCTATGCCGGACGGCTTGGCGACGTGGTGGCCATGGCAGGTGGTGACCCCGAGCTCGTCCGTGGCGAGCACGTCACGCGCGCCGCTCGTCGGGGTGAGCCGGGCGCGCTCGGGGTTATGGACGAGCTCGGCTGGTGGATCGCCTTGGGCTTGACCAACCTGGTGGCGATCCTGGATCCAGAGAGGATCGTGCTCGGCGGTGGGCTCGGCGAGGCAGAGGAGATGTTGCTGGCGCCGACCCGTCGGGCATTTGCCCACCTGGCCGAAGGAGCCGTCGTCCGTCCCGACATCGAGATCCTCGTCGCCGAGCTGGGAGAGCGTGCCGGCGCCGTCGGCGCAGCGATGATGGCCCGGACCGGCGGGCTCGGATGAAGCCGCCCGGCACCCCGGCACCGCCCGGCACCCCGGCACCGCCCGGTACCCCGGTACCGCCCGGCACCCCAGCGGTCCGTTCCGGCGTGGTGCTCCCGACCTTCTGCGACGAGGCGGGTCCGGCGCTCGAGGTTGCCCGCCGAGCCGAAGCCGCCGGTGTCTCGGGCGTGTTCTGCTACGACCACCTCTGGCCGATGGGACGGCCGGACCGTCCGGCGCTGGCCCCGTTCCCGGTGCTCGCGACGATCGCCGCCGGCACCGAACGGCTGTGGGTCGGGACGCTCGTGGCCCGGGTGGGCTTGGTCCCCGACGAGGTGCTCCTCGCCGAGATCGACACGCTCTCGGTCCTGGCTCCTGGCCGAGTGGTCGTCGCGTTGGGCACCGGCGATCACCTGAGCGCCGAGGAGAACAGGGCCTACGGCATCCCTTTCCCTCCGGCAGCCACACGCCGCGACGCGCTGCGGCGGGTCGCACGGACGCTGAAAGCGCGCGGGGTGCCGGTGTGGATCGGTGCCGGAGCGCGGGCGACGACGGCGGTGGCCGAGGAAGTCGGCGTCGCGCTGAACGTGTGGGACGCCTCCCCCGAGGAGGTGGCCTCGTTGTCCCAGAGGACCGAAGTGACGTGGGCCGGCCCGGTGCCGGGTGCCGCGACGGGTGGAGCCGCCGCGACCGACGAGGCGATCACCGACGCGGCGGCCCTCGACTCCTCCGTCTTGCAACTGGCTGCCGCCGGGGCCACGTGGATCGTGTACGGCTGGCCGGTGCCGATGGAGCCGCTGGTTCGAGCGGTCGGGGCGCAATCTGGCGCGCACTAACCTGAGTGGATGGAGTTCCGCCGGATCAACGGCCTGCCGCCGTACGTCTTCGCCACTATCGACAGCCTCAAGCTGGAGGCTCGGCGAGCCGGCAAGGACGTCATCGACCTCGGGTTCGGCAACCCCGACCTGCCCTCCCCGTCAGTGGCGGTCGACAAGCTGGCCGAGGCGGCCCACAACCCGAGGAACCACCGGTACTCCTCCTCCAAGGGCATCCCCAAGCTGCGCCAGGCGATCAGCGACCTCTACAGCCGGACGTTCGGCGTCGAGGTGGACCCCGAGTCCGAGGTGGTCACCACCATCGGCGCCAAGGAGGGACTGTCTCACCTCATGTGGGTGCTGCTGGGCCCAGGCGACACGGCGTTCGTTCCCTCACCGTCGTACCCGATCCACATCTACGCGCCGCTCTTCGCGGGGGCGGACATCCGCCAGGTCCCGCTCCACGGGCCCGGCAGCACAGCCGGGAGCGAGGCCGGTTCGGGAGCGCTCGACCCGGGGGACGCGTTCTTTGACTCGCTGATGGAGACGTGGGAGTCGACGTGGCCCAAGCCCAGGGTGATCGTGCTGTCGTTCCCGCACAACCCGACGACGGCGTGCGTGGAGTACGGCTTCATGGAGCGCCTGGTCGGGTTTGCCCGGGAGCACGAAGTGGTGCTCGTGCACGATTTCGCCTACGCCGATATCGGGTTCGACGGCTACCGCCCTCCTTCGATCCTGCAGGTCCCGGGAGCAAAGGACGTGGCAGTGGAGCTGTACACGATGACCAAGTCGTTCTCGATGGCCGGTTGGAGAGTCGGCTTCATGCTGGGCAATGCCGCCATCATCCAGGCGCTCACCAAGCTCAAGAGCTACTTGGACTACGGCACGTTTCAGCCGATCCAGATCGCCGCGATCGTCGCCATGAACGAGGCGTCCGACTACCCGAACCAGATCAGGGACTGCTACGAGATCAGGCGCAACACCTTGTGCAACGGCCTCAGCCGCATCGGGTGGGAGGTGACCCCTCCGAGGGGGACGATGTTCGTGTGGGCCAGGCTCCCCGAGCCCTATCGCGAGATGGGCTCACTCGAGTTCGCAAAGCTCTTGGTGCGTGATGCCGAGGTCGCTACCTCCCCCGGGGTCGGGTTCGGCCCAGGCGGTGACGGCCACGTGCGCTTCGCGCTGATCGAGAACGAGCAACGCACCCTCCAGGCAGTGAGGAACCTCCGCCGGGCGCTCACGAAGCTCGGCTGAGGCGGCCGTCTCGGGTCTCAGGGCCGGCCGGCCGCGGCGCTGTCAGGGCCGACCGTCTCCGGGCACGCCCACGCGGCACGTCTCGATCCTGCCGTGCCGTGCCGCTGCCGCCGGCTCCTCCTCGCTCGTGGGCCCGGTCACGCAGTACAGGGTCCGCCGGTCCGAGCCGCCGAGCATGCACGCAAAGCACGTCTGGGAAGTGGCGACCCGGTCCAGCACCTCGCCCCCCTCGGCCACTCGGCGGCACTCCGGACCGAGCGCGTTGGCCACCCAGATCGCGCCGTCGGCGTCGAGGCAGATCCCGTCAGGCGCGCAGTTCTCCAGCGACGCCCATACTCTCCGGTCCTGCAGCGTGCCGTCGGCACCCACGGTGAACGCCGTGAGCTGCAGGGCCATCGATTCGGCGACCACGAGCGTGTGTCCGTCGGGGAAGAGCACGGACCCGTTCGGGAAAAAGAGATCGGCCGCGGCCTCCGTGGACGTGCCGTCGGGGTCGATCCGCACCAGGGAGGTCGTGCACGGGGACGCCTTCCCGGCGTAGAAGGCGTACAGGTCGAACCCGAAGTTCCCGACGTACGCTCGGCCGGCTGCGTCCACCACCATGTCGTTGCCGTGGAACGTGGCCCAGGGCGTGAGCGTGCCGTGAGGCACCAGGCGGCCGTCGGGCTCGCACCGCAGGACTTCCCTTGCCTGCATCGCGACGACGAGCAGGCGGCCGTCAGGCAGCCAGCCCAGCCCCGAAGGACGGTCGTCCAGCTCCACCTCCCGGCGCCGATCACCGGCCTCGTCCACGGAGAAGACTGCGTGGTCGAAGAAGTCCGAGTACCACAGGCGACCCTCATGCCAGCGGGGCGACTCCCCGAAGTGAAGCCCGTCGACGAAGGGCTCGGCGTGGCGGTCAATCGGTGCGTCGCTCATGGGCTCCTCCTCTGCGCCGGGCAAACTCGGATCGGTCGTGCCCGGCCGACGGCAGGCCCACGCTACCTACTGCGAGGTCCGCCCGCCGCCCCGTGCCGCCCGCCGCCCCAACGTGTCCCCGCCACAGGCTGCTCTGCAGAGGTACGGTGGCCCGTGGCCTACTGGGTGCTCAAGGTGCTGCTCACCCCAGTCTTCTACCTCCTGTGGCCGGTGAAGGTCGAGGGGCGCGAGCACCTGCCCACCCACGGACCGGCGGTGCTGGCGGCCAACCACCAGTCGTTCTGCGACTCGTTCTTCCTCCCGCTGGTCGTGCGCCGCAAAGTGGCGTTCCTGGCCAAAGCCGAGTACTTCGATTCCTGGAAGACGGCGTGGTTCTTCCGGGCGGCCGGGCAGATCCCGATCCAGCGCTCGGGCGGGTCGGCGTCGGAACGAGCGCTGGCAACTGCCCGCCAGGTGCTCGCCGGCGGCAAGCTGCTCGGGCTCTATCCCGAAGGCACCCGTTCGATGGACGGGCGCGTCCATCGCGGTCGTACGGGCGTCGCCGGTCTCTCACGAGAAATCGGAGTCCCGGTCATCCCGGTCGGCATCCTGGGCACCGAGGCGGTGCAGCCGGTGCGAGCGAGGTTGATGCGGCCGTTCCACAAGGTGACGATCCGCTTTGGCGCGCCGATGCAGATGACCCCTGCTGCCGACCCCGACGATCCGATGGCCGACCACGACCACACGTTCTGCCGCGCCTTCACCGACGACGTGATGCGCGAGATCGCCCGGCTGTCAGAGCGAGACTACGTGGACGAGTACGTGCCAAAGCGCAGCGGCGCCTGAGCCGATCTCGGTTTACGCTGGGGCGATGATCTCTCTCTTGGCGGCCGCCGCCGGCCCCCACAGGACAGCGTGATGGAGAGGTACTGCGTGCGGATCGAGATGACCGACCGCCCCGGGGCGCTCGGTCAGGTGGCGAGCCGCATCGGTGCGGTCGGCGGTGACATCGTGGCCATCGACATCCTCGATCGGGTCGACGGGCGAGTAGTCGACGAGTTCGTCATCGACCTGGCCGGCGAGCATCTGGTGGACCTGCTCCAGGCCGAGATCCACGAAGTCGACGGTGCCTTGGTCCGGCGTGTCGTGTGGGAGCGCGGTGCCGACACTGCAGCCGACACCGTCACCTCCCCGACCTCCCCGACCCCCCCGACCTCCCCGACCTGAGCGAGCAGCTCAATCCTGGGCCCAGTCCCGGGAGCGGGCCACCGCCCTCAACCACCTTTCGTACGCCGCATCGGGCTCGGTCCGGTCCAGCCCCGGGACGTGCTCGATGTCCTGCTCCCAGAGCTCGGCGAGCGCTGCGAGCGATCCCCAAACTCCTTCGGCAAGCCCGGCCAACATCGCCGCGCCGCGCGCAGTCGATTCGACCGAGCGAGCCCGCAGGACCGGCACGCCGGACTGCTCGGCCTGGAGGGCGAGCAACAGGTCCATCCGCGACGCGCCACCGTCGGCGCGGAGCTGGTTGCATGCGCCCCCCGCGCCCCCCGCGCCCCCCGCGCTCCCCGCGCCCCCCGCGCTCCCCGCGCTCCCCGCGCTGCCGACCGCCCTGCGCATCGCGTCGGTCATGTCGCGGACCTGGAAGGCCATCGCCTCGACCGTGGCCCGGGCGAGATGAGCGCGCCCGGTGCCGCGGGTGATCCCGGTGACCGTCCCCCGGGCCCGCGGGTCCCACCACGGGCTGCCGAGGCCGGTGAAGGCCGGCACGACGATCACACCCCCGGCGTCGGCGACCGACTCGGCCAGCGGTCCGAGGTCCTGCACGCGCTCGAGAAGGCCCAGCCCGTCGCGAAGCCACTGGACGGCGGCACCCGAGACGAACGTCGACCCCTCCAACGCGTAGGCGACCCGTCTCTCGGGGCCGCCGTGCCGTCCGAGGTCCCAGGCCACGGTGGTGAGGAGCCCTTCGGGTGGGGCTGGTCGGAGCGGGCCGACGTTGGCCAGGACAAAGCTCCCCGTGCCGTAGGTGACCTTGGCCATTCCCGGGTCGAAGCACGCCTGGCCGAACAGCGCAGCCTGCTGGTCTCCGGCGATGCCGCTCACCGGCACGCCGGCCAGCGGCGACGAGCGCCCGCCCACGGCGCCGGGATGAGCGACGCCGAACCGTCCGCAGCTCGGACGGACGTCGGCGAGGGCGCGGACCGGGATGCCGAAGAGATCGCAGAGCTCGGGTGTCCAACGCAGCGTCGCGGTGTCGAGCAGCATCGTGCGTGACGCGTTGGTGGCATCGGTCGCGAAGACCCCCGACGAGACGCCGCCGGTGAGGTGCCACAGGATCCAGGTGTCGACGGTCCCGAGTGCCAGCGCGCCGGTGTCATCGCATGGCGCGTTGGCGAGCAGCCACTCGAACTTGGTCGCCGAGAAGTAGGGATCGAGGACGAGGCCGGTCCGTTCCCGCACCGTCGGCAGCCACCCGTCTTCCGCGAGCTGGGCGCAGCGGCTCGAGGTGCGGCGGTCCTGCCAGACGATGGCTCGGTGCACCGGCGTCCCGGTCGTGCGGTCCCAGGCCAGTGCCGTCTCGCGCTGGTTCGTGATGCCGATGGCCGCCACGGTGCCCCCGAGCTCCGAGAGGCGGCTTGCGACCTCGGCCAGCGTGGACTGCACCGCCTGCCAGATCTCGACCGGGTCGTGCTCCACCCATCCCGGGCGCGGGAAGTGCTGGGTGAGCTCCCGGTAGGCGATGTCCACCACCCGCCCGGCGTTGTCGACGACGAGGGAGCGGACCCCGGTGGTCCCGGCGTCGACGGCGAGCACGTACCCGGGCCGGGACCCGGTCGCCAAGGCTCCCTCCGCGGGCGTGGCCACGACGGGCACGTTACCGCCCGTCCCTACAGGTGCCCGGCGCAAACCTTCGCGAACGGGTCGTGACCTGGCCGGACTCCAACGAGAGAGTGTTGACACCTCGGTAACTACAGTGCTGTAATGACCCCAGCATCTCGTGTCCAGGGGGTGGTCACACCACAATATGTTGTGGTGAGAAGGGATCCCGCCCCTGACGGCACATCGGCGCACGTCCAGGGATCACCACACGAAGGAGCACTTTAGCTATGGCCATCGCACCCCACCACACCGGCATCGGCATCCGCCGGCACTTCACCCGTGAGGGTGTCCATCCTTACGACACCGTGCGCTGGGAGCGCCGCGACGCGCGCATCGTCAACTACCGCGACGGCTCGGTGGCGTTTGAGCAGCTCGGCGTCGAGGTGCCCGAGTCCTGGAGCGTGAACGCCACCAACATCCTGGCCCAGAAGTACTTCCGGGGGACCCTCGGGACCCCCGAGCGCGAGTGGTCCCTCAAGCAGGTGGCCGATCGGGTGGTGGACACGATCACGGCATGGGGGAGACGTGACGGGTACTTCGTCGACGAAGAGGAGGCGGCGATCTTCAGCGACGAGCTGAAGCACCTCATCATCCACCAGCAAGCCGCGTTCAACTCCCCTGTCTGGTTCAACATCGGAGTCGACGGCGTGCCGCAGCAGGCCAGCGCCTGCTTCATCCTGTCGGTGGAGGACTCGATGAGCTCGATCCTCAACTGGTACACCGAGGAAGGAACGATCTTCAAGGGTGGATCGGGTGCAGGGGTGAACCTGTCCCGGATCCGCTCGTCCCACGAGCACTTGAAGGGCGGTGGCACGGCCTCGGGACCGGTGAGCTTCATGCGGGGGGCCGATGCCTCGGCCGGGACGATCAAGAGCGGGGGCAAGACGAGGCGAGCCGCCAAGATGGTCATCCTCGACGCCGACCACCCCGACATCGAGGACTTCATCTGGTGCAAGGCCATCGAGGAGCGCAAGGCTCGGGTCCTGCGCGACGCCGGCTTCGACATGGACCTCGACGGTGCCGACAGCCATTCGACGCAGTACCAGAACGCCAACAACTCGGTCCGCGTGACCGACGAGTTCATGGAGGCGGTGCTGGAGGGGCGGGACTGGGACCTCGTCGCCCGCACCGACGGGTCGGTGATCCGCACGGTGCCTGCCCGGGACCTGTTCCGCCAGATCGCCCATGCCGCGTGGGAGTGCGCCGACCCGGGGATGCAGTTCGACACCACGATCAACAAGTGGCACACGGCGCCGGTGACCGGCCGCATCAACGGCAGCAACCCGTGCAGCGAGTACATGCACCTGGACAACTCGGCATGCAACCTGGCGAGCTTGAACCTGATGAAGTTCCTCAACGACGACGACACCTTTGACGTGGACTCCTTCAAGGCGGCGGTGGCCGTGATGTTCACCGGGCAAGAGATCCTCGTGGGGAACGCCGACTACCCGACCGCGTCGATCGCAGAGAACTCCCGACGTTTCCGTGAGCTTGGTCTGGGCTACGCCAACTTGGGCGCGATGCTCATGGCGCGCGGCCTGCCCTACGACTCGGACGAGGGGAGGGCATGGGCTGCTGCCGTCACCGCGCTCATGACCGGGTACGCCTACGCGGTCTCGGCTCGCACGGCGGCTCGGATGGGACCGTTCTCCGGCTTCCACGAGAACGCGGGTGCGATGCTGAACGTGCTGCGGATGCACCAGGCCGAGGCGTCGAAGATCGACGAGGAGCTGGTGCCGCCCGAGCTGCTCTCGGCCGGCCAGGAGGCCTGGGACGAGGCGGTCGAGCTGGCCGAGCAGTACGGGGTCCGCAACTCCCAGGCGACGGTCCTCGCGCCGACCGGGACGATCGGACTGCTCATGGACTGCGACACCACCGGGGTGGAGCCCGACCTCGGCCTGGTCAAGACCAAGAAGCTGGTGGGCGGAGGGACGATGTCGATCGTGAACCAGACCGTCCCCCGCGCGCTTCGCCAGCTCGGCTACACGACGCCACAGGTGCAGGAGATCGAGGCGTACATCGACGAGCACAAGAGCATCGTCGGTGCTCCGCACCTGGCGACCGAGCACCTTCCGGTCTTCGCGTGCTCTATGGGGGACAACACCATCCACTACTCGGGTCACGTGCGGATGATGGGTGCAGTCCAGCCATTCATCAGTGGTGCGATCAGCAAGACGGTCAACATGCCCGAGGACGTGACCGTCGAGGACGTCGAGCAGCTCCACATCGACGCCTGGAAGCTGGGGATCAAGGCGGTCGCCATCTACCGTGACAATTGCAAGGTGGCCCAGCCCCTCTCCGCGACTCCGAAAGGTGCAGCGGACCAGAGCGGGGACGAGGCGCCTCCCGGGTCCGATGCCGAGGCCAAGGACCGCGCCCTCGCGGCCCGCATCATCGAGCTCGAGGCTGCGCTCGAGCACGAACGGGAGCGCAAGCAGGAATCGGTTGTCGTGGGCGCGGTGAGAGAGCGGCTGCCCCGGCACCGCCGTTCGCGGACGTGTGCCTTTCGCGTGGCGGACTGTGAGGGGTACGTGACCGTCGGCGAGTACGAGGACGGCCGCCCGGGTGAGGTGTTCATCAAGGTGTCCAAGCAGGGATCCACCTTGGCCGGGATCATGGACGCCTTCTCCATCTCGATCAGCCTGGGTCTCCAGCATGGGGTTCCCCTTGCCACCTACGTGCGCAAGTACTCCAACATGAAGTTCGAGCCGGCCGGCATCACCGACGACCCCGAACTGCGGATCGCGACCAGCCTGGTCGACTACATCTTTCGGCGGATGGCGCTCGACTACCTGAGTTACGAGGAGCGCCTGGAGCTCGGCGTTCTCTCGGTCTCGGAGCGGATCCAGCCCACGTTGCCCGGCGTCGAGGAGAGTGCGACCCCGTCACACGGGCTGGTCGACGACGGACCGGTGGTCCCCGACGCAGTGGACCTCGGCGGGGGAGCCGCAGCGCGGGCGTCCGGGACGCCGGCCACTGCCCAGCCGACCGGCGGGGTGGCATCCACCAGCGGTCCTGCCGGCACGCTCGCCCGAGCCGAGCAGCGCGATGCGCCGTTCTGCTACAGCTGCGGGAACGTCATGCAGCGCTCCGGATCGTGCTACGTGTGCCCGAGCTGCGGTTCCACCAGCGGCTGCTCCTGACGAGAGGTTGCACCAAGTGCCATCTGTCCCCGGTTCCCGGTTCATCAAATTTGGGATCGGTACCGGGATCGGCAGGGGACCTCGCATGTGAAATGGCGGTGCGAGGTTGCCGGCGCACGGCCGGTGTCAGCCGCAGCCCGGGAGCGGTGACACCGTGAGCATGCAGACGACGGCGGCAGTCACGCACGACGCCGGCAAGAGGATCCACCAGCGCGACCGGTACGCGACGCCGATGGCGGCGAAGACCACGCATGCCACAGTGGCGACGAAGAACAACGTGGCGTTCGGCAGCCACACGCGCGAGAGATTGGAGGCGAAGCAGCCGTCGTCGGCCGACTCCAGCACGATCAGGGGAAGGGCCATGATCCAAAACGACAGGAAGATGCCGGAGAAGACTGCCCCCACGATGAAGCTGATCCGGGAGACCTTGGCGACGAGCATGCTCCTGTGACGTGAAGACACGTGCCTGGTCCAGGCTCGGCCGTCCCAGAAACGAAAGGCGGCGACTCTCCAGGGATCGGGGTACCACCCGGGGGAGTGGTCCTCGGAGGGCGTGGTGGGGTACCGAGGCGGCCAGGAGTGGGCACTTGCGTGTGTGCCGGCCGCGAATCCAGCACCGTCGGCCATCTCCCCACCCCCTGCGGTGCCGGCCCCCGCCTTCTTGCACCGTGCTCTCAAACTATAGGGGGCGTGTCCCGACGACCGAAGATCACGATCCGGGGTGCAGGGGGTCTGCGCATCCGCCGGTCAGCTCGAGCAACTTGGTCACCGTGCTCCAGTTGCGGTACGTGACCGGAGCGGGCAGGCGCCGGTCGAGCAATGCGGGCAACTTGGCTCGGCCCATTCCTTGGGGGAGGTGGAGGTACACCTCGGACTCGCGGAGCACGAAGCGTTCCGGCGCACGGAGATCGGGGTCGAGGCCGAGGTCACGGCCTGCGTCAGGGCCAGTGTCGCGGTCCATGAAGCCGATGTGGACGGTCACCGGGTCGGCGCCGGGGAACGGATTGCCGGCCACGATCTGTTCGAGGGAGCGCCGATCGCGGAGCACGATGCTGGACGATATGCCGAAGGTGCGGCGGATGGCTTCGGCCAGATCAGCCGTCGACGGCAGCTCGGGACGAGAGAACACGACGTTGCCGCTCTGCACGTACGTGGTCACGTCGGTACAGCCCAGGGACTCGAACAAGAGCCGGAGCTCGTCCATTGGAACCCGGTTCTTGCCCCCGACGTTCACCCCCCGCAGCAGGGCCACATGACGCGCGTCACGACCACGCGGTGGCGCCACGCTCAGAAGCCCGGGTAGGTGGCCCGGAGCATATCGACGATCGCAGTCGCCGATCTGGCGTCGTCGACCGGGTCGAGCGGTGGCGCGTGGCCGGCGTCGAGCCGTCCGTACACCAACCTGAGCAGTGCTTCGGCCGGCAAGCGGAGATCTGCCCGGGTCGGTTCCGAGTCAGCGTCTCGGGCGACTTCGGCAACGGTCACCGCGGCCCCGATGTCGAAGGTGTAGGCACGGATCGGATCGACGGTCGCCACGACCACCCGCTGGGGGGCTCCGGCGACGTCAGTTGCCGGGCGCCCGAGGGCCGGGCCGAGCGCGGGGATGCGGTCGATGAGGAGCTCCACGGCAGGGGCGTCGACCACCGCAGCAGGGTCGAACGTGACGGCGACGTCCCAGGCGTGGAGCGCGTGCTCCCCGAGGCGCATCCCCAGGAACTCCGCCATGTCCATCTGCCTGCCCATCGCAGTGATCTCGATGGAGCCGAGCTGGTCCTCGATGGACTCCAGGGCGTCGAGGAGCGCAGCGTCCGAGGCCTGGAAGTCGATCCGCTGGCGGTCGGGATCCTTGGCATCCCAGCGATCCCATACGGCCTGGAAGCCTTCCCGGTCCGGGGGCTCGCTGCCCGACAGCGCCGCCGCGAGGATCAACGAGAAGATCTCGGCGCCGCTGCCCAGGTGCGACAGGACTTGAGCCACGGACCACTCGTCGCAGTAGGACGTCCGGCGGACGTCGTCGGGACCCAGCGTCTCAGCGAACTTGCTCAGCAGATCGTGCGATCTGCGAAGTTCACGCAGCCACACCTTGGGATCTTTTTCCATAGTGGCTCAAACGCCTGAGAGACTGCCGATGTTCCGTCGGGTCAGAAATCCCCGGGGGCAAAGACCTCGGGCCAGTTGCTCTGGGAAGCGCCGCCGTCGACGACGACGACCGCGCCGGTCATGTAGCGTGCTGCCGGCGAGCACAGGAACAGGATGATCGCGGCCATCTCGGCCGTCGTGCCCATCCTCGCGGCCGTCCGTTCGGATTGCATCTCTTGGGTGAAATCCTCCTCGCTGCGTCCGATGGCGTCGAGCTCGGACTCGACCATGCCGGGCGTCGAGAAGATCCCCGGAGCCAGGGCGTTGATCGTGACCCCGTGGGCGATGAGGTACGGCGCCAGGGTCCGGGTGAGGTTGACCACGCCGGCCCGAGCGGCGCCGGAGTGGGCGAACAGGGGTGCACCGCGTTCGAAGGAGAAGATATGCACCACGTTGACGATGGTGCCGAAGCCGGTTTCGGCCATCGACTTCATGAATCGGCTCGTCACGTTCCACGTGCCGTTGAGGTTCAAGTCCACCACGGCCCGCCAGCCGTTGTCGGTGATCTGCGAGGGCAGTGCGGGGAACTGCCCCCCGGCGTTGTTCACCAGGAAGTCGACCCGCCCCAACTCGCCGTAGACGCGCTCGTGGAGGGAGCCCACCTGGTCGACATCGCGGATGTTGGTGGGCACGGCGAGTGATCGGCGTCCCAGAGCTTCGATCTCGGCGCAGGTCTCCTCGAGGAGATCGGCTCGGCGGCCGGCGACGACCACGGCGGCGCCCAAGCGGGCGAACGCGGTGGCCGTCTCCCTGCCGAGGCCCGTGCCCCCGCCCGTCACGACGGCGACCCGGCCGTCGAAGAGCCCAGGAGCGTAGACGGACGCGGCGTCGGCGAGACCGGCGGTGCCAGACCCATTGCCCGGACCCCGGTCGACGGTCACGCCGGCCAAGTGTAGAAGGACCGAGACCGGTGCTTGAGCGAGACCGGGAAGAGCGCGAGCGATAGCGTGTCCGGGTGGCCTCCCGGGCGACCTCCCTCTCCTTGGAATCGCTGGAAGCGGTGAAGGCGGTGAAGTACGCCTATCTCCGCCTGCTCGACCTGAAAGAGTTCGAAGAGCTGGGACGGTTGCTCACCGAGGACTGCACCGCCTCCTACGAGGACGGCCGGCGCGAGCTCGCCGGCCGGGAGGCGATCGTGGGCTTCTTGACCGATGCACTGGGCGATCCAAGGATCGTCACCCAGCACCAGTGCCACCATCCCGAGATCAGCGCCACTGGCGAAGCGAGCGCCGAAGGGACCTGGTACCTCCAGGACCGGGTGATCGTTCCGGCCTACGACGTGGAGATCTCGGGGACCGCCTTTTACTTCGACACCTACGTCCAAGCCGGCGAAGGCTGGCTGATCAGCCACACCGGGTACCGCCGTGTCCTGGAGGAGCACCGATCGCACTCCACCCTCGCGCTGACCTCGTTCCGCTCGCGGTTCTGAGCGGAGGAACGCCCCCGATCAGGGACGGGTCTTCGGGCTCGTCGTGAACGCCGGGTCTCGGAGAATGGCGGGCTCGAGCACCTTGTCGATGGCCGCGAGCAGATCGGCGTCCAGCTCCACGTCGACGGCTTTCACGTTCTCCTCCACCTGTTCTGGACGGGTCGCGCCGATGATGGCGCTCGACACGTTCGGGTTCCGGAGGACCCATGCGAGGGCGACGGCCGCCGGGGTGTACCCAGCGTCCCGGGCGAGCTTGGCGAACGCCTGGACCGGCTCGAGCACTTCGTCGCGGAGCAGCCACTCGATGAATTCGACCCCGTCCTTGGAGGTCGCCCGCGAGCCCTCTGGCGGCGGCTCACCGGGAAGGTACTTCCCGGTGAGGACTCCTTGGGCCAGAGGCGACCACACGATCTGGCCGATGCCCTCTCTCTCGCACAGGGGAACCACTTCGGCCTCGATCACCCTCCACAGCAGGGAGTACTGCGGCTGGTTCGACACGAGGCGGTCGAACCCCATGTCGTCGGCGATCCGCAGTGCCTCGGCGATCTGCTCGGCGGTCCATTCCGAGACGCCGACATAGTGGACCTTGCCCTGGCGAACAAGGTCGTCGAACGCTCGGAGCGTCTCTTCGAGCGGCGTCTCGTAGTCGAACCGGTGCGCCTGGAGGAGGTCGACGTGGTCGGTGCGCAGCCGCGTCAACGACGCATGGAGCGACTCGATGATGTGCTTGCGCGACAGGCCGCGGTTGTTCGGATTGGGTCCCGTCGGCCAGTAGACCTTGGTGAAGATCTCGATGGAGTCGCGCCGTATGCCTTCGAGTGCCCGACCGAGCACGTCCTCGGCGGCCCCGATGGCGTAGACGTCGGCAGTGTCAAACGTCGTGATCCCGGCATCGAGCGCCGCCTTGACGCATGCGCGGGCCGCGTCCTCCTCGACTTGCCCGCCGTGGGTGATCCAGTTGCCGTAGGAGAGGGCCGAGACCATCATCCCCGTTCGTCCCAAGTGCCGATGGCGCATGAGCGGAGCGTAGTAGCCACGCGCACGACACGCGGCACCGCCTCGAACCGTCCGCCTACGATCGTGGAATGCCCCGATCATCGCCGACCGGACACCTCGAGGCGATGCCGGCCCATGGACCGCCCCGTCGCCTCCGAGTGACGCCGAGCCTCTCGATCCCCATGTCCGAGCTGGCATGGCGGGTGAGCACCCCGGGTGGGCCCGGGGGCCAGCACGCCAATCGGACTCAGAGCCGGGTCGAGGTTCGCTTCGACGTCATGGGGTCGACGGCGCTCGGGCCGCGCCAGCGCTCCAGGCTGCTCGACCGGCTGGGGCCGGTCGTCCGAGCGAGCTCGGCCGACGAACGTTCGCAGGCGCAGAACCGCAGGATCGCCGCCGAGCGCCTGGCGGTCCGCCTGGCGCGCGCCCTGCGGGTGGATGCCCCGCGCCGGCCCACCGCACCGACGCGGGGGGCGGCCGAGCGGCGACTGCAGAGCAAGCACCACCGGTCAGAGGTGAAGCGGGCTCGTTCCTCGCGTATCGATCCGGAAGGCTGAGCAGGTGGCCGTTCAGCCGGCTCGGCGCTCTCGAGCTTCAGCGGACCAGGTCGTGTCGAGAAAGGCGGCGATCTCGGCCGTGATCCTCGCTGGTCGCACTCGGAGCTCGAAGATCGAGTGTGCTTCGAGGAGGCGGGCGTTGGGGAGCTGGTGAGCGAGCCGGCCGGCATCACCGAGGGGGTGCAGCCAGTCGGCTCTGTGACCGATCACGAGCGCGGGAGCATCGATCGCCGCCCGCTCCTCGATGGTCGGGGCCACCGGGCCGACGAGGATCCCGTGGAGGACGGCCACGATGTCCTCGGGATCGAGGATCACTGCACCGTACACCTGGTCCAAGAGGCCCAGCCGGTGGCGGGGGACCCGGTTCGCCAATCGTGATACCCGACGCAGGAGCGGGGTGAGGTAGTGGGTCGCGGCCAAAAGGGGAGTGAAGAACATCGCGGCATACGGCGTCGCCTGCTCGAGGACCGGCATCTCGAGCACCATTCCGGCCACGCGTTCGGGGTGGGCCGACGCCACCAGGAGCGTCACGTCGGCGCCGAGCGACATCCCGCCCACCACTGCTCGCCGGACGCCGAGATGGTCGAGGAGCGCGACCACGTGCTCGGCGTAGGCGTCCATCCGGTGGGAAGAGGCTTGGTGGGGCTTGTCCGACGATCCGTGCCCGGGCAGATCGAGGAGGACGACCCGATTGCCGGCCGCGGCCAGGTTTTGTGCCAGGCGGCGGTTGACGGCAGCGTCGAGGAGAAGACCGTGCAGATAGACGAGGGTCCGTGCGCCGCTGCCGTGGACTTCGTAGGAGACGGTGGTCGTGCCACTGGTGAACGTCTCGATCTGGTGCGGTGACGTCATGATCCGATCCCCCTCAGGCGCCCTGCGTAGGTGTCACCGCCGTGACGCCGGGGCTGCTGCACACCGAGGCCGGCTGCTGCCCAGTGGCTCGGCAGATCTCGGCGGAGATCACGTTGGCGGACGCGACGATCGCACGGGTGGCTGTGAGCGACGAGTTGGACAGCCCGGCGGCGACCTGCTGGGCAGATTGTCCTGCGAGGAGCGCGGGTGAGAAGGCGGACCCCGCGAAGATGGCAGTGTTGTCGATGTCGAGGAACGGCACTGCACCGGTGTTCCACCCTGTGCCGAGGACCGAGGAATTGTCGTAGTGGCCGATGATGGCAGCCTCTGTCGCGTTGGGCGACTGCAGCAGCAGGTACTGCCCTTGGCTGTCGGTCTGTGTGCTCGCCAATTCGATCTCTTCGAACCCGATGTACGGGCTCGAGTAGCTGGAACCGTCAAAGGAGAACGACGGGGTCCCAGGGTAGACGTCTTTGCTGCTCGACGTCACCGACCCCAGCGACGAAAAGGTCCCGAAGCGCGACAGGGCGGCGACGATCGCCCATCGCTCGACCGCGCAGAATGGGCACCACTCGTCACCCATGAACAGGATCCCCGGCTTGCCTGTGACGTCGAAAGTCGGCTGGCCGGACAAGAGGTGCAGGCCGGCCGGGCGAGGTGTGAACGAGACGCCGATGGCATTGAACTCGCCGGTCGGGATCCCGGTGACCGCGGCCACCACCGATGCGGGCATCGGCGACGGAGGAGAACCTTCGGGGGGGAGCGCGTTTGTGACCGTTGTGGGTCCTGTTGTCGACGTCCCCGTGCCTTTGGATGTCGTGCTGCCCGGAGTTGTGGCTGTTGTGGCGGGCGTCTTGGCGGGCGTCGTGCCCGGCGTGGTGCCCGGCGTGGTCGGCAGCGTGGCGGGCGTCTTGGCGGGAGCGGTGCCCGGCGTGGTGGGCGATGGGGCGGTGGATGATGTCGACCCAGGTGTGAGGGTGGGAGTGCTGCTCGGGTTGGTGGCGGGGATATCGGGTGCCGAGTAGGCGACGGTGGATCCTCCCTGACCCCCGGAGGTCACCGTGTAGCCCATCGCACCCGAGTCGGCGACCAGGATCGCTCCCAGGACGATCGCGGCCAGGAGGAAGCCTTTCGAGGTCTGCAGCCAGCGGATGGCGCGGTCCGAGGGGGATCCGCTCGCCGGGGACGGCGGACCACCTCCCCACGAGTACATGCCGCCTCCGTAGCCCCCGTACGCCACCGCGCCCCCCTTGTCTCTCGAGATGCTAGCGGCGAGGCTCGAGCCCGGCCAGGACCGTGGTGACCAGGGCCTGAGCCTCCGCGGACGTGTCCGCCCGGACACCCACGATCGGGGTCAGCGAGGCGTAGCCGGCGGCCACCAGTGCCCCGTCGTCCTCGGGCGCCTCGTCCCGTACGTCGCCAAGCGACGGCACTGCCGCGCCGAGCGTGAGGCGGATCGCGCCGTCCCCGGACGGGTGGTCCGGCTCGACACGGACGGTCTCGCTGGCCGACTTGATGATCCCGGCGTTGCTGATCCGTCCGAGGCGTAACCCGAGGAGCTCCTCGGGAGCCAGCGACGGGACGTTCAAGTTCCACACGGTCCCGGCCGGCGCCTCGTCCAGCGCTTCGACGAGCCCGACCGCGAGATCGGCAGCGGTCTCCCAGTGGTTCACGACGCCTCCCGAGCGCAACGAGACGGCCAGGCCGTTCAGACCGAGCTGGGCACCCGTGAGGACCGCACCGACGGTGCCCGAGTGCAGCACCGACCGGCCGACGTTCACACCCGCGTTGATCCCCGAGACCACGATGTCCGGCCGAGGTCCGAAAGCGCCCAGGGCACCGACGATCACCGAGAGCGCCGGCGACGCGTCGAGACCGTAGGTCGGGATGGCTTCGGCCCCCTCGATCACGACCTTGCGGTATGCGATGGAGTCACGCTCGTAGACCGTGCCAACCGCGGCCGATGCACCGCTGTGGTTCTCCAGGGGGGCGACCACGACCACTTGGCGGTCCTCGCCGCCGCCGGCTGCCCAGGCGGCCAAGGAGCGGGCGAGAGCCGCCAGGCCGGATGCATGCACCCCGTCGTCGTTGGTCACCAGGATGCGCACGCGCAAGTACGATACCGCCGGCGCCATGACCGACCGGACGGGCGCCCCTGGACCGGATCGAGGACACGCCATGATCGCTCCCTTGCCTACCGACGGCCGAGCGCCGGAACCCGTACCGAGCCCGGGCGAGCCGGCAACCGGCACCCAGTGGGTGATCGGCCATGGCAGCCAAGAAGTGGTCGTCACCGAAGTCGGGGCCACTCTCCGCTCGTACCGGGTCGGGGAGCACGAGGTCATCGACGGGTTCGGTCCCGAGCAGTGGTCGCACAGCGGTCGGGGGCAAGTGCTGGCGCCCTGGCCCAACCGGCTCGGGGACGGCCGCTACGAGTTCGGCGGGCGGAGCGCGAAGGCGGCCCTCGACGAGCCCGAACGAGGCAACGCGATCCACGGGCTGGTCCGCTGGTTGCCGTGGCGGCTGGAGGCGCACGCGCAGAACGTCGTCGCCGTGGCGTGCCGGGTGTACCCCACCCCGGGGTACCCGTTCCGGCTCGATCTGCGGATCGAGTACCGACTCGGGCGCGACGGGCTGACCATCACCACCACCGCGGGGAACCCCGGTGACGCGACCCTGCCGTTCGGCCTGGGATTCCATCCGTACCTGACCGTCGGGAGCGAACGGATCGACACGGTCTCGCTCGCGTTGCCGGCGAGCCGGCGTCTCGTGCTCGACAGCAGGGCGCTGCCAACCGGAGAGGTGCAGCCGGTCGCCGGGACCGAGTACGACTTCAGCGCCGGGCGGGTCATCGGACCGACTCGCCTGGACACGGCGTTCACCGGGCTCGCGCGTCCCGACGGCGGGGTCGCCACCGCGACCCTGCGCGCTCCGGGGGCCGGCCGGTCGGTATCGCTGTGGGCCGACGAGAACTTCAAGTACCTCATGTGCTACACCGGCGACACGCTCGACGACGAGGCAGAGCGTCGCACCTCCGTCGCCATCGAGCCTATGACCTGCCCTCCGGACGCCTTGCGCTCGGGTCGGGACCTCATCGTGCTCGCGCCGGGCCAGGAGTGGACCGGACGCTGGGGCATCACGCCGGGCGTCTAGTCCGGCGGTTGGACGCCAGCCACCGCGCCGTGGTCTGCACGAAGAGACGTGGCCTTCCTCATCCTCTCGGAGCCCGGTGGAGGGGCGGCCCAGCGCAGCCCGGCGCAGAACGCCCGGACGGCCGGCACCACCATGGCAGCGTCGAGCAACGGGATCTCGGGGAGTGAAAGCTGGGAACGAGCCCAACGCGGCAGCAGACCGACCGCCGCGGCGGCGATGAGGACGTGGACGGCCCGGTCGGCGGGTCGAGAGGCGACACCCCTCAGGAGGAAGTCCCGAGCCGCCATGGCCTGTGGGCCGGCGTAGAGCTCAGGTCTCACGCGAAGGAAGTACGCAGCAACCTCGTCACGCGAGGTGGGGACCCATCGCGCTCCGAGTGCGTAGGCGACCGGCGCCGACTCGGCAAAGTATGCGTCGGCGTCGGCGTCGGTGATGCGGGTGGGGCCGTAGCGGAGCGACGAGGCGAGAAAGCTGGTCATCTCGGCGACGTGGACCCACGTGACGAGCTCGGGATCGTCCGCGGCATAGGGCCGGCCGTCGGGGGAGATCCCGTGCACCCGCTGGTGGATCCGGCGGACATGCTCGATGGCCCTGTGCGCGTCGTCGGTGGAGCCGAACGACGTGGTGCCGACGAACGTTGCCGTCCTGCGCAGGCGGCCGACCGGGTCCTCGGCGTAATTCGAATGCTCGGCCACCCCGGCCATCGCCAGTGGGTGGAGGGTCTGGAGCAGGAGCGCGCTCAGTCCCCCGATCACCATGGACGGGAGGTCGCCGTGCACCCGCCGGGCCACGCCGCCGGGCGGGAGGAAGGCCCGCGCCGGATCTTCGACCGGAGGTTCAGGCTGCCCACGAAGGCCCAAGGCATGCCGGACCTCATGGCCGACCTGTGCTCGAACCGGTTCTGCCACGACTGCGAGCGCGGCCAGCGGAAGACGGAGGGGGAGCCCGATGCCGGCTTGTGACAGGTGGGCGGCTTTGCGCAGGGCGCTGGCGGGGCCGGGACCGGACACGTTCTCAGCTTGGCACGGGCGGGCGCGGGTCGTGGGCGCATGTGGTGAGCACGGGCGGGCGCGGGTCGTGGGCGCGGGTGGGCGCGGGTCGCGGGCGCGGGTGGGCGCGGGTCGTGGGCGCGGGTGGGCGGATGTGGCAGCATCGGGCGATGCGGTTCGTGATCTACGGCGCCGGCGCCATTGGTGGCGTGGTCGGGGCCCGCCTCCACCAAGCCGGTCACCAGGTGGAGCTCATTGCTCGCGGCGCCCATCTGGAAGCGGTCGCGAGCGGCGGTCTGGTGCTCGAGTCCCCCGAAGGCACCGAACGCCTTTCGATCCGGGCTGTCGGTGATCCGACCGAGCTGGACTGGGACGAACCGGCCGTCGTGCTCCTTGCGGTCAAGGGTCAGGATACCGACGGCGCGCTGGAACACCTCGCGGGAGTCGCACCGGCGAGCACGCCGATCGTTTGTGCACAGAACGGCGTGGAGAACGAACGGAGGGTCCTGCGGCGCTTTGAGCACACGTACGGAATGTGCGTGGTCTGCGCTGCGACCCACCTGCGAGCGGGCGTGGTCCAGGTCCACTTCACGCCGGTCTCCGGTCTGATGGACCTCGGTCGGTACCCGTCGGGAGTCGATCCCACGTCCGAGGCCGTTGCCGAGGTCCTGAGCGGGGCTTCTTTCGACTCCGTGGCTCGTCCCGACATCATGAGATGGAAGTACCGCAAGCTGGTGCACAACCTCGTGAACGCCGTCGAGGCATTGTGCGGGGCGGCGGGCCGGGGGAGCCAGGTCGCCCGAGAAGCGCAGGCCGAAGGCGAGGCGGTGCTGGCAGCAGCCGGAATCGACGTGGCGTCCGTAGAGGAGGACCGAGCTCGGCGGGGCAAGCTGCTTTTCGGCGACGGTCGAGCGCTCTCGGCAACGGCCAGCGGAGAGTGGAGCGGGGGGTCGTCCTGGCAGAGCGTGGTGCGGGGCACCAGCTCGGTGGAGGTCGACTACCTCAACGGTGAGATCGTCGTGCTCGGTCGCATCCATGGGATCCCAACCCCGGTGAACACCCTCCTCCAGGCCCGGGCTCACCAGATGGTGCGCGTTGGTGCGCAACCCGGTGCCGTCACCCCAGACGAGCTCTTGGCAGCAGCTCGTCGCTGACGCGCCGGCCGGCGACGGCTCAGTCGCTATGGAGCGCGGCTCGGATCTCTTCGTTGGGGTCCGGGCGCGCTCCGGCGGTCTGGAAGCGCACCGAGCGCAGCATGCCGTTCCAAGGGAATGGGGGGGTGTACCTGTCGGACACCGGCAGACCGGAGTCGAACCCCAGGCGCAGCCCGGCACCGCCGTGCTGGATGGCGATCGGAAGCATTCCAGGGACGTCGATGCTGCCAACCTGGGTGTCTCCGTGGTACAGGTGGAACGTTCCCACGCGCTGGGGGGCACGGCCAGGTGCATATGTGACAGCGAGCGCCACACGGCCGGAGGGGATCGCGGTGTCGGCGACGACCTCCAATCGATCACCGGCCCGGCTGAACGTGAACACCAACCGGCCGTGGTCCACGAAGAGGGCGAACCCACCGTGCAGATCGCCCAAGGCGCACAAGATCCCGGCCGCCTCGTCGCCGGGCGAGTCGACATCGGCGGTGATGCGAAATCCTCCGAAGAGCATCGGCACCGACTCGTCCGACACCGGACCTCCGCCAGGTACGAAGGTCCGGTCCACTCCGGGGGGCCAGAGTGGAGGAATGAGGGCGCCCAGGCGATTGGCCAGCGAGTCGTCCACGGGGAGCACCTGGTTGCTCCCGGCTTCGGCCATCCAAAGCTCGATGAGCCGCTTGACCAGCTCGGGGTGCTCGTTCGCGACATCCGTGGACTCCGAGAAATCGTGCCGGAGGTCGAAGAGGCCCCAGTGGTCGTCGTCGAAACTCCGGCTCCCAACTGCCATCCGCTCCTCGTCGAGCACGCCGGTCGAGATGTGGTCGGTCGTGGCCTTCCATCCGTCATGGAAGATCGATCGTGAACCCAGCATCTCGAAGTACTGGGTCACTCTTGGATCTGGAGCATTCCCGTCGTCGAACGTCGGCCGGAGGCTGGCACCGTCGATGCGCTGTTGCGTGACGCCGTCGACGGTCAAAGGCGCGGTGAGACCGACGACGTCCAGCACCGTCGGCATGAGATCGATGACATGGGCGAACTGCGACCTGGTCTCTCCGCGCGCCGCTATCCCACGAGGCCAGTGCACCACGAGCGGGGTCCGGGTCCCCCCGAGCCACGTATAGCGCTTCCAGAGACGAAGGGGGGTATTGCCTGCCCATGCCCACGCCCAGGAGTAGTGGTTGTAGGTACGAGGACCTCCCCACTCGTCGATCGCGGCGAGGTTGTCCTCCGCGGACTCCGGGATCCGAGCAGTGAAGCGATGCTCGTTCACGCTGCCTGTACGGCCGCCCTCCGCGCTCGCACCGTTGTCCGAGAAGAGCAGGATGACGGTGTCGTCGAGGAGCCCGAAGCGGGTGAGGGCATCGACGACCCGGCCGATCTGGGCGTCGGTGTGGGTCAAGAACCCGGCGAACACCTCTTGCTGGCGAGCGTGCATCCGTCGTTCCGGTTCGCCGAGGGCGTTCCACGCGTCCACCCACTCGGGGCGTGGAGTAAGCACCGTGCCTGGAGGGACGATTCCCGAAGTGAGCTGCCGAGCGAAGATCTCCTCGCGCCATGCATCCCACCCGTGGTCGAACTTCCCTCGATAGGGCTCGACCCACTCGGGTGCCACGTGGTGGGGTGCATGCATCGCGCCCAGGGCGAAGTAGAGGAAGAACGGCTTGCCGGGCGCTGCCTGCTGCTGGTCGAGCACGAACCGGATGGCCGTCTCGGCCAGATCTTCACTCAAGTGGTAGCCGTCTTCGTGCCGGGCAGGTGGATCGACGTAGTGGTTGTCCGAGACGAGGTTGGGCGCCCAGTGGTTGGCGTCCCCCTGGAGGAACCCGTAGTAGCGCTCGAACCCCCATCCGAGCGGCCAGCGGTCGAATGGTCCCGCGGCCGAACGTTCGAAGCGAGGCGTGAGATGCCACTTCCCGACGGCAAGCGTGCTGTAGCCGGCGTCGCGCAGGATCCTCGGCAGCGTTGCCGCGCTGAGCGGGCGCCGGGCCGTGTACCCGGGGTAGGCGAGCGGGATGTCGGCCAAGAACCCCATCCCCACGGCGTGATGATTGCGTCCGGTCAGAAAAGATGCCCGGGTGGGGGAGCACAAGGAAGTGACGTGGAACCGGTTGTAGCGAAGGCCGGAGGCCGCGAGTCGGTCCACGTTTGGCGTTGCGATATCGGACCCGAAGCATCCGAGCTGGGCGAACCCAGTGTCGTCGAGGACGATGGCGACGATGTTGGGTGCCCCCCGAGGCGGGCCGGCGGTCGGGGGAATTTGCGGAGTCGAATCCGCCACCGTCAAACCGAGTCGCTGGGGGTGGGTCATCGCGCCAGGCTAGGCCGTTGAGAAGCGAGCGGGGTGCGACGTGGTGGGCTGCGCCTGTTGCCTCTGGCAGCTTGCGGTGAGCGTGCCGTGAGAGGTTGCTGCAGGCCGTCGTCGCAGTAGGGTCGCGTCGTGACATTCGAGCCACCTCACACAGGCGACGTCCCCGAGCCCGGATGGTCCGGAACGCCAACCGGACAAGAGATTCCCCCGATCCGTGGCATGGCTCTTCCACCCGAAGCCTCCGACGTACCGGCCGGTGGGAACGAGGTGGATGCCACAACACACGAGGATGCCGACGGTGTCCAAGATCTTGGGCACGGGAGGGCCGACTATCTCGGCAACCCAGAAGCAGGGCAAGTCGAGGAACCCGGTTTTGCGGACCCCGATTTCGACGATCCCAGCCTCGACGCATGGGTTGCATCTCGCTCGCGGCGCCGTTCTGGTGGGGTGCGCGTCGTGGGGATCGTCGTCGTTGCCGCCCTGGTCGTCGCGTCGATCGGCACCACCATCGAGCTCGCGATTGGAGGCTCGGGTACTACGACCGGTACACCATTGCCGACCGTTGTTCGCGAGATCATTCCCATGGGCAACGGTGGCTCGCCCGTTCCAGGCGGCTCCGGCAGTGCGGTGTCGGTCCGCACAGTCCAGGTTATTCTCTCGGTGAGCAACACGTCGGGCAACGCAGTGGTACCCCTCTGCTCGATCACGGTGCGTTCGCGAGGCCGGGTCGTCGGCATGGTGACGGTCCATGGCGATCATGCAATTCCGGCGAGGACCACTACCACGGGGAAGGTGACAGTACCGATGACGGAGGCTCGGCCGGCCGATACCCTGTCGCTCGGGGAGACCTCCGCGTCGTGCAGCGGATAGCTGGCAGCCGTTCTCAACCCGGCTGCTGAATCTGGTGCATTCACCCCGTGGTGGTCCAGTGCTGCCGAATGGAGTCCCGCAAGTGCGCGTACGTGGAGAATGCTGAGCACCCCTGCACCCCTGCACCCCTGCACAAGCGGTCCCAGTAGCCTTCAGTGGCGTGGCACGCGCCAAGAAGACCATCGCCAAACGGACTGCGTCGCGCGAAGCTAAAGGAAGTTCGGGCGATCGCGTTGTCGCGTCGAACCGACGTGCTCGCCACGACTACGACGTTCTCTCCACCTATGAGTGCGGGATCGTGCTGCAGGGTAGTGAGGTCAAATCACTCAGGGAAGGCAAAGCCCAGCTTGCCGATTCCTACGCCCGGGTCTCGGACGGTGAGGTGTGGCTTTTTGGGGTCCACATTCCACCATGGCAGTTCGCTACGGGGTTCGGCGCCCACGACCCCGACCGCCGCAGGAAACTTCTCTTGCACCGGCGCGAGATTGACGAGCTGATGGGGTTGACCCAGCAGCACGCCCTCACGCTGGTCCCTTTGTCGCTCTACTTTCACGATGGCAAAGCGAAAGTACAACTGGCCCTGGCTCGGGGTCGAAAGCTCCACGACAAACGGCAGGCAATTCTCACTCGTGAGGCTGATCGTGAAGCCGCTCGGGCTGCTCGCGATACCCAGCGATGGAGCCGTGTCGAATGAAGAAGCGAGAGTCCGCTCACATTGAAGCGCCTCCAATGAGCCACGCCGTGGACATGACGTCAGCGGTGGAGATGCTTCTGATCAAGCCATCGCAGCGAGCCAGGGTCGGTGGCTGCATCCAGCCCCCGACGGACAGATCCTGGGCATGACACTCCGCGGAGGGCAGGCGGTTCACGAGTCACACCGGGCACCGGACACCGGACGACGGCACTTCTCCTACCGGCCGGCCCCAGGCCAGCCGGGAACGACACTTACAGATGGCTTACCCCGCTTCACGCCGATCATCGGCGGTCCGCTCACTCACCCCCGTTGCGGGGCGGTACATGCTGCTCAACATTGCCGACTACCTGCCCTCGTGAGAGGATAGCGTCGGCACGCGCCAACGGACGCTCCCACTCTGAGCGGCTGTAATGTGGAGAGGGGAGACAACCATGAAGCGAAGGAAGCTCAGGGTGGCGGGTGCAACCTTCGGGGTGGCAGTGCTCTCAATAGGCGTAGTGCTTGTCTATACGGGTGTGGCAGGAACGCAGAGCAGCTCTGCCCCCAATCTTCATGCCGAGTTGCTCTCCGACAGTCAGCCATTGGTCAAGGCGCCGACAAACGATGGGTATTGGCTAGTGACCGCCGACGGACAAGTATATACCTTCGGATCCGCGAAGTCCTATGGCACATTGCCGACGTCGCACATCACGCCCAACAAACCGATCGTGGGAATGGTTGCGACGTCTACAGACAAGGGCTACTGGCTTGTAGGGTCGGATGGCGGCGTATTCTCTTTCGGCGCTGCCAAATTCTTCGGCAGTAAAGGGGCCACAAAGATCAGTTCTCCTGTCGTCGATATGACGGCGTTACCGGCGAGAGGTATCGAGTGGGATGGTATCTACGATGCGACGACTACTTACACAAAGGGTGACGCCGTGTCAGACGGTGGTGCCACCTATGTGTCACTTCGCACAACAAACACGGGCAATGCTCCCACGGCCACGTTGACAGTGGATTGGGCGCTGGTCGCGGCCAAGGGCACAACTGGACCGACTGGGCCGGCGGGGCCGCAAGGACCGATTGGGCTGACGGGGCCGCAAGGACTGACTGGGCTGACGGGACCGCAAGGACCGATTGGGCTTACGGGGCCGCAAGGACCGATTGGGCTGACGGGGCCGCAAGGACCGACTGGGGCGACGGGGCCGGCTGGGGCGACGGGGCCGGCTGGGGCGACGGGGCCGCAAGGACCGACTGGGCTGACGGGATCACAAGGGCCGGCTGGGCTGACGGGGCCGCAAGGAGCGACTGGGGCGACGGGGCCGCAAGGACCGACTGGGGCGACGGGGGCGACGGGGGCGATTGGGCCGCAAGGACCGACTGGGGCGATTGGGCCGCAAGGACCGACTGGGGCGACGGGGCCGGCTGGGCCGGCGGGGCCGGCGGGGCCGGCTGGGGCGACGGGGGCGACGGGGGCGACGGGTGCAACTGGACCAGCGGGGGTTGGCTACGATTTCAAGACGGCGACAGGCACAAATCCAGCTGTACACCTAACACCGGGCACGTACTTCATCGACGTGGAGTCCCGCATTTCAGGCGCCCCTACGGGTACTGTTGGTGTCTGTGGTCTCACATATATATCAAATGGCGCTCCCTTCACTGTATTTGATGGCACTGTTATGGAAACCTCATTTTCACAATCAGTTTCGGGTGTCATGAAAGTCGGTGACACGGCAACAAATTTGCGAATCACTTGCTCTTATTTGACAGGGAGTACGGTTCATGTGTTTGCACTCGCTACAACGCATTGGTGGTACTCGCCAATCGGCTAAAAGGCGCCGCATTGCCGAAGCGAGCTCACAGACATCTCTGTGACGGCTCGCCGGTAACCCAGCTGGGCATCACCAAAACGGGGTATGGGGAGGGAATCCCACAACTTCAGCCGTGGGAGGCAGAGCCCCACTCGGGGCGTAGCCCCGATCGAGATACACCCACCTGTCATGTTTGACCCGGTGACCTATCGGCGCACGAACAAGACCGTCTGCTCGGCCAAGTACCACCTGATCTGGTGCCCGAAGTACCGGCGGCGGGTGTTGGTCGGGCAGGTGGAGACCCGGCTGAAGGAGGTCATCGGGGCGGTGGTCGCGGTGTCTGGGGGTGAGGTGATCGAACTGGAAGTCATGCCCGACCACGTCCACTTGCTGGTCGAGCTTCCCCCGGCCTCACATCTCCCCATCGTGCTCCACGGGTTGAAGGGGCGGTCGTTTCGCCTCTTGCGCCAGGAGTTCCCCCATCTCCGTCGCCTGTCGGCCTTGTGGAGCCGATCGTGGTTGGTCTCAACGGTCGGCGGCGCCCCTTTGGAGGTCGTCCGACGCTGCGTCGAGAACCAGAAGCAGGCGACGTAGATGGCCACCGGCCAGGTCCGATACCGCTACCGGCTGCGGGTGGGTGCGAAGGAGGCGGCCGCCCTCGGTGCCGCCGACGACGCCTGCCGCATTGTGGGCAACCGTGCTCTGGGTGACTGGGGGGAGCGGTGGAAGGCCGAGCGCCACCAGGTCTCCTACACCGAGGCGTCCAAGACCCTGACCGCCCGCAGGAAGGAGTTCGACTGGCTGAGGGCACAGCCGCAGAACCCGCAAGAGCAGGTGCTCTGGGACCTCTACCGCTCGATCGGCGCCTTCTTCGACAAGTCCAACCCCGCCGGCCGACCCCGGTTCAAGTCAAAGAAGCAGGGCTACGCCACCGCCCGGTGGACGAAGAACGGCTTCTCTGTATCGGGCACCGGGCGAGGCCAGGCCGGCGACCGCCTGGAGGTGGCCGTCGCCGGTGGACGCATCGGGCTGCGGGTGCTGTGGTCGAGGCTGCTGCCGTCGTCCCCGACGTCGGTGACGGCCCACCAAGACCCCGCCGGGCGCTGGTGGGCGAGCTTCGTGGTCCAAGTGGGCGTGGTCGAAGGCCCCCTGCATCCCGACGGCCCAGCCACCGGTCTCGACGTGGGCCGGATGAGGTTCTCTACCACCGAGGACCCCGACACCAACATCGAGAACCCGAGGTATGCCCGGCGGGCGGCCAAAGCATTCGCTCAGAGCCAACGCAACATGGCAGCCAAGCGCCGGGGATCGAAGAAGCGGGCCACGGCCAAGGTGCGTGTGGCGAGGGTGAGCGCCGCCGTGGCCGACCAACGCCGTGACTTCCACCACAAGGCAGCCCGTCCACTGGTGGGCGCCTACGACCGGATCGGGGTGGAGGATCTCAGGATCAAGAGCATGTCGGCAAAGGGGGCAGGACGGCACACCTTCGGGCTCAACCGCTCGATCGCCGACGCGGGCTGGGGACAGTTCCTCGCCATCCTGTCATGGCAGGCGAAGAAGGCCGGAAAGGAAGTGGTGGTGCTCCCCGCCAAGGACACCACCCAGACGTGTAGTAGTTGCGGGACGAAAGCCAAGCCCCGCATGGAGTTGTCGGACCGGGTGTTCTGTTGCCGTGTCTGTGGCTTGGTCTTGGACCGAGATCGCAACGCGGCCAGGAACCTGCACCCGGTTCGCCTGAAGCCGGATGGCGAGGCTGAACCGTCCGGAGTCGTCCCAGCGGGCAGCGACGGCAGTAAGCCCAGAGTCCCTGCGGGGGCACTGGCAGCCTGAGGCCAAGAATCCCACGGCTTCAGCCGTGGGCGCAGTCAAATCGCAACACTGCGGAACCTCGCGATCTCGATCCTGCACCTCGTCGGGTTCACCAACGTCGCGTGTGGGTTCGGGTGGACGGTCTTCGACTACTGGCGCAGCCTCACCCCCCTCGAGCTGTAGATCAGCTTCTCTCGTCGTCCTCGACGACGACAGACGCTGCGACGTGCGGCTCTTGGCCCCGACGCGCCTCTGCGCGTCTTCAAGAAGGGGACCACACCGTGGACAGGCGTCCATGTGCGAGCGAATGCCCTGCTTCACGCCGATCACCAGCTGTCCGCTTCACTCACCCCCGTTGCGGGGCGGTACATGCTGCTCAACATTGCTGCGTACTCTGTTCTGATCGTTGGCAGCTCGTGTGGGCGCACCAGTGCAAGCGATTCCCAGGTACGCTGATGATGGCCGCCCAGCCCGGGTGCCGATGTCAAGTAGAAAGTCAAGTCAACGAGATTGAGGGGGTGAATGGTCTCGACTCTGGTTGTCGAGGTGGGAGAAGCGAGCCGTGGTCTCCGGAACCACGTAAAAGAGCCGGAACCAAAAACAAACGCCGAGCCTCAGCTCGCGTTCGCTGCCTAAACACCAGCGACGTCCGCCCAGCCT
>JAJYWG010000469.1 GCA_021791615.1 Actinomycetes bacterium
CCGGGCGCACTGCGCACCAGATCCGCCTGGTGGAGGCGTACGCCAAGACCCAGGGCCTCTGGCACGAGCCGGACCACGAGCCGTCCTACTCCCGGGTCGTCGAGCTGGACCTCTCCAGCGTCGAACCGTCGATCGCCGGGCCCAAGCGGCCGCACGACCGCATCCCGCTGCGCAGCGCCCCCCACGCAGTCGCCGCCCTGCTCGCCGACGAGACCGGCGCGGAGACGGTTGGGGCCGGCCTGGACGAAGCTTCCGCCGAGTCGTTCCCGGCCAGTGATCCGCTGGCGATCGATCACGGCTCCCCCGGCGACGCTCCACGCGAGGCGTGCGGCTGCGGCACGGACCACAGCTGGCCGCACCGCCGGGTGACGATCTCGCTCGAGGACGGCACCGCCACCGAGGTCGACAACGGCCACGTCGTCATCGCCGCCATCACCTCGTGCACCAACACGTCCAACCCGTCGGTCATGGTCGGCGCCGGGCTCCTCGCCAAGAAGGCCGTCGAGCGCGGGCTGTCGACCAAGCCCTGGGTGAAGACCTCGCTCGCGCCCGGGTCACGGGTCGTCACCGACTACCTCGATCGGGCCGGCCTCACCCCCTACCTGGACCAGCTCGGGTTCAACCTCGTGGGCTATGGCTGCACCACCTGTATCGGCAACTCCGGCCCCCTCATCCCCCAGGTGAGCGCAGCGGTGACCGAAGGCGACCTGACCGTGTGCTCGGTGCTGTCGGGTAACCGGAACTTCGAGGGGCGCATCCATCCCGAATGCCGGATGAACTTCCTCGCCTCTCCACCGCTCGCGGTGGCCTACGCCCTCGCCGGCACCCTGCGCGCCGACCTCGTGCACGACCCGCTGGGGACCGATCGCGACGGCCAGCCGGTGTACCTGCGGGACATCTGGCCGGACGAACCGGAGATCGACGAGGTGGTGAGCCGCTGCCTGCAGGCGGACATGTTCGCCAAGGACTACGCCGACGTCTTCGCCGGCGACGAGCGCTGGCAAGGCATGGCGGTGTCGACCGGGACGACGTTTGCATGGGATCCGACGTCGACCTACGTCCGAAAGCCTCCCTACTTCGACGCCATGGGCGTCGAACCCGCACCCGTCACCGACATCTCCGGAGCCCGGGTCCTGGCCAAGCTGGGCGACTCGGTCACGACCGACCACATCTCGCCTGCAGGAGCCATCAGGGCCGACTCACCTGCGGGCCGGTACCTCAGCGAGCACGGCGTCGACCGGCGTGACTTCAACTCCTACGGCTCGAGGCGCGGCAACCACGAGGTGATGATCCGCGGCACCTTCGCCAACATCCGGCTCCGCAACCAGCTCGCCCCGGGCACCGAGGGCGGCTACACCCGGGACTTCTCCCAACCCGGCGCCCCGGTCGCCACGATCTACGACGCATCGGTGCACCACGCCGCCGCCGGCATACCGCTCATCGTCTTGGCCGGCAAGGAGTACGGCTCGGGCTCGTCGCGCGACTGGGCGGCCAAGGGGACGGCGCTGCTCGGCGTGCGAGCCGTGATCGCCGAGTCCTACGAGCGGATCCACCGCTCCAACCTCATCGGCATGGGGGTGCTGCCGTTGCAGTTCCCCGAAGGCCATACCGCCAGCTCGCTCGGGCTCACCGGCGAGGAGACCTTCGAGATCGCAGGTATCGACGGCTTCAACGAGGGCGACATTCCCGCCACGGTGCACGTCGATGCCGGCGGGTCGGTCTTCGATGCCGTGGTGCGCGTCGACACGCCCGCTGAGGCCGCCTACTACCGTCACGGCGGGATCCTGCCCTACGTACTGCGCCAGCTGCTCGGCGACAGCTGGCGCGCCGCCAATGAGCCCTGACGGGCCGCGTACCCTGATCGTCAGGCCCAGCGAGCGACCGAGACGTGCGGACGCTGATGAATGCCCGAGTCCCTGGCTTCAGGGTGTCGGCGCGGACGGACTCGACCGTGCCGGTGGTGCGACCGGTCCACACTCGTAGGATCGGTGGACCCAAAGGAGGCACAATTGAGCGAACACGACGTGAGGATGGTCGTCTTGTCGACCGACGACCTCGACGAGTCCATCCGGTTCTACACCGAAACCCTCGGCATGCCACTGAAGTTCCGCGACGGAGCCCACTTCGCGGCCCTCGACGGCGGATCGGTCACCATCGCGCTGGCGACCGCCGTGGACCACCCCATGCCCGGACAGGTTGTCGTCGGCATCAAGACCGCTGATGTCGACGCTGCCGCACAGGCGGTTGAGGCGAGCGGCGGGGGGATCGTGAAGGGGCCGTACACCGACGCGCACGAGCGCCGGGTCGTGGCGTACGACAACAAGGGGAACGGCCTGGTCTTCTACACTCCCCTGGCGCGGTAAGGGAAGACGCGTCGACTTGGGGCGTCCGACGGCGAGGCTACGCATCTATGGCGGCGATGGGCCGCCCGGCGGTACTGTCGGGGCATGGCAGTGACCGAGTCGCTGCAGCGGCTGCGCCAAGCGATGGCCACGTTCGTCGACAGTCCGTATCTCTTGACGGTCACCGCGGAGCACCGGCCCCATTGCGGCACGGTCGAAGTCACTTGCAACGATGAGGACCTCGTCATCACCTCGCCCGGCAGCCACGGCGCTGCGGACGCTCGCGAACACCCCCAGGTCAGCCTGTTGTGGCCTCCGGCAGAGCGAGGTGGGTACGCCTTGATCGTAGACGGCACCGCCGTGGCGAAGGGTACGGAGTTGGTCGTGCGTCCGACCAGGGCGGTGCTGCACAGGCGAGGCGCACCGGCCGATCCACCGCTGTCGGCATGCAGTTCGGACTGTGTCCCGATCCTCCCCTGAAACCGAGCCCGGGCCTTTCGAAGGTCGTTGCGGAT
>JAJYWG010000542.1 GCA_021791615.1 Actinomycetes bacterium
CGTCGCGAGGTGCTCCAAGAGCGTGGCCAAGCTGTGGGAGGTGTGGTTGTTGTCGGTGCTGGTCTTGCGGGCGGCTTTGGTCCGGGCGGCCGGGGACGACTCGGCGGGGGCGACGGGGTCGGTGCGGGCGGGGGGGTCTTCGTCGGTGAAGCAGATCGGTGCCCACGTGTGGCGGAGGTGCCAGACGACGTAGGCGGCGAGCATGCAGATCAGCACATGGGCTCGGACCCGGTTCTCGAGGTAGTGATGCACCGGGCGCAGGTCCAAGTCGATGGCCTTGAGGCTGCGGAAGTCCGCCTCGACGACCTTGAGGCCCTTGTAGGCCTCGACCACCCCGCCAGCGTCGAGCCTTGTTGCGGGAACACACGTGCGCACCACGTAGATGCCGTCGAGGGCCGCCTCGGCCGCGATCTCGGCGGCTTTGCGTGCGAAGACGAAGGTGGTGTCGGTGATGGTCAGCTCGAAGTGCTTGGCCATCTTGTGGGCGTTGATGATCCTGCCGACCCGCAAGGCGATCTTGTCCTGGCCGTGCAGGGGGCGCCGGTCGCGTGTCACCGCCGCTGCGACCTTGGCGAGGTCCGCCTCGGTGGCGTCGAGCAGCTCTGCGCGTTTGCGGGCGCGCTCGGCGGCCAGGGCCGGGTTGCGGCACGCCACGAGGCGCTCGCCGGGGAAGTCAGGGTGGGCGATCTCGGCCAGGTTGGCCTCGTCGAACAGGCTCAACTGCAACGCCCCGGCCTCGGCCAGGGCCTTGACCGCCGGGGCCCGCAGCGAGGTGATCCAGCTCATCGCCTCCAAGGGGCGCAACGCGTCGATACGGGCCGAGGTGATCATCCCCCGGTCACCCACCATCACCACCTCTTTGAGCCCGAATCGGTCGCGGACCTTGGCGGCGGCGGAGACGAACGCCGTCGGGTCGCCGGTGTTGCCGGCGAAGACCTCCACCGAGATCGGCCGTCCCTCGGTGTCGGTCATCAGGCCGTACTCGATCTGGGCCTTGCCGCCCTTGTGGTCGCGCGAGTAGCCGCGGGCCGCGAGAGGGCAGTGGGTGCCCTCCATCCACGAGCTCGACAGGTCATAGAGCACCAGCGCGCCCTCGCCGAGGTGACGCTTGGCCAACGCTGTCTCGATCGTCTCCTGGCGGCCCACCAGCCAGTCCATGGCGCCGTACACGTCGTCGGTGGAGGCGCCGGCCACACCCAAGTCGCCGGCCAAGGTGGTGTCGGCCCACCACCGGGTGGTGGCGAGCTTCGAGGCCGGTTTCACGGCGCGGGCCACCACCAGCGCCAGAGCCAGGTCACGCTCGGCGCACGGCGGGCCCAACAGCTTGGCCAGGCCGAGCTTCTGTGCCATCACCCACACCGCGGCCACGTTCCCATGGGGCAGGGCGCGTTCGATCTCCCAGTCGGCCCCGGCCTCCACGTGGGACTTGCCGGCCAGCGACTCCCGGATCAGCGCGATCGTCTCGGGCGGCAGGTGCGACAGGTTGCCCAGCGTCTCGGTCTTGACCTTGCCGCCCTCCCGGTAAGAGCGGCGCAAGAGCGTCGTTTCGTACACCTTGTCCTTGTAGTGCCGACGAGTCACCGCCACATGAACGGCACCACCACGAGTAGACACAGCAACATCCTACACCATCGACACCGCACATGCAATCTATTTCGTGCCTACATTCAGCGCCCGTTCCGCGTCTATCTGTGCTGGTAGCAGGCCAAATCCATCGCCAAACCCGCCGTAAGTTCGGACTAGCCGGTGGAGACGTGATTGCTCTCGAGGTGAAGGCCACTGCTGCCCCCGACGCGGACGACGCGCGCCACCTGGCGTGGCTGCGGGACCAGCTCAGCCCGCGGTTCGTCGCCGGTGCGGTCCTCCACACCGGCCTGCCGGGTTCGTGCCCATCGGAACCGCCAAGCCCTGAAGGACACGCCCATCACCGTCGAGGTCGACTACGGCTCCGCCAGCTCGAGAGGCTGTCCAGTCGGCACCGCGTGGATGGTGTGGCTTCGCCGCGGCGACAAGGCGGTGATCATGACCATCGGGCAAAGCCGCGACGGCGCCGACCGTCTGGCCGAATAGCTCATCGACCTCGTCACGGCGCCCGAGCCCGGCGATCCCTGAGCGGCGGGAGAGCCTCGCTGGCACCCGCCCGGCCTCCGATCGCGACGGCCCGTTCCTCCGCCGCGCACGCAGGCTGCTTGACGTCGAGGATCCGACCCGGCAGCATCAGTGTCGGCCGGCACGAACGGGGACGAGGTGGTCCCATGCTCGTGGCGGAAGGGTGGTCCCATGATGGTGGCGGGTGACACGCGACTGGGAGCTTCTTCAGCCGCGTGCAGCGCATGACCGATTGTCCAAGGAGGGACCCCGCAGGCCGGGGATCACCGGCCGGCGGCGGTTCGATGAACGGGAGATCTCGTGGCCGCCAGCGAGGAGTTTCCTGGCCGCCTACCGGGAGATTGTCATGGCCGTCCACACGGAAGAGTTGCGCGGCAGTTGTCTTGTCTATCAAGAGTCCGGGTCGCTTGTACAACAACGGCGATGTCAGATCTCCTTGCGGAGGGAGGTGCGCGTCGCCATGTAGAGCCAGGGACCGGGCAGTTCGCTCACCTCTTCGAAGCGCCGCCATTGGGTCACGATGATCTCGAGTTGCTGCCACTTGTTGAGCCCGTGACGAGCATCCAGACGGAGCATCTTCGCTTGCGCAGCGATAAGGGCCTGTCGCTCGGCTGGGCGGTGCTGGATGTGGCGGTCCCTGCTGATGATGATCCAGCCGGCTCGGGCAACCTGCGGTATCCAGTCGACGTCCTTGTCGCCTGGCTGCACGGGACACGGTGGTCGTTCGAAGCCATCCGAGCCCC
>JAJYWG010000132.1 GCA_021791615.1 Actinomycetes bacterium
CAGGCCAACTTCCTCTGGATCCCTGCAGGTGAGGCTCGTGCGGCGGCAGCGGTGCGCCGCTGTGCCGACAGCAGGGTGCTCGTCCGTCACTATCCCGACGGATTGCGGATCACCATTGGCACCGAGGAAGAGAACACCCGGCTGCTCGATGCCCTGGGCAGCCCTGAGGATCTGCCCCCGACGGGTGTTGGGGCGGCGGCAGGCCAGCCGAGCGGGTCTGCGGTCGAGCGTTCCTGAACAGTAGTTGATGACAATCAGAAGTCCCATCCCACCGGAGCTGACAAAGGAGCATGATCGTGAAGTGGAACCTCTCATCTGATCAGATGCCACAGGCGTGGTTCAACGTCGCCCCACATCTGATTGAGCCGCTGCAGCCGCCACTCCACCCCGGGACGCGCGAGCCGGTCGGTCCGGACGACCTCGCGCCGCTTTTTCCGACGGCGCTGATCGCCCAGGAGATGTCCGCGGAGCCCTGGATCGACATTCCGGGTGAGGTGATCGACGTTCTGCGACTATGGCGCCCTACCCCGCTCGTGCGGGCGCGCCGCCTCGAACAGGCGCTCGACACGCCAGCCCGAATCTACTATAAGGATGAGTCGGTGTCCCCCGCGGGCTCTCACAAGCCGAACACCGCGGTGCCGCAGGCCTACTACAACAAGGCGGAAGGGATCGGGCGACTCGCCACCGAGACGGGAGCCGGACAGTGGGGGAGCGCGCTCTCGTTCGCATCGGCACTCTTCGGGCTTGAGTGCAAGGTCTACATGGTCCGCATCTCCTACGAGCAGAAGCCCTATCGCCGAGTGATGATGGAAACCTGGGGGGGAAACGTCGAACCCTCTCCGGTGGACGAGCCGGGCCATCCTGGCTCACTCGGGTCGGCTATCAGTGACGCGGTCCGGGATGTCGTTGCGCGGGACGACTCCCATTACTCGCTCGGCTCTGTGCTCAATCACGTCCTGCTGCACCAGACCGTGATCGGTCTTGAGGCGAAAGAGCAACTGGCCTTGGCCGGGGAGGAGCGTCCCGATATCGTGATTGCGTCCTGCGGTGGCGGATCGAACCTCGGCGGCATTACGGGCCCCTTCGTGCCGGATGCCGACGTCGACCTCGTTGCGGTCGAGCCGTCGTCCTGCCCGACGCTCACTGAAGGCCGGTTCGAATACGACTTCGGCGACACCGCAGGCTTGACCCCGCTCCTTCAGATGTACACGCTCGGTCACGACTTCGTCCCTTCAACCATCCACGCCGGAGGACTCCGTTACCACGGCGATTCTCCGATCATCTCGAACCTCGTCAAGACGGGGCGGATGCGTGCCGTTGCCTACCCCCAGGGCAAGGTGTTCGAGGCCGCGGTCCAGTTTGCCCGCACTCAGGGCTCGATCCCGGCCCCAGAGACGAGCCACGCGATCCGGGCGACCATCGACGAAGCGCTGCGGGCGAAGGAGGAGGGAGTCGAGCGGGTGATCCTCTTCTGCTACTCGGGGCACGGGATGTTGGATCTCGGTGCGTATGACAGCTACATCCACGGCAACATGGTCGAGTGACAGCCACCTGCCAGAACGGAGTGCCGCTTCTCCCGCGCCCGCTGGCCACCGCTGAAGGGCAGCTCCTTCGAGGCCAGGCTTTGCCGAAACGACGGCTCGAGCCAGGGCGGTGGCAGCCCCGTGACATCTGTGCCCATGCCGACGCAGGATTTGCGCGACGCGCGCAAATGTCGGGAGGCTGGTGGCAGCCCGGGTTTCTGCCAGCACGCCTGCTGAGCAGCCACGATGAGTTCGTGGAGCACCTCGAGGCGAGTTCTCGTAGCCCATCCAGGCGGGTCAGGGTCGTCGAAACTGGCGACCCTGACCGGTGGTGGCGCGCGCCCCGGAACCGGCGGGAGCGAAAAGGGCCGGGTTTGCCGGCCCGGGCAACCGACGTGCACCGCGAGCAGGTCGCCCGAATCCGCAGGCTTCGGCCGCCCTCTCCAGCCATCAGCCACCACACTTCAGTTCGCGCGGCGTGTGGTTGCGGCCGAAGGCCTGTCATGGTACGCCGCGGGGAGCAGACAAACGGGTCATGGGCGGCTACGTGCTGCCGTTGCGGTGGCTACGTGAATCCGCTAAGTGTTGCTCATAGAGGGACAGGGAGTGCATGATGATAGAGCCTTACCAGGCCGTGGGTCTGATCCAGACCGTCCGCGGGATTCGTCACCGGGACGAGATCGCTCGGAATCTTGAGCACATCTCGGACATGATAAGGGCCGCGTCATGGTTGTCGAGTATGGACCTGCCTGTGAGACTGATCTGCGTCCCGGAGGGAGGCCTGCAGGGGTTCACCGACGAGGTGTTCGATCTTGACCACGAAGAGTACGCGCGGGAATGCGCGATCGACATCCCGGGACCGGAGACGGATGAGTTGGGGAAGCTGGCGCAAAGGTGGAATGCTTTCGTCGTCGCTCAGGCGAAGGCGCGACATCCGGAATTTCCCGGACGCTATTTCAACGTCGGCTTCGTGATCGAGCCTGAGGACGGGACGGTGGTCCTGAAGCACCACAAGCTCGTGCCGCTCTTTCCCGTAGAGCACTCCCTGACGCCGCACAACGTGTGGGATCGTTGGATCGAGCTCTACGGGAGCGGTCTCGACGCCTTCTACCCGGTCGCGGACACCGCGATCGGCCGGATCGGAATCATGATGGCAAACGAGGCCTCGTACCCGGAGATCGCGCGCGGCCTCGCGATGAACGGCTGCGAGATTGCGTACCGCGGGCCGTACCCCGCTCCGGGCGTGATGAGCGGCATGTTCGCGGTGCAGAATCGAGCCCGAGCGCTCGACAACAACATGTACGTGATCGGGATGAACCTTGGCACGTACTACCTGCACACGGACTCTGAGACCCCCATCGACACGTTCGCAGGCGGCTCGCAGATCGTCGACTACCGCGGCCAGATCGTGACCGAGGTTCCGCACGGCGGCGGCTCGGCATGGATCGCCGGTACGATCGCGGTCGAGGCGCTCCGGCAGTTCAGGCAGACGGCGCAGTGGGACAATTGGATGAAAGACCTGCTCACCGAGCAGTACCGGCTGATCTACGAGCAGCCGGTTTACCCCAAGAACTTGTACCTCGAGCGCAAGCCGTATGGCCACGCCGAATACCATGAGCAGGTGACGCGCAAGCAGGTCGAGCTGTTGCAGGAGCGTGGAGTCTGGGCGCGCCCGGCGACGACGAACGGTGGCGGATCGGGCGGAGCCCCCGAGCCCGACAAGGCGAGCCGTCCGAAGCGGACGCGAGCGAAATAGCGCTTGGGCTCAAGGGGTGACCGCCATCTCCTCACCAGGAGGTGTTCGATGGCACGGCCCAGCCGATGGACGGCGGCGCAGCTCGAAGCTGCGATCGATGGGGCGCTCGGTGGTGCGGGCTACAAGGCGGTGGAGCGGCTGACCGGTGTCCCAGCGGCGACGGTCCGCGACCACGTAGCGAGGAGCGAGCTGCTCCGACGGAGCGTCCCGCGACCGGGCCGGCGGCGGGCGGGGGAACCGGCGGTGCCCGAGGCGTTGGCGGCGTGATGGTTCTGGCCTCCCTTGGTGATTGGTTACGGCGAGAACCCACGTTCTCACCGGGGGAGCCCCTCTTCATGGCATTCCAAGGTGAGGAGCCTCCAAGGAACCCAGGATGGTTCCGTGACCTCGACGAGACCGATGTCGCCCACCTTCTCGACCGGTTCTGCTCCAAGACCCAACGCAGCGGCCTGAAGCCCTTCGTCACTCTGGCGAAGACCATTCGCAAGCACCGCGAGGGAATCCTGTCAGCCATTCGCCTTGGCGTGAACAACACCCGGCGCTCGCCCTCGTGATGTTGACCGTCGGCCCGATCGAGCACGTGCTGCCGCACGAACGTGCCGCCAATCCCAGCGGATGACCCACATCTATGCCGGGAGGCCCCCAAAGGGGGAGCGGAGCCGGCATTTCATGCCGGCACTGCCTTGACGCGGGGCGCTCCTTCAGAGATGACAAATGACTCCCTCGCGTGGACACAAGGATGAACGCCACCAACGCTCTCGTCTGCGACCCAGGCGGCGAACCTCCTCTTCAGCTCGGCGCTCGCCGCCTCGTAGTCATCTTCGTCCCGCGGGTGCCCAGCCGGCTCTTCCGGCTGGCCTGACAGCTCAAGTCGTTGCCGACGCGTGGGGTGGATCGAGCGTTCGACGCCCACGGATCCGTCAGGCTCCCGACTTTACAGTTGATCAAAGTTCTGCTATATCTACATCTGTTTCCAGTACATTGATATTGGGGGGTGCACCACACATCGACGACGTATCCGGTGCCTGACGGGAGAGAGAGTCGCCAGATGGTGCAATGCGGTTTGGCGCCCGATCTCAAGGAGGCCGAGCCAAGTGTATCGGAGGGATCGAAAATCGTAATCGGGCTCTGTGAACATCGTTGCCCGGATGGATACCTTCGATGATTCGCCCTGGCAATGGTGACCTTGTGTCTGCCGATCTCGTGCACGTCGTTCCTCTTTGGGTGCGAGCAGTTTCCGCGGTGAATGGGATCCAACGCGAGGGAGGGAATTGCAGGTCATGTCACGAGTGCAGGGAAGCCCAGGGAGATCGTTACGGCAGTACATGGCGTTGCCCATTGTGGTGGTGCTGGCGCTTGTCATGATGCTGGCTGCGTATGGCACGGCGAGCGAGGCTGCCACTTCGAAGACCAGGTACACCATCGGATTCTCCAACCCGGAAGGCACCCAGCCGGTGCTTGACGTCTTTCAACAGGCCCTGACGAAGGCGGCTTCCCGTGTGGGGATCAAGGTCACCTCCCTGAATGCTGCTCTGACAGTGGGGAAACAGGTGTCGGACATCCAGCAGTTCATCAACGACAAGGTCAAGGCCATCGTGGTGTTCCCCTTGGCCGGTCCGCCTCTGATCCCGGTCCTGACCGCCGCCCGCAAGGCAGGCATCGTCGTGCTGGGCTACAACGCGGTGACCGCGGAGAAGAGCACCGCGTCGGCGATGTACCCATTCAGCGCGGACATCAACCAGGGCATCATCCACGAGGGAGCCCGGCTGGCGGCGGCATTCATGGTGAAGGAGCTCCACGGCAAGGGGAACGTGCTCGGTGTCGACATCGCCGCGCCGGTGCCGTCGCTGCACGCGTTCATGGCGTCCGAGGAGCACGACATCACCTCGGGGCACCCCGGTATCCACTGGCTCGAGACAGTCTCCGACCAGACAGACAACATTGCCGGCGCCGCCGGACCGGTCGCCGATGCCCTCACCAAGTACCACAACGACGTTGCCGGTGTAATGGCCTACTTCGACGGTGCCGGGATCGGGGCGGCGCAGGCGCTGAAGGCAGCCGGAGTGAAGGCGGTGGTCGTCGGGCAGCAGGGGAACAGCACAGGCATCGCCGCCGTGAAGAGCGGTAAGCTCAGTGCCACCATCGACGAGATGCCTTACAACCAGGCTCTCATCGCCCTGACCATGGTGAGAGACCTCGTCGCCGGGAAGACCAAGGCGGTGCCGTTGGTGGTCCACCCGCCCGTGAAGTTGGTCACGAAGGCCAACCTGCGCACGTATGTGTCGTGGACCGCCGCGCTGGCGAAGATCGCAAAGGGCACCCTGCGGCCACCGGCGACCGTGTCGATCAACGGGTGACCGCAGCCGTGCGTCCATCGGGCGCGACGGCGGGCGAACCGGTGCTGGAGCCGGCAGGAGGGGTCCAACGCGAACAGCCCGGTGGAAGGAACCCGCAACAGCCCGTTCTCTCGCTCGCCGGGATCATCAAGGAGTTCCGTGGTCAGCGCGTGTTGCACGGCGTCGATTTCGAGCTGCGCTGCGGGGAAGTGCACGCCCTGGCAGGATCGAACGGGTCAGGAAAGTCCACCCTGATGAAGGTCGTCTACGGCGCCCACCAACCCTCCCAGGGGACGATGGAGGTGCGCGGAGCGATCGTGAGGTTCCGGAGCCCTGTGCACGCCTTGCGTGCCGGGATCGCCGCCGTGCCCCAAGAACTCCCCCTCTTCTCGAGGCTCAGCGTCGCCGAGAACATCTTCTTCGGTGACCTGCCGAGGAGGAGGGGTGTTGTCCGCTGGCGCCATGTCCACCGGCGGGCCATGGACGTCCTTGCTCAGGTCGACGCCGAGCATCGGATCGATCCTGCGCGTGAGGTCTGGCAGCTCGACCTCGCCGCGCAGCAGCTCGTCTCCATCGCCCGGGCTCTGGCCCATGGTGCAGACATCATCGTGTTCGACGAGCCGACGAGCTCCCTCGGCACCGCGGACACCGAGCGGCTCTTCGCCGTGATCGCTGGGCTCCGCGCCGAAGGGCGCGCAGTGGGGTTCATCTCTCAGCGTCTCGACGACATCCTCGCAGTGGCGGACCGGGTCTCCGTGCTTAGGGACGGCCGGATGGTGGGGGAGCTCGCCGTTGGCGACGCGACGACCGATGGGATCGCCGCGCTGATGGTGGGTCATGCGACGACGGCACTCGCGTCCCGGCGAGTGGCACCGGCGGGAAGTAAGGTGCTCGAGGTGAACCGGCTTAGTGCCGGGGGCCACCTCCGGGGGCTCACGTTCTCGGTCGGTGCCGGCGAGGTCGTCGGCCTGGCCGGTCTGCCGGGCTCCGGCGCCGAGGACGTGCTCCCAGCGCTGCTGGGGCGCAGGGCCACGACCGGTGGGTCTGTCCGCATCCGAGGTCGGGACATGACCCACTCCTCGCTCCGCCGGCGGATCCGAGCCGGTGTTGCCTACGTGTCGGGCGACCGCCGCGGCGAAGGACTTGTCCGAGCCCAGACCGTCGCTTTCAACTTGGCTCTGGTCTTGAACAATCGGGCCCGGCTCGTGCCAATCTCGCATCTGCGCCAGCGGCGGAAGGTGGAGGAGGTCGTCTCCAAGCTTCGGATACATCCGGCAGACCCGGCAGCTCTCGTGGCCACGCTCTCGGGGGGGAACCAGCAGAAGGTCGTCGTAGGAAGATGGCTCCTGGTCGAGCCCCATCTGTGGCTCCTGAGCGATCCCACCCGCGGGGTGGACGTGCACTCGCGCGCAGAGATCCACGCCCTTGTCCGCGAGCAGGTCTCCACCGGGGAGAGCAGCGCGTTGATGACGTCGTCGGATACCCGAGAACTGCTCGAGGTGTGTGACCGGCTCATCGTCATCGATCACGGCGAGATCGTGGCCGAGCTGGACCCGGGCGAGACCACCGAGCACCAGGTGCTGGCCCTGGCCGGCGGGGCCAGCTCGCAGGGAGGCCGTTGAGCCCATGCCCCCGGAGGCCGTCGAGCCCCGTTCCTCTCCGACCGCCGCCCCTCGGGGTGCGGGAACCTCCGCCACGACGATCGCCGCGTCGGCGACGCGCGGCTGGCCGGCATGGCGCGCACCGCGCTGGGTGCACGGGAGGATCCGCAACTTCCTCGGAGCAACGATCGCACTGGCGATCCTGGTCGTCCTGCTGACGATCGCCGAGTCCAGCTTCCTGACCGCCGGGAATCTGAAGAACCTCCTGGTCACCAATGCGACGTTGTTCATCGTGTCGACCGGGATGACCTACGTCATGATCTCCGCGGGCTTCGACCTGTCGATCGGGGCGATGATGGCCGTCTCGGAGGAGCTCCTGTACGAGCTCCTGAAGAACGGGGTACCTGCCCTCGCCGCCATCGTGATCGTGCTCCTGGTGGGCTTCGTCGTCGGCACCCTTTTGAACGGCGTCCTCATCGGAGTGTTCGGCGTGAACTTCTTCGTCGCCACCCTGGGTACCATGACCCTCTTCTACGGGCTGGTCGACGTGGTGACTAACGGGGCCAGCGAGACGATCACCTCTTCCACGCTCGCGTCGTTCGGGAACGGGACGCTGTGGGGCGTCCCCATGCCGGTCGTCGTCGTGGTCGTCACGATCGCCCTGGGAGGGTTCATCCTGCGGTGGACCCCGTTCGGGCGCTCCATCTACGGCACCGGGGGCAACCGGGAAGCTGCCCGCCTGGCCGGCGTCCCCGACCGCCTGGTGATCATGTCGGTCTACGGCGTAGCCGGACTATGTGGCGCCCTTGCCGGCGTCGTCGACGCCGGGCGGCTCGCAGCGGCGACGCCTACCGACGGCTCGTCGATCGCCCTCGTCAGCGGTGCCGCGGTGCTCTTGGGTGGAACGAGCCTGTTCGGAGGTATCGGCGGGCTTTCGGGGACGGTGGTCGGGGTGCTGGTTATCGGGGTCCTCGGTGACGGCGTGAACCTCCTCGGCGTCTCCGACTTCTGGCAGAACGTCGTGACCGGAGCCGTGCTGATCGGGGCGATCCTCCTCGACCGGCTGCAGAAGCGCGGACAGGTCCTCCACTGACGCCCGCCGACGTGACCGGTTGGTCCCGGGTCACCCACCTCTGCACGTCGCTGATGGTGTCCGCCGAGCACCGCACTGCCCCCGCACAGCATGAGGAGCGTGGAGGATTGAGAGTCGCCGTGCTAGGCGGGGGCCACGGTGCGGTCGCGGCCGCTGGCGATCTCGCGCTACGCGGGCACGAGGTACGGCTGGGGTTGCGCAACCGGCAGCGCTTCGAGGAGATCTTTGCGAGACGCACGATCCGGCTCGAAGGTCTGGTCGAAGGTGAGGCTGAGCTGGCCGACGTAAGCGATAACCACGCCAGCGTGGTCGCGGGCGCGGACGTCGTCCTCGTGCCGCTGCCTGCGTACGCGCAGGAGGAAGTAGCGAGCACCGTCGCTCCGGCCCTTGACGAGGGCCAGGTCGTCTACTTGACTCCGGGCACGTTCGGTTCCTTCGTCTTCCGTGAGGCGCTGAAGCGGGCCGGCGCGGCCGACGTGTGCGTCGCCGAGAGCGCGACGTTGCCTTACGGGGCGCGCATGTCGGGCCCGGCATCGGTACGGATCGGGCTCGTGGCATCGCACCTGCCGACCGGTGTCTATCCGGCAGCGCGGACCGACACAACGCTCGCGCCGATCCGTGAGCTCTATCCGGTTGTCGAGCCGGTAGAAGATGCGCTCGCTGCTGGACTTCTCAACTTCGACGGCGCGTTGCACGCACCGCTTGTGCTCATGAACGCCGGGGCGATCGAGGCGCTCGAATCTTTCGATATCCACCTAGAGGGAAACCCGCCTTCGGTGGTCCGCGTGAGCGTGGCGCTCGACCGGGAGCGGATCGCACTGCGCCAGGCGCTCGGCTATCATACGCACCACTGGCCGCTGGAGGACCTCTACTCGCGCGTGGGTGAGACCTTCTACGGCGTGATCTCGCGAGCAACGATGGAACGCCAGTCCGTCTGGCGCGAGAAGATCGACTTCCACCACCGGTACGTGACCGAGGACGTGGGGTGCGGGCTCGCCCTTTGGTCCTCCCTCGGGCGCAAACTCGGCGTAGGGACGCCGCTTGCCGATGCGTTCCTCGCGACCGCGTCGGCGGTCAACAGCGAGGACTACAAGCGGTCGGGTCGGACTCTCGAGAACCTCGGGCTTGCTCACCTCTCGGCCGCCGAGCTACGAGAGCGGTTGTCGTCGGGATGACCCACTTCGGCGTGCAGCTCCACGGGACCTTCCCGATGCGCCGCTACCCAGGACTTGCCCGCGCCGTCGAGTCGTACGGGTTCGACGAGCTGACCGTTCACGACATCGTTTGGTGGCGCCCGGTGTGGCCGATACTGGCTCTCGTCGCCGAGCACACCGAGCGCGTCCTCGTCGGTCCCGACGTGACCCATCCCTACCTGCGCCATCCCGCAGACACCGCTGCGTGCCTGGCTGGGATCGACGAGCTCTCGAGCGGTCGTGCCATCCTCGGCCTGGGCGCCGGCTCGATGCTCGATCCCCTCGGCCTCGCCGCGACGCGACCGGTCGCGGCAGTACGCGAGACGGCCGAGCTTGTCCGTCGGCTCCTCACGCGCGATCGCGCCGCCTACCGAGGCGAGCTGTTCAGCGCCGAGCCGCAGGCGCAGTTCTTCTGGGAGCCAGCGCGACCGAGAGTGCCGATTTTCGTCGGCACCCTCGGACCTCGGATGGTGGTCGAGGCAGCCCGGTGGGCAGATGAGCTGCGACCAGCGGGGATCTCGGCTCCTGGCTTCTTCCGCGACCTGCAGCGACGTGCCCGTGAGGCCGCCGGCCGGGAGGACTATCCGGTCGGTTGCGAGGTGTGGGTCTCAATAGGCGACGACCGCGAGGAGGCACGGACGCTCGGGCGCCGGATTTTGGCGCAGTTCCTGGCGTTGCGGGTCTTCGAGCCGCAGGTCGCCTTCTTCGAGATCGACCCGGGAGAGGTGCGCAGTGTCGGAGAGGCGATGGCCGAAGGAGACGTCGACGGTGCGGCGCGCCGGATCTCCGACAGGACGCTTGACACCTTCGTTGCGAGCGGGAGCACCCAAGACGTCATAGCTGGGCTGGAAGAGTTGCTCGAAGCCGGGCCGTCGACGGTGACCTTCTCGGGGCGGCTCGGACCGGACCCCTCCCGTGCGATTGAGCTGCTCGGCGGACAGGTGCTCCCGGCGGTTTCTCCTGGGCACGACAGCGGCTGAGCGTGCATCGGGTGGTGGGTGGTGGTCAGTTCATGGCGTTCGGGCACAGCACTTCTTCAACCTCGGCTACCATTCGTTCGAGATGTTCTTCGACTTCATGACCACCGGCTGCGTCGTCTCGCGGAGAGTGGTCGGCCCCCTGTGAGCCCCACCGACATCTCGGGCTGCGAACCTCATCACCTGTGGGACCCGACGTTGCCCCCGGTGGCCGTTGTGGAGGATGGAGACGAGGTGTCGGCCACGCTCCGGGAGATCACCGACGACCAGATCACGCCATCGGCCACGTCGGCGGACTTGGTGCGACTCGACCTGTCCCGCCTCTACCCGCTGCTCGGCCCGGTGCACGTACTCGGCGCCGACGTCGGTGACACGGTCGAGGTCGAGGTGCTCTCAGCACGACCGAAGGGATGGGGTTTCACGGCGGTTCTCTCCGGAGCGGGCCTCCTGGCCGAGGACTTTCTCGCTCCCCACCTACACATCTGGGACCTGGCCGCCACAGGGGGCACGAAGGCGCGCTTCGGTGACGTGGCAACCATCCCGCTCCGGCCATTCCCCGGCACGATCGGCGCCTGTCCAGCCGTCGAGTTGCCCGCACCGGTGCTGCCTCCGGGCCATTTTGGTGGCAACATCGACTGCCGGGACGTCGTGGCGGGCGCACGGCTCTTCCTTCCGGTGCAGGTCCCCGGCGCGATGGTATCGATCGGGGATGGCCACGCGGCGATGGGGGACGGGGAGGTGTGCCTGACGGCGATCGAGAGCCCGCTCGATGTGGCATTCCGGCTCCATCTGCACAAGGGGAGATCCATCCCCGGACCGCAGCTCCGGGTACCCGGACCGCTGCATCCTGGTCTGGACGGTGGCGACTGGTATGCCACCATGGGGGTCGGTCCCGACTTGATGGCCGCTGCCCGCGATGCCCTCCGTGCGTTGATCGACTGGATGGTGCACGAGTACCGCGTCGCGGCTGTCGAGGCATACATGCTGGCGTCGGTGGCGGCTCACCTGAAGATCACGGAGATCGTGGACGCACCGAACTGGGTCGTCTCGGCTTACCTCCCGCTCCAGATCTTTGAGCCATCCACCTGAGAGTTCGGCGCTTCCGGGTTCTCCGTGGGTCGCCCAGCTCACGGGGTGACCGGGTCCACCCCGATCGTGAACAGGTGCTCCAGGCGAGCGGGGTCGAGCCGCTCGCCCATCACCCGGGTGATGATCCGCCCGACGCTGTCCCAGTCGATCCGCAAGAGCCGGCCGATGGTCGTCTTGTCCGCCGTCGTGGCCAGGTAGCCGACCAGGTCCTCGAAGTCCCGGGTGAACCGGGACCCCGCCCGGGCGAAGGGGACGCCTTCGGTCACCACCCCGTGGGTGGGGCAGCGCAGCCGGGCGAGGGGCGCCCGGACCTCCAGGCGCCAGATCCCGAGGTCGAGGTGCCGCCAGGTCGAGGCGTCGGGCCGGGTGTCGTAGCGGGCGGAGGTCGCGTAGGCGCAGAGAGGACAGACGAGGTGCCGGCGGCGTAGGACGACGGTGACCACGACACCCCCCGGCTCGAAGGCCACGTCGCCGACCGAGACGCCATCGATGTCGCGGATCGCTGAAATTGTAGGTCGACGAGCCTGTTGCACGAACCTCCGCGGCGATCTGCAGACTCCCAGGTGGCGCGCGCGTGAGATCCACCATCTGACCAGGTGTGATGGCGAGGATTGGCCCGTGGCCTACAACCTCCTTGCCCCAGAACGCGATCAGCTCTATCTGCTGCCGCCGTCGATGGCGGACTGGCTGCCCGAAGACCACTTGGCGTGGTTCGTGCTCGACGCGGTCGAAGAGATGGACCGCTCGGCCTTCTACGCCGACTACCGAGCCGATGGCTGGGGCGGCGCAGCGCACGACCCCGCCACGATGGTGGCGCTGTTGCTCTACGCCTACTGCGTCGGGGTCCGATCGTCCCGCCAGATCGAGCGTGCGTGCCACGTCGACGTCGCCTTCCGGGTGATCTGCGCCGGACTGCTTCCCGACCACACGACGGTCACCCGGTTCCGCCGGCGTCACGAGGAGGCCTTGAACCCCCGCGTCCATGCAGCGCAACGTGACCAAGGACCTCTACCGCCGCGCCCTTGCCAAGCCGGACACCGTGCCGTTCAGCCGACAGGGCAACAGGATCGTTGTCGATGCGCACGGTGTCGAGGGTCTCGCCGTCAGCCTCGTTTCGCCGGACGATCACACTCCGGCGCCGGTGCAGGTCGACCGACGTACTGTTTGCTGTGTTCCACGGGAGTCTCCTTCCGTCGCATTCGGGGTGGTTTGGCAACCCCAAGTGTGCTCCGCACACCTGGTCCCGTTCGACGGGAGGAGGCCCCGCCGGACTGCACGGCACCCGGGCGCTTACTCGTGACCGTCGCCATCGAGGCACTCCTCGTGATCGGCGCTCGAACCGGCCGGCATCACCGATGTTCGTCACGCGGGAGTCGCACTGCGCTCCTTCATGACATCAAGGCGTGGAGCCTCCAAGAGACCCAGGGGGGTTCACTCTGGGACCCGGCGCTACTTCTTGGCCGGCTGGTAGTAGGGGTTGGTGCCGGCGGCGTGGTCGGTCACGTCGACCACGCTCGTGATCTCGGGTACCAGCTCGCGCAGCGTCACCTCGATGCCCTGGCTGAGGGTGACGGACGCCATCCCGCATCCGGCGCACCCGCCGGCCAGGCGCAGGTAGGCGGTGCTCCCCTCCACCGCCACCAGGTCGGCCCGCCCACCATGGGCGGCGATTGCCGGGTTGACCCGCTGCTCGAGCGCCTGGATCACCCGCTGGGCCACGTCACCGCTCAGGTCGACCGGGGGGAGGTCCCGTGTCCCGACCGCCGGCGACGACGGAGGTTGGTTGGGGTTGCGGATGACCATGCCCGACTGAGTCCCCTCGCCGTCGAGGTCCAGCACGGCGCCGCGCAGCCGGTCGACGCTGGCGCTGGGGATGACCACCGGCAGCCCTTCCTGCTCGTCCTGCCAGTCCTCGACGTGGGCGTCGACCGCGGCGCGGAAGTAGATGTCGTAGGTGTACGCGTCGCCACTGGTGCCCGACACCTCGATCCACAGGGCGAGGGAGGCCGAGTTGCGTTCGGTCGAGCGCAGTGCCAGCACCTCGACCGCGGCAGCCGGGGTCACGATGAAGTCGGAATCGGATGCAGCGTCAATCATATGGTGGTCGGCCAAGTGCGACCGACTACGCCATCATAGAGACAGTGCCGCGTCTCCTCCTCCTTCTGCCGACCACCACCTACCGGGCGCCCGACTTCGTGGCCGCCGCGCAGCGGGCTGGTGCCGAGCTGATGATCGGCACCGACCGGCCGCAGCCGCTGGCCGGTTCGTTGGGTGGCGGCTCGGTCGTCCTGCCCTTCGACCGGCTCGACCTGGCGGTCGAGGCCATCGTCGCCCTCCACCGCCGCTCGCCGCTCGACGCCGTCCTGGCCGTGGACGACCAGGCGGTGGAGCTTGCCGCGGCGGCCTCCCACGCCCTCGGCCTGGCTGCCAGCCCACCGGCCGCCGTGGCCCGCACGCGCGACAAAGCGGCCCAGCGCAGGCGGCTGACCGAAGCCGGCCTGGACCAACCGGCCTTCCGGGTGGTCCAGGGGGCGGGAGCGGCAGCCAGAGCTGCCGGGGAGCTGGGGTTCCCCTGCGTGATCAAGCCCACCGACCGGGCGGCCAGTCAGGGAGTGCTGCGGGTGGACGACCCCGATGGGGCGACGGCGGCCGCCGCCAGGGTGGCCCGGATCGCCGGAGCGGGCGCGCCCCTGGTGGTCGAGCGGTTCCTTCCCGGCGAGGAGGTGGCGGTCGAAGCCCTTGTGGTGGGTGGTCGGACGGCGGTGGTCACGGTATGGGACAAGCCCGACCCGCTCGACGGCCCCACCTTCCCCGAGACGCTCTACGTCACTCCCTCCCGCCACCCGGGAGCGGTGCTGTCGGCCGTGCAGGCCGAGACGGCCAAGGCGGTGGTCGCTCTGGGGCTCACGGAGGGACCGGTCCACGCCGAGCTGCGCCTCGGCCCGGGCGGTCGGGTGACGGTGCTCGAGGTGGCAGCCCGGTCGATCGGCGGGCATTGCTCCCGCGCCCTGCGGCTGGAGGACCACGCCTCGCTCGAGGACGTGATCGTGCGCCACGCCCTGCGCCTGCCGATGGAGGGTGTGGTCCGCGAGAAGCCGGCATCCGGGGTGGCGATGCTCCCCGTCACCGTCGACGGGATCCTCGAACGGGTGGCCGGATGCGGGAGGGCCCGGTCGGTGCCCGGCGTCACGGCCGTCGATATCACCCTGTCCCCGGGGTCCCGCCTGGTGCCGCTGCCCGAGGGCGACCGCTACCTGGGCTTCGTGTTCGCCAAGGGGCCTACCCCGGCCGACGTGGAGGCACGGCTACGGCAAGCGACTGGCCTGCTCGAAGTCCGTCGGCGCCCGCCTGGTGCTGCAGCAGCCGTCCGGCGGTGCGCCCGATAGCGTCGGAAGCTGTGCGCGTCCTACTGGTGTCGACCTACGAGCTGGGCCGACAGCCGGTCGCCCTTGCCGGACCGGCGGCTCGCCTGCGACGGGCGGGCCACGAGGTGCGGTGTCTCGACCTGGCCGTCGAGCCCCTCGATGACGAGGCTGTCGACTGGGCCGACCGGGTGGCGATCTCGGTGCCCATGCACACGGCCATGCGCCTGGGCCGTCAGGCGGTGGCGGCCATCCGGGACCGCCAGCCGGGCATCCCCGTCTGCTACTACGGGCTCTACGCCGGGGCCGCCGGTACCGGGCTGTCCAGCGAGGTTCCCGGTGGGGGACCGAGCGCCGACGCCGTCGTGGCGGGGGAGTTCGAGCCAGGGCTGGAGGCGTGGGCCGCCGGCGCTTCGCTCGGGCCAGCGGTCCGGCTGGGCCGCGTTCCCGAGCGCCCCACCGATCGCCGTGCCCTTCCGCCGCTCGACCGGTACGCCCGGCTGGTCGCCGCCGATGGGGAGCACCTGGTGGGAGCGGTGGAAGCCAGCCGGGGCTGCTCGCACCGGTGCCGGCACTGCCCGGTGCCCGTTGTCTACGACGGCCGGGTCCGCCCCGTCGACGTGGCGGAGGTGGTGGCTGACGTCGACCGGCTGGTGGAGGCCGGCGCCACCCACCTCACCTTCGCCGACCCGGACTTCCTCAACGCTCCTCGTCACGCCGGTCGGGTGGTCGAGGCGATCGGGGCTCGTCACCCCCGGCTGACGTTCGACTGCACGGTGAAGGTCGAGCACGTGCTCCGCTACGCCCACTTGTGGCCCGACCTGGCCGACGCCGGGTGCCGCTTCGTCGTCTCGGCCTTCGAGTCGACCGACGAGGCCGTGCTCCGCCTGCTGGCCAAGGGTCACACCGCCGAGGATGCCTCGGCCGCGGTCTCCCTGCTGCGTCGCCACCACATCGAGGCCCGCCCTTCCTGGCTGCCGTTCACGCCGTGGACCACGGGCCACAACCTCGTCGAGCTGTTGGACTTCGTGCTCGCCCATGATCTGGTGGAGAACGTGGACCCGGTGCAGTACTCGATCCGCCTCCTCGTGCCGCGCGGTTCCTTGCTCCTCGACCAACCGGAGCTCGCCAGCTCGCTCGGGACCTACGACGACGAACACCTCGGGTGGACCTGGAGCCACCCGGACCCGGCGATCGACGAGCTGCAAAGGGCCGTGGCGGCCCTGGTCGAAGCCCGCGCCGAGGACCCGATCGCCGACGTCTTCGGTGCCGTCGACGCCACCGTGCGGTCGGCGGTCGGCGGGGGGCCACCGCCGCGGCTCGGTAGCCGCGCGGCCGGACCGCCCGGCCCTCGGCCGCGGCTGACCGAGGCGTGGTTCTGCTGCAGCGAGCCCACCGCTACCCAGCTGGCCCCGCTGACGGCCGGTCGCTGCACCGGCGCTGTTCTGGGCTGACGGCGCTGTCGACCCGTACGCACCTGCGCCGGCGGCAGGCGCGCGCGATCTCCGGCGACATTCCACGCGGGCTCCCACCTGGGCGGCGCCGGCGCGCCTTGCGCCCGAGCGTTCGCCGATCATGCGCGTGGAGCCCGAGAGTCCCTGATCCTCGAGCGCCGCGGCGTCGCCGTCCCTGACGGAGAGCGCTTCTCTGCGGTCGATCAACTGGTCGTCCTCGTTCGAGGGTCGACGCGGTTCGACCTGCCAGGAGCCGGCGAGCACATCGACGCGTGCCGCACGTGCAGGGTGATCGGGCACCCGTGCCGGGTGCATGTCGCACTGCCCGCCGGCAGAGACGGCGCATGCCAACTGCGAGTGGTGAGCCCCCGCACATCTGATTGACATCACCGGTCCCGGAGGGGAACATCACCCGATGTCGTTGCCCACCCCCACGCTGCACACCGCGCGCCTTAGACTGCGCCCCTTCGAAGACGCCGATGCCAGCGACCTCTTCGCGCTGCATGCCAACGCGCACGTGCTGCGCTATTGGGACGCGCCGCCGTGGACCGACCCTGCGCGCGCCGAGCGGTTCATCGCGGCGAGCCGGCAGATGGCAGAGGCGGGTACCGGGGCGCGGCTGGCCGTGGACCGTGTCGATGACGGGGTCTTCCTCGGCTGGTGCAGCCTGGGCCGGTGGAACCCGGACTACCGCAGCGCGTCGTTGGGCTACTGCTACGACGACGCAGTGTGGGGCCATGGCCACGCGACCGAGGCGGGGCGCGAGTTGCTGCGCTGGGCGTTCGACTCGTTGGACCTCAACCGCGTCCAGGCTGAGACCGATACGCGCAATGCCGCATCCGCCCGGGTCCTCGAGAAGCTCGGGTTCGTGCGGGAAGGGACGTTGCGGGAAGACTGCGTCGTGAACGGCGAGGTCTCGGACTCGTGGGTCTACGGGCTGCTCAGGCGAGAGTGGCAGCCCTCGCCCGAGACGCGCCCCGCCGACTGAGCCTCGGTCGCTCGCGAGACCGCACCCGTCCGCCGGCGACCTCGCTCGGTGGCGGACACCGTGCCGGGTGCGCTCACCTCGCGCAGTGCGGCTGACGTCCGTCCGACCCCGGGTCGCTCGTCGTGGGCAACACCCGGTCGAGCAGCGCGGAGGCGGGGCACCACCCGGTGGTGACGAGCAGGAGCTGGTTGGCGCCGACGAGCCCGGGCAGCAGCGCGAACCATCGGTTCACGCTGGCCGCGAGGATCGTGCCGGTGAGCGTGAAGGTTCCGGCCAGGAGGAACAGGATCCGGTGCTTCGGCCAGTGCCTGCCG
>JAJYWG010000197.1 GCA_021791615.1 Actinomycetes bacterium
TGCCCGGACTGTTGGCAGATACCTCCATTAGCAGCTCCGCGCCGTGGCTTCCGGCGAGGACGAACACCTCTTGGCCGTCGTCGGTACGAACCCCGGTCACTCCGTAGGGGTCGAGCTCGGCGACTTTGGCCGCGATGGATTCGCCCTTCTTGGGTTTTGGCAGGATCGCCAAGAGCGGCACTTCCGCACCGGCCGGTTGTGGCGCACCAGGGGGAAAGGGCCGATGAATGTGCGCCTTCGTACGTAGGGCTGCCACGGATGCCCACGGCAGGTGGCCGAGCAGGACCGGCGTCCCCTGTGGGACGAGGTCGAAGCCGGCATGGTGGACACGGAAACGGAGAGCGTCTGAGGCCGGAGCGGGCGGCTTCTGCGCGATCGAGAAGCTCGCCATACGCCCGTCCCCGAGCACGATCTCGCCAACGGTGGCTCGATGGGCGGAGTCGACGGCAATTGGACCGCGAGCATCGTGGGTGGTCACCGCGGCCAGCGCGACCGCCAGCAGGTGGACGTCCGCAGCTCCCGGGTCGCCCCCGCCTTCCCGCGCGAGCCGAAGCACCGCAGGCACCAGCTCAGCATCAGGCGGCCACCCGTAACGGAACGCCTTGTTGCGCAGGTCCGAGGGCAGGTCCGAAGGTTGGTCCAACATGAGCGCGAGCGTCCCCGGCGGCATTGGCGACGGGAGCCCGGGCGCCCAGTCGTCCAGACCGGCCGGGAGCTGGCCGCCCGGGTAGAGGACCAGGCCGTGCTGGATGCCCGAGTTGCCCATCACCACCGCCGCCCAACCGCCGTCGGTGCTTTCGACGCTCGTCTCCAGAGCCAGCACGATCCCGTCGTCCCATCGGGTCCAGGGTGCAGCCTGGTAGAACTCGAACGCTTGCCGGTACAGCAGCTCCCAATCGGGCGGGTTCGGGGGTTCCGTGGGCTGCAGGCGCCCCGACATGTGGCCGACGAACGAATCGAAGATGTCCTCTGCGTCTGCCGGTGGCTCGATCACCCGTACCGGCGGCAGGCGATGGTCACCGATATGAGACGACAAGACCTTGATGATCAGAGCCTCGAACCGGGGAGCGCAGAGCACCTCTTCCGGCCGCCCCGGTGGCAGGTTGCCCGCCGGCTTGGTGAGGCCAATCTCGATTGCCTGAGCGACGGCGTCGACCTCGGTCGCGGCCGCCGCCACCCCTCGCACCAGTCCGGTGTCCATGTCCAGCACCATCCCTGCCTGGACGTGCGGCTCCCCGTCGACTCGTACCGAGTCAGAGATGTCGCGGCTGAGAACGAGCCACCTCGCACGACCACGGCCACCACTTGTCGTTGCTTTGCCGGTCATCGTCGTCACTCTGCCAGACCCAGCCGAGGCTGAGCGTCGGTCAGTGCAGGGGGCCAAGATGAGGGTCCGATCAGTACTCGACGGGACCAGTCGCCGGGCCGGCAGCGCCTATCGACACGAGGCGGCTGGTGCTCCGTGCTGCGGAGCCCCGGGATCGTTCGGCGGTCATTGAGTTGCACGCCTCGCCTGAGTTGGGTGCTTACCTGGGTGGGCCGCGACCACGCCAAGAGCTCGAGGTCGCGGTGCCCGAAGTGCCCGGCTATCGTCCTGGATTCTTCGTGGTCGAGGTCGCCGGTGCGGCCGTCGGTTTCGTCACCTTCGACCGGCGCGAGCCGTCCCGACCCGGTCATCTACGTCCCGAGGCCAACGAGGGCGAGCTCGGCTACAGGTTTCTCCCCGAGGCCCGGGGCTACGGCTACGGCCTCCAGGCCTGCACCGCCGCGCTGGATTGGCTCGCCGGAGTCCTTCCAGGCGAATCGGTCGTGCTGTGCACCCAGACCGCCAACCAGCGCTCCATGCGTCTCGCTGCAAGGCTGGGCTTCGTCGAGGTCGACCGGTTCGAGGAGTACGACGCCGAGCAGCTCTTCGCCACCCGTCCGGCCCCGTTGAGCCGGGCCTGCGGCGCCTCCCGCCAGCCGCTGGCTGACCGCCGACAGGTCGCGCCTTTACTTTGACCGTGTTATAGTAAAGGCAATGACGAGGGTTTCTTCCAAGAACCAGGTCACGCTCCCCGTGGCCGCCCTGCGGGCCGCAGGACTCCAACCGGGCGACGAGGTGACGGTGCGAACGGTTGGCACCGGCGAGATCGTCATAGCAGCTCGGGACTCCCGGGTACGTCGCCACGCCGGCATCGCAACGGGGATCTATCGACCAAGGGAACTTGACCAGCTGCGGGACGAGTGGGAACGCTGATCCTCGACGCCAGCGTCCTCATCGGGCTACTCGACGATGCAGACGATCACCATCAGCGCGCTGTCGATGATGTCGAAGCCGCTGACGAGGCGTCGAGCGACCTCGTCGCTCCGGTGAGCGCCTACAGCGAGGCGATGGTGGCCTTCGCACGTGTGGGCCGCATCCGTGATGCGCGTGAGGCGATTGCTGCGATGGGTATCCGCGTGTCACCCCTTGACGCGAGGACGGCCGAGCGTGCCGCCGAGCTCCGCGCTCGCCATGACCGTCTGCGCTTGCCTGACGCGATCGTCCTGGCTACCGCTCGCGAGCGGGGTGGCCAGCTGCTGAGCTACGACGAGCGCCTGACTCGGTACGCGAGCGTCGACGATCGCTGACCGCACTCCGTAGCCGATCACCTGCGCAACGCAGAGTTGAGCTTGCGCCGCTGAGTGGCGCGCCCGTGCCAGATCCAATGAACCAGAACTGGGGTGTCGGAGGGCCAAAGTCTCTCTATGAAGAGGGGCCGGTTGTCAAGGCTCGTGAAGTGGCGCCAGTTGGGCTTGTTGTCGTCCAGCCGGGGTCATCCCTGAAAGGAGCGCTCCTGTCAAGACAGTGCCGGCCGT
>JAJYWG010000120.1 GCA_021791615.1 Actinomycetes bacterium
CGCGGAGCGCGTCGAGCAGCTCGGACAGGGCAGAATCGGATAGAGCCATCGGTGTGACCTCCTCGCTGTGCACTTGTGATGTACACACCGAGCATCACGCCGATGGCTCACCTGGTGGTGGACCTGCCCCGAATTCCCACCACGTGAGGGGACTCATACCCGCTTGGCTGCGGCCACGGCCCCCTTCACGAGCGTGATGCCGCCGGTGTAGCCGTGCTCGCCGCGCAGGCGCTCGAAGATCCGCCGGGCGGTGTGGCTCTGCGTGGGAGGGGCTGACTTGCCGGCTTCCAAGATCTCGTCGATGACCGGGAAGAAGCGCCCGAGGACGGGCTTCGCCCGGGGCTCGCTCGGGCGATAGCCGAGCGGTTCTGGGCTGGCCAGGATCTTGTCCAGCGCCTCGTGGCCGATCCGGTCGTCCCGCATGATCGAGCGCTCCGAAGCCTTCTCCAAGAGAACCTTGCGACGGATCTCGGCCACTGCTCCATGTCGGTCCACACCCTTTCCCCCCAACTGGACGCCCTCACGGCCTCCTCGAAGGAAGCTTCAAGGGCCAGTCAGGCAGAGCGGGGGATCCTCAGGTGCGGCTGTTTTCGACCAACCAAACCCAAGGGGCAGGTGCGGCTGTTTTCGACCGGCGTTTACATATCGGCACGGCCGCTAGCTGCCGCCCTTGGGCTCAGGCACGCCGGCGGGCACCGGCAAACCCGCATCGGTGAACGCCTGGCGGATGTCACCCGCAGCGCTCGCTAGCGACGCCGCGGGGGGGTGCTCCGAGAGGAGCGCTTGGTACTCGTGCACTGCCGCAGACGGGTCGTCTGCGCCCAAGAGCTCGATCGTCCCGAGGTACAGATGCCCGGCATAGAAGCCTGGGTCGACAACCGTCGCCCGTGTGACCATGGCCTGTCCCGCCGACTCGAGCGCTGCGTCGTGCGTCTGGGAGCCGGTCTGCCACTCGAGCCACCCACCCTCTGCCAGCGCTTCGGGCTGTTTCGGGTTCTCCGACAGCACCTTCTCGTAGAGCTCGAGGGCGGTGACGACGTGACCTTCGCTCACCAGGGTCGCGGCTTGGGCCACCTGCTGGGTAATGAGGGCTTTGCCACGCAGTGTGATGCTGCCGGTTGCCGACTGCCCGGGCAGCCGCGGTGCAGTGACGTCCACGAGGAGAAGGACCATAGCCGCCACCAGTGCTGCCACGCCGGCGACGAGCATCCATTTCCGCCGCCGCAACAGGAGCCGGCGCAGCAACGACCGGGGCCGGTGCTCACGCTCGGGGCCTTCGGTGGCAGTCGGCTCGTCGGTACGCTCGGCATCCCCGCTCGATGGAGCGGCGAGCTCGGCCAAGCGAGCTTCCACGTCGGCCAGGAGCTCTTGGTCACGCCGGCACAGCACCCGGTAGTCGTCGTCGCCGAGATCGCCGGCATCGTGCTCGCGATCGGCGTCATCGAGAGAGCGCAGGAGGAACTCTCTGCGATCCTCGAGGTGCCAGCGCTCGTCGGTCACGCTGGGACCACCGTCATGATCCCGGCGCTGGCGCGGACGTCGAGCGCGTGCCGGCGAAGGGGTGTCGGCAACGCTCATCGTGCTTGCCGGCGGAGTCGGGCCATCTCACGCGACCGGCGCCAGAAGAACACCCCGAGCGCGGCGACCCCAACTGCTGCACCTGCCGCCGGCAGGAACCAGACGAGCGAGACCAGACCGGTCGTGGGAGGCCGGAGCAGGATCGTGCCGCCATATTGGCTCACCAGGGTCGCTTCGATCTGGCGGTTCGTCCGGCCCTCTTTCACCAGATGGAGCACCTCGTCTCGAACTGCGACCGCGGCCGACGCCGAGGACTGCGCCGCCGACAAGTCGGCGCAGCTCGGGCAGCGCACCTGGGAGTCGATCACAGCAGCCCGTTCGGCGGCGGTCTGCTTGCCCGCAGCTCCCAAGCCGCTCCCGATGGCCAAGGCAACCCCGAGCACGATCAAGAGCAACCCGGCCGACAGCGCGGAGCGCCGGTGACGGCGGTGTACGCGGCGCCCGGGGTCCTTCGCTCCCGTGTCAGGCGTCGCTCCCGTGTCAGGCATCGCTCCCGTGTCAGGCATCGGAGTGCCGGTCCGCCGCCAGCATGCTGTCCAACTGGGCTGCCGTCACCGGTCCGGCCCAGTCCCCGACCACGATCCCTTCGGGGTTCACCAAGAACGTCATCGGCGGCGACTCGACTCCATAGGCATTGGCAATCGCGCCGTCGTGGTCGGGCACGGCCGGCCAACGCTGCCCTGATTGGCGCACGAATGCCGATGCCGCGGCGTCCGAGTCGTTGAACACCACGCTGATGAGTGCGGCTCCGGAGGGCTCGTGCTGCTGCTGGCGATCGAACGTGACGAGGTTCGGCTCCTCGCTCTGGCACGGGGGGCACCAGCTCGCAAAGAAATTCACGTAGACGAACCGCCCCCGGTACGCCGACAGGGCGACCGTGTGGCCTTGGAAGTCCCGACCGCTGAACTCGGGGGCAGCCCGCCCCAGGAGCGGGCTGCCGACTTGGGTTGCCTGGTAGGAGGGCCGAGTGGCGGCAACCACCGCGACCACGGCGAGGACGACGACCACCGCACCGGCTACCCACCGGGTGAAGTGCCTCGGACGCCGGGGGAGAGTGGCAACCGATCCATCGGTCATACGAGCTGATCCCGCTCTCCGCTGCCCGCCGGTACCTGCTCCGAAGGAGCTGGGCCCACCTGCGCGTGGTCGCGCGGCACCACCCCCACCCGCGCGTGATCGCGCGGCACCACCCCCACCTGCGCGTGATCGCGCGGCACTGCGCCCACCGGTGCCCGCTCCTGTTCGCGTTCTGGGGGTGACGATGTCCGGCGAGCGTCCGCCTCCCTCGGCGAGGAGCGCCGTGGGGCCGACGCCACTGCGGGCGACTGGAGCACCACCCGAGCGGGTGCCGACACCGGGTCGGTCGAGCGCCGCCTGCTCCCGGGAAGCAGCGCCATCAGGCCCCCGAGCCCGACGATGAGCCCACCGGCCCACATCCATGCCAAGAGCGGCTCGATCACGACGCCTACAGCGATGGACCCGGATGGCAAATTCGGAAAAGCAGTCGCCCCGGTCGTCGGGCCGGTACCCCCGATCGCGTCGAAGGTCAGGTACACGTCGCCGAGGAAGCTCGAGTCGATGGCAGGCGTCCCCACCGCTTCGGACTGGGGACCGCCGTACTTGCTCACGGCCGGGTAGAACAACCCGCCCCCGTCGATCTTGATGACCGCTTCGGTGGCCAGGCGCTGCGGGGTGTCGACTGTGCGGATCCCCTCGAAGACGAACGTGTGGCCGTCGTAGTGCACAACCTGCCCCTCTCGCAGCGCCAGCTCGGTCTGGGAGCGGAACGACGTGGCAGCCACGAGGCCGACGGCCAGCACCACGACGCCCAAGTGGACGATCATGCCGCCGTTCGCCCTGCCCACCAGTCCCCGCAACCAGCCGGCACCGTGCCGCAGGCTCGTTCGGACGGACAGCACGAGCGAGCGTATGGCCGAAGCTCCGGCAAACGCACCGAGCCCGAACCCGAGCAACGGCTCGAGCCCACGTACCCCTCCGATGACGCAGCCCACGACGACGAGCACCCCGCACCACGCCGGGACCGCCAGGCGGTGCCACAGGACCCCGGCATCCACTTTTCTCCAGCTCAGTGCAGGCGCGACCGACATCAAGAAGAGCAGCGAGAGGCCGAAGGGAACCGCGACGGTGTCGAAATAGGGGGCGCCCACGGTGACTTCCTGGTTCGTGAGTGCTTGGTAGAGGATCGGGAAGAGCGTCCCCAAGAGCACGATGAGCGCGAACCCGACGAACAGGACGTTGTTCAGCAAGAACGCGCCCTCCCGGCCGAGGGGCGCGTCGATCCCGCCCGGCGAGCGCAAGCGGTCACCCCTCCAGGCGATCAGCCCGAAGCCCACGAAGGCGACCAGGAAGAAGAACGCAATCAGGACCGGCCCGAGATCGGACTCCGAGAATGCGTGGACGGACTGGACCACCCCCGAGCGAGTGAGGAACGTCCCGAGGATGGTGAGGGCGAACGTGGCGACGGCCAAGGACAGGTTCCACACCCGCAGGAGACCTCGCCGCTCCTGGACCATCACCGAGTGCAGGTACGCGGTCCCGCAGAGCCACGGCATGAGCGCGGCGTTCTCGACCGGGTCCCATCCCCAGAAGCCCCCCCATCCGAGGACTTGGTACGACCACCAGGCGCCCAGCACGATCCCGACGGTCAGGCAGGTCCACGCGAGCAGCGTCCAGCGCCGGGTCTCGACCTGCCAGCGCTCCCCCACCCGCCCGGTGGCGAGCATCCCCACGGCGAATGCGAAGGGCACGGTGAAGCCCACGAACCCGAGGTACAGGAGGGGGGGATGCGCGGCCACGAGTGGATTGTCCTGGAGCAGTGCGTTGGGACCGGCTCCGTGAAGGGGCGCATGGCCGGGCACCATGAGGAAGGGGTTCGCCGGGAAGGCCATCAGCCCGAAGAAGAAGGCCGAGACGGCGTACATGACCAGGGTGGCCCACCGGATCACCGGATCAGCCGCCTGCCTGCGGTACCGCCAGACGACCGCCGCGGTGAACAGCGCCAGGATGAGGCCCCATAGAAGGATCGATCCGGCGAGCGCCGACCACAGGCCGGTGATCGAGTAGATGAGCGGGGTTGCGCGGGCGTTGTTGTCCGCCACGTACACCAGGGAGAAGTCGTGGGTGACGAGCGCGTGCTCCATGGCCGCCGTCGCCAGCACGGCCCCGAGCAGGAGGACGCCTGCGCACAGCCGGGCGTCCAGCCGGTGCGCCGGGGGCCGCCCGAGCGGCTGCCGGCGCAGCGTCCACGCCATCGCAAGGACCCCGATGCCCGCGCCGCCCAGCCCGAGCCAGACGCCGATCTGCCCGAGGACGGCGTTCAGCACCTGGGACAGCCTCCCGGCATGCTCAGCGCGCCGTCCCGCTCTTTGCCCGGGCCGGCGCGCTCGCCGTGTGCACCGGGCTGTAGTACTGGGAGTGCTTCTCCATGATCTGGTTGGACATGAAGACATCCGACGACGGCGACGCGAAATGGCCGATGACGATCACCGGGATGTCCTTGTCGAACAGCTCGGGCGGCGAGCCGACACTTTGCACGGCGACCCTCGCAGACCCCTGGGAGACGACGAAGTCGGTGCCGTCGGCAGTGGGATGGATGGTGCCCGGCGCCACTGTGCCTTCGAGCCGGAAGACCGTCGTGCCCAGAGCGGCCTTCCTCGAGAGCGCCTGGTGGACCGTCTCGTAGTAGTTGAGCGAGCTGCCGAGCCCCTCGACGAGGAGGTACACGACCGCGGCAGCCAGCGCGCAGAACATCACCGCCAGGCGGAGCCGGTGCCGCCGGACGGGCCGGCGCGGCGGGGTCGGGGCCTCGGGGCCCGAGGGAGGGGGCTCGGGGCCCGAGGGAGGGGGCTCGAGCGCGGTGTCGTCCGTTCCGGTCACCCCTCGCGCTCCCGATCGCGGCCGCGCTCGGAGCTCACATCAGACGTGGCGACTGCGCGCGCGAGCCGGCGCCGGCGCCACCACAGGCTCACGCTGTAGACGAACAGCACGCTGAGGCAGATGACGTAGCCGGCGTCGACGTACTTCACCGTCCACCCCCCGTCGGCTCCGGCGCCGCCAAACGCACCGGTGTGGAGTGACCTGGACCGCCCACTGGAGGCTCAGCCGAGCCGGCCTCCCCCGACGCGATCCCATCCGAGCTGCTCTCAGGCGTGTTCACGGCACCGGTGCTTCCCTCGGCCCGCCGCTCGGCCAGCGACACCTCGAGCTCCTGGTTGCCGATGCGATCCCGCATGACCTCGACGTCGTAGCGGACGGTCACCATCCACACGAACACGAGCGTCAGGGCCACGAAGCCGAGGAGCAGGGTCCACGCCATCGAGCCATGAATGGTGGGCGAGAGTGTCGCGTTGAGCACACTGGCCTTCTGGTGGAGCGTCTGCCACCAGTCCACCGAGAAGTGCACGATCGGTACGTCCACGAAGGCCACCAGCGCGGCGACGGCACAGCGCTTGGCGCGCACCTCAGGGTCTGCGGGGACCCTCCGAAGGGCGAGGTACCCGACGAAGAGCACGAGCAGCAGGGCGGTGCTCGTGAGCCGGGCTGTCCAGGTCCACCACACGCCCCAGGTCGGGCGGCCCCAGAGCGAACCGCTCACCAGGGTCAGTGCGTTGAACACCACACCGACCTCGACCGAGGCAGCGGCCAGGCGGTCCCAGAAGAGCGAGCGGGTGCGGCGCCAAAGGTACAGGAGGCTGGCCAGTGCCGAGAGCCCGAACGCCAGGTACAGCGCCACCCAGGCGATCGGAGGATGCAGGTACAACAACCGCACCAGTGTCCCTTGCACCTGGTCCGGCGGGGTCACCCATAGCCCTAGCCAGACGGTGGCCGCCGTCGCCACGATCGCGGCGACCCCCACACTTCGGAGCACGATGGTTCTCATCCGGCCTCCTGCAACGGGCCGTAGAGGACGATGCCCACCACGACGTAGACGACAGCGAACGGTGCGAGGATCCGGAGCCAGGACTCACCGGCGGCTGCATGCCCGAAGAGCGCGGCCGACCAGACTTCGGATCCCGACAAGAGCACGGGTGCGAGCACCGGCAGCACGAGCAGGGGAAGAAGGGTCTCTCGCACACGGAGCCCAGCCGACAGCGCTCCGTAGATCACCCCGGCAGCCGCGAGGCCGACGGTGGCCAGCAGCGAGGCGACGACGGCCAGCCAGATCACATGGAGGCGCACACCGAAAAAGAGCGTGATCCCCGCCCAGAGGGCCACTTGGAGCAGAGCGAGCTGGACCGCCACCGCTGCGGTCTTGCCGAGGAACACGCCGGCAGGATCGACTCCCGACAGCCGCAAGCCGTCCCTCGTGCCTTCACCGGACTCGATGGCGAAACTTCGCTGGGTCGCGAGAACGGTGGAGAACAGGACTGCCAGCCAGAACAGCCCCGGCGCCGCGTCGTGCAAGGTGGACGGTCCGGGCCCCAAGGCGAACGCGGAGAGGATCAGGACCAGCAAGGAGAAGGGCAGGACCTGCCAGAGCGCCACGCGCGAGCGGGCTTCGATCCGCAGGTCCTTCCCGGCGATCAGGAGGGCGTCACGCCACATGGGCCGTCTCCTCTGATGGGGGGACCGCCTCGAGCACCGGTCGCCGTCCACCGCGCTGCTCGTCGACCACCCTGCCGCCGGTCATCGTCACCGCTCGATCGGCCAATGGCACTGCCAGATCGGGCTCGTGCGAGGAGAGCAGGACCGCCGCTCCACCACCTGCGGCCTCGGCGATGAGGTCGGCCAGGAGCCGGCGGGTGGCTCCGTCGAGGCCGGCGTGAGGCTCGTCGAGGAGCCAGAGCTCGGGCGTGCGCGCGACCAGTGCAGCCAGCGCGACCCGGCGGCGCTGACCGGCCGAGAGCCGCGCCACCGGCGTGCGCCGGAGCCTCCCGACGATACCCAGCCGCTCGAGCGCCGGATCGACCCGCGACGTGGGAAGCCCCGCCGCCCGAACGGCGAACCGCACGTTCTCTGCCGCCGTGAGCTCGTCGTAGAGCGGCGCAGCATGGCCCAGCAGACCCACCCGGAGCCGGACGTGAGTGGGGTCCTGCCGGAGATCCTCGCCCAGCACTTCGGCAGCGCCCGACGTCACGGGCAGCAGGCCTGCGCACGTACGCAGCAAGCTGGTCTTCCCTGCCCCGTTGGGACCCAGCACCACCACCACCTCGCCTGCGGAGACGGTCAGGTCCACCCCCGAGAGGGCGGGGAACCGGCCGGCGAGGGCGACGGCGGAGCGGAGGTGGACTGCTGCAGGCATGGACGTCTCGGACATGCTACGGGCGTCGGGCACCCCGGGGCCAAGCAGGCAGAATCCGCCTGGACGACGCTGGTCAGCTCGTCGTGAGGCGGTGCAGACCCAGCGCGTTCAGCAAGTCAGAGAACTCGGCCGACAGCCAGCCGAGCTGCCCCGCGAGGAGGAGGGCCCCGAAGGCGACGAGGATCCCGCCGGTGACGAGGTGCACCACCCAGAGCCGTTGGCGGGCTCTGGCCAGTACCCCGGTCAGGCGGCCGAACGCCAGCCCGGTGACGAGGAACGGCACGCCGAGCCCCAAGGAGTAGGCGAACAGGAGCACGACGCCCCCGCCCAAGGTGGCCCTGGTGGACGCCAGGCCGAGGACAGCGGCCAGGACGGGGCCGATGCACGGCGTCCACGCGAACGCGAACGCCATCCCCATGACCGGTGCGGCCCACGCACCGAGCGCCGACGGACGGACGTGGAAACGGTGCTCGCCGACCAGCCAGCCCACCAGCCAGCCCACCGGTCCGGCAGTACCCGCGCCGAGGCGCTTCCACGCGGACGAGGGCAGGCTCCCGATCAGGAGCACTGCGCCCAAGGCGACGATCACGGCACCACTCAGCGAAGTGAGGGCAGCCTTGTGCGCTCCGAGGAGGTGCCCGAGCCCCGATGCGCCGGCCCCGAGCGCGACGAACACCACCGTGAACCCGGCAATGAAGAGCAGCACGCCGCGAACGAGCGGTGCGGGAGGGCGACCCGGCGCTCGTGCTCGCAGGGCGGATCGCAGCGCGTGGTCGGCCGGCGCGTGGCGCTCGCCCCCTTCTCCGGCTCCCCCACCGCGCAGGGCGCCGACGAGTGCCACCGCTGGCTGCTCAGAAGCGTGAGAGACGGAGGCTCGCCCGACCGATTCGAGCTCTGCTGCCGACAGGCCCGACACCATCGAGAGATACCCCGGGACCAGCGGCAGCACACACGGCGAGAGGAACGACAGGATGCCGGCGCCGAACGAGACGAGGATCCCCAGCGGGTCGGCGGTGATCGCCCCTACCGAGACCGAAGGTGCGATCACGGCGAGAGCCGGGGCCTCGTGAGCAGAAGACCGGACAATCCACTCAACGCGTTTGTTCCCGAACCGTCTCCAAGTCGGCCCGCACCATCATCTCGACCAACGCCCCGAAATCCACCTCGCGGCGCCATCCGAGCACACGCTCCGCCTTGGAGGGGTCCCCGACCAGAAGGTCGACTTCGGCGGGACGGAGGAACTTCTCGTCGACAACCACGTGCTGTTCCCAGTCGAGATCGGCGGCAGCGAACGCCAGCTCACACAGCTCACGCACCGAATGCGTCGAACCGGTTGCGACCACGAAGTCGTCCGGGGCATCCTGCTGGAGCATGAGCCACATCGCCCGCACGTAGTCGGCGGCGAAACCCCAGTCGCGCTGGGCGTCGAGGTTCCCCAGTGGAAGTTTGTCATCGAGCCCGCACGCGATGCGTGCGACCCCATTGGTCACCTTGCGCGTGACGAACTCGAGGCCGCGCCTTGGGGACTCGTGGTTGAAAAGGATCCCCGACGATGCGTGCAGCCCGTAGCTCTCCCGGTAATTCACGGTGATCCAGTGCCCGTAGACCTTTGCAACGCCGTAGGGGCTCCGGGGATAGAAAGGGGTGGTCTCGCGTTGGGGAACCTCGAGCACCTTGCCGAACATCTCTGACGAGCTCGCCTGGTAGTAGCGGATCTCGGGGTCGACGGTGCGCACTGCGTCGAGAAGGCGCGTCACTCCGAGCGCGGTCGTCTCGCCGGTGAGGACGGGTTGGCTCCAGCTCGTCTGCACGAACGACTGGGCAGCCAGGTTGTACACCTCGTCGGGACGGTGGTCGCGCAGCACCGAGATCAGCGATGCCTCGTCCAAGAGGTCACCCGCCACCAGTGACACCCGGTCTTGGATATGGGCGATCCGCTCGAACGTGACCGTGCTGGACCGCCGCACCATGCCGACGACTTCGTACCCCTGGTCGAGGAGGAACTCCGCCAGGTACGACCCGTCTTGGCCGGTCACCCCGGTGATCAGTGCCCTCTTTGCCATGCCGTCGCACTCCCTCGCTCTCGCGCACCGGTCGTGCCCTGCCGAGACAGGACGCCCTGCGCCCCTCTTACGGTACTCGAACGAACTGACGCGGCAACGATGCTCCTCAGAGGCCCGAGCACCCGCCGAGCTGCGCTCGGGTCGTCGGCCTCGCCGGACGCGCGCTCCCCCACCGCCCGATCACGCGAGGTGGTGGCCGGTCCGGTACTCCTCGATGGCTCGGCGATATGCCCCCGGGGCATCGGCCCCGGCCGCATCGGTGTCGAGCCACCGCACACCGCGCCGCCCGCGGGTGCGGTCCATGCCGTAGAGGCCGAAACGCGGCTCGTAGGAGCCCCACTCGTAGTTGTCCACCAGCGACCAGTGGAGGTACATCGTCACCGGAGCGCCGCGCTCGACGGCGTCGGAGACTGCGGCGACGTGGCGAGCCACGTAGCGCTCCCGGTCCCAGCCATCCGCACGCGGGTAGGCCCGAGCCCGCCGCACCCGGGTGGCCATGCCGTTCTCCACGATCCACAACGGGAGGCCCGGGGTGAGCTGGTGCTGCTCGACGCACCACGACGCCATTGCCTCCGGGTCGGCCGCGGTGTCCCACAGGGCGGTGTCCGCCTGCCAGCGTCTCCCTCCCGACGACTGGCGCCCGGGCAGGCGCAGCCAGTGGCTGGCCACGGGGTCGTACCAGTCGAACCCCACGGCGTCGATCGCTGCACCTGTACCTGCGCCAGCGCCAGCGCCTGCGGCGAAGACCTCGTCGACCACCCTGCGCGGCGAGGGCCGCCGCATCCGGGCCCGCAGGGCGCTCGTCCCCACGCCCCTCACACCTGCGAAGGCCTCCGACGCCCCCCCACCCGGCGGTCCGTACGGAGAGATGCCGGCGCTCAGAGAGCGCAAGCCCCGCTCGACCACCCCTGCAGCCAAAGCCCCCCACCGGTCCCCGGCGACCCGCCGGGCACTCCCCGCGCCGGAGATGGGCGCGCTCACGCCGTCGTGATAGGCCCGGCGCTGGCCGATCCACGAGTCCAGCTCGCCACGGCTCACCCCGTGGGCCGGTGCCACCAGCAGGTCGAGCAGCAGGCGGTCGAAGTCGTAGAGGGTCGACGCGCTCGTGTTGGTCGTGACGAGAGCATCCGGCTGGACCCCGCGGATCGCCCGCCGGGCGAGGACGTGGGCGGTCAAGAGGTTGTCCAGCACCGCCCACGCGTCGCTGAACGCGCCCCGTCGCCCCGGCGGGGTGGCGCCGGCCACCCAGCCTGCGAGGGCGACGATGTTGGGCTCGTTCACCGTGATCCAGTGCCGGCAGTGCTCGGCCAGGCGGGGCACGATCCGGCCGACATGGGCGGCGAAACGGTCGGGCGACCCCGGCGTCAGCCAGAACTCCTCGCCGAGCCACCACGGATGCGTGAAGTGGTGGAGGGTGACCACCGGCGCCATCCCCCGCGACCCGCACATCTCGAGGATCTCGACGTAGCGGTCGAGCGCGGCGTCGTCGACGACGTCTCGCTCGGGCTCGAGGCGGGCCCACTCCACCGAGAGCCGGAAGGCGTCGCACCCGAGCGCGGCGGCCCGATCGAGCGCCTCTTCGGGCTGCCGCCAGAAGTCGCACGCGATCCCCGAGGGCTCCACCCACCCGCTGCGCTCCCAACGGATCCAGTTGTTGGCCGGCTCCCCCGGGCCGTTGTAGCCACCCTCGACCTGGTACCCGGCGGTGGCGACCCCGAAGAGGACGCCGGGCTCGGCCGGATCCGGTCGCGGGCGTTGCGGCATGCCGACCAGCATGGCACGCGGAAATTCGGGGTGGCCGCGCCGGGTGCGCCCAGGTCCCGGCGGCGGCATACGCAGTGGCGTGCCGACCCGCGCCGGCGCGGTAGCGTCGCTCCCTGCGGGCGGCCGGGGTGGACCCGGCGGCGCGGCGGTCCGGCGGATGCGGTCCGTCGGCCTCCACGGCATGAGACCCGGAGCACCCGAGACTGGAAGAAGGGAGCGATCCACGATGGCTGACGAGGTATTGAGGGAACGCCGGGGGCACGTCGAGATCCTCACGATCAACCGGCCCGACGCGCGCAACGCCATCAACGGCGCGGTGAGCCAGGCCATGTCGGCGGCGTTCGACGAGCTGACCGACGACGACGACGCGTGGGTCGTGGTGCTCACCGGCAGCGGAGAGAAAGCCTTCTCGGCCGGGATGGACTTGAAAGCGTTCTCGTCGGGCGAGGGCGCGTCGATCATCGGGGCGACGGGGGGCTTCGCCGGGATCGCGAAACGCGACTTCCCCAAACCCCTCATCGCCGCGGTGAACGGTTCGGCGTTGGCCGGCGGCTGCGAGATCGTGCTCTCGTGCGACCTGGTGGTGGCCGCGGAACATGCGACCTTTGGCATTCCCGAGGTCAAGCGCGGCCTCATCGCAGGAGCGGGCGGTCTGATCCGTCTCCCCAAGCGCCTGCCGATGGCCGTGGCCCTGGAGCTGGCGCTGACCGGCGACCCCATCGACTCGGCCCGGGCCCTCGCGCTCGGCCTGGTCAACCGGGTGGTCCCGGCCGAGCGCCTGATGGACGAGGCACTGGCGTTGGCCGAGACGATCGCCCAAAACGCGCCGCTGGCCGTGCGGCACTCCAAGGCGGTCATGCGCCACTCGGCCGACGTGAGCGAAGCCGAAGGCTGGAAGCTCAACGACGCGTCGGTCGGCGTGGTCTTCTCGTCGGCCGACGCGATGGAGGGACCGATCGCCTTCGCCGAGAAGCGGGCGCCCAACTGGCAGGGCCGGTAGGTCTGGCCGCTCGCGAGGACCGCTGGCCGCAAGTGCACGGAGCTCGGCAGTGCTGACCACGCCGGTCGGCGTCCCGGGTCTCCTCGCCTCGTCGGCAGGGCTCGCGCCGGCCCTCACCACGGTCCGCCTGGGGCTCCACGTCCTGGCGGCCACGGTGTGGGTCGGCGGGCAGATCGTCATGCTCGGCATGGTCCCCACGGCGCGGCGGATGAGTGCCGAAGCTCCCCGGGCACTGGCGAACGCCTTCGCCCGGCTGAGCTGGCCGGCATATGCCGTGCTCGTCGTCACCGGGTTGTGGAACGTCGCGACGTTCCACCTGGCTGCCCAGTCCACCGTCTGGAAGGTCGTGCTCGGTGCCAAGATCGCCGTCGTCGCCCTGGCCGGCATTGCCGCCTTGCTCCACAGCCGGGCGACCACTCGGGCGGGGGTGGCGACGTGGGGCTCGATCGCCGGCGTGGCGTCGATCGCTGCCCTGTTCATGGGGATCCTCCTGGCCGGCCCCTGACGGTTCCTCCTGCGCCGATGCGGCCCCTGGCCGAGCACACCGGCCGAGAGGGGCGAGCGGAGGGATCCCGGATGCCGCCATCCAGATCGCCGGCGACGACGGAGAACTGCTGCAGGAGCTTGAGATCCCGCGGCCACCATCCAGCGGCGCGGGGTCTAACCTTTCAAACAGAGGCGGTCGCCACCGGGCGGCCGCCCGGTGAGGAGAGTGTGATGCTGGGAGAGATCTTTGGCGTAGACGGGATCATCGTGCTCATCGTGGTGCTGGTCGTGCTGTTCGGCGGGACCGCCATCCCGAAGTTCGCCCGCAGCCTGGGCTCGGCCAAGACCGAGTTCGAAAAGGGGCTGCGGGAAGCTTCGCAACCGACCGGATCCGGCGATCCGACTGCCGGGCCTGCGGCCAACGGCACGGCCAACGGTGCGGCTGGTGGCACTGCCGGCGGCACGACGGCCTCGGCCACCGTCGACGACCCGACCAAGCCCGCGTCGTCCTGACACCCGGCCGGCTTTGCCGGCTGAAAGCCCCGAGGACGGCCGGCCGGCGGTAGCGTTGGCTGCACGACCGCACTCGCTGTCGAGATGTGCGGAGCCCGACGAGACCCGGAGGTGGTGCCGTGCCCGATGACGTGCTGGAGCTCGCCGACAAGCTGTGGCGCGGCGAAGCGGACGTCGGGCACTACCACCCGGTTGGCCACGTCGGGCACATGGCCGAGATCTGCGACGGCGTAGCGTTCGTACCCTCCTTCGCCAACGTCTCGGCGTTCGACACCGACGACGGCCTGGTCCTCGTGGACACGGGGAGCGCGCCCCTTGCTGCACAAGTCCACGGAGAGCTCCGCCGCTGGAGCACCCAGCGCCTGCACACGGCCGTCTACTCGCACGGTCACATCGACCACGTCTTCGGCGTGCCGATCTGGGAGGAGGAGGCCGCCGAGCAGGGGTGGCCGGGCCCCGAGGTCGTCGCCCACGAAGCCCTGCCCCACCGCTTCGATCGTTACGTCCTCACCGCCGGGTACAACCAAGTGGTCAACCGCCGCCAGTTCGGGCTGAAGGACCTCGTCTGGCCGACCGAGTACCGCTACCCGGACCGGACGTACGCCCACGACCTCACGCTCTCGGTTGGCGGCGTCGAGCTCCGGCTCCGTCACGAGCGGGGGGAGACCGACGACCACACCGTCACCTGGCAGCCCGACAGACGTGTCCTGTGCTGCGGTGACCTGTTCATCTGGGCCTCGCCAAACGCCGGCAACCCCCAGAAGGTCCAGCGGTACCCGAAAGAGTGGGCCGAGGCGCTCCGGCGCATGATCGAGCTCGAGCCGGAGTTCCTCCTCCCGGGCCACGGCTTCCCGGTGATCGGCGCCGACCGGGTCCGCCAGGCCCTCGGCAACACGGCCGGCCTCTTGGAGTCCCTGGTCGACCAGACCCTCGCGCTCATGAACGCAGGTGCCCGGCTGGACGAGGTGCTCCACAGCGTGCAGCCCCCGTCCGAGCTGGCCCAGCTCCCCTATCTCCGGCCGGTCTACGACGAACCCGAGTTCATCGTCCGGAACATCTGGCGCCTCTACGGCGGGTGGTGGGACGGGAACCCCTCCTCGCTCCAGCCGGCTCCGGAGCGGGCGCTGGCCTCCGAGCTGGCCGAGCTGGCCGGCGGGCCTTCGGCGCTGGCCGACCGGGCGCTGGCCCTGCTCGGCGAAGCAGTCGCCGGGGACGGGAGTGCCGATGGCGGGGGCGGAGGTGCCGGTGCCGGTGCCGGGGACGAAAACGCCGACCGGGCTCTCCGCCTGGCCGGCCACTTGGCCGAGCTGGCCTGGCTGGCCTCCCCCGGCGACGCGGGCATCCAGCGAGCACGCCAGCAGGTGTACGCCGCCCGGGCTGACCGAGCCACGTCCACCATGGCACACGGCGTCTTTCGCTGGGCGTCCAACGAGTCGCTCGGGGAGTGACCGGGCGGGCTGTACAGCCCCGAGCAGGGACTTCGAATTCTCGGCCGCCGTTCGCTAGTGTCAGCACCGTGGAATCGCCGTCCGGCCCTCCTCCGGCCCCCACAGGCGCTCGCGGCCCCGAGCACGGGACGTCGCGACGCGTCCGCCGGCGCTGGGTCGCCTTGGGCGCGGTCGTGGGGGGCCTCCTCCTCGGCGGCTGCCAGCTCCCGGCCTTCGGCGCTTACCGGGGGGTGACCACTCAGGGCCAGGACGCGTTCAAGCTGTGGCAGGGCTTCTTCATCACCGGGCTCGTGGTCTTCGCCATCGTGTTCTTCCTCATCGTCTGGGCGGTGTTCCGCTACCGGCGCAAGTCCGACGAGATGCCCAAGCAGACCCAGTACCACACCTTGTTCGAGATCGTGTACACCGTGGTGCCGATCATCACCGTGCTCGTCATGTTCGCCTTCATCTTCGTCACCGAGAACGAAGTGGACGCATTGAACACCCAGTCGGTCACCGTGAACGTCACCGCCTTCCAGTGGGGATGGCAGTTCCAGTACCCCGGGTACGACGTTCGGGTCCTCGGCGTGGAGCTCCAAGACCCCACCATGGTGATCCCGGCCCACGAGACGACGCGGATCTACCTCCGGTCAGCCGACGTGGTCCACGGCTTCTACGTGCCGACATTCAATTTCAGCCGCTACGCCCTCCCCGGGGTGACGAACCAGTTCGACTTGAGCCCGGTCACCACCGGCACCTTCCGCGGCCAGTGCACCAACCTGTGCGGCCTGTACCACTCCCTTATGATCTTCCAGGTGAAAGTGGTCACGCCGGCGCAGTTCCAGGCTTGGGTCCACCAGCAGCAGCACGCGCCCAACAACTCTGACTCGATCGCGGCTGCCAAGCGCCAGATCGCCCAGGGAAACCTCAAGTGACCGACCTGATCGACCCGCCGGTCATCGCCGCTCCCGGCGCGCCTGCCATCCCGGTGGTCCACGAGCGCGAGGAGCACCACGGGCACGAAGAGCACGGACCCTCCGGGATCCTGAAGTGGCTCACCACCACCGACCACAAGATCATCGGTCTCAGCTACATGATCACCTCGATCGTGATCTTCTACCTGGCTGGGGTCATGGCCCTGCTCATCCGGGTGCAGTTGGCCACGCCGGCCAGCTCGTTTGTCACGTTCCAGCAGTACAACGAGCTGTTCACGATGCATGGCAGCCTCATGCTGTACCTGTTTGCCGGACCGTTCGCGTTTGGTGGCCTGGCCAACTACATCGTCCCCCTCCAAGTCGGCGCCCCCGACATGGCCTTCCCCCGGCTGAACGCCCTTTCCTACTGGCTGTACCTGGGCGGATCGATCACCATGCTCATGGGGTTCTTCGTGGCCGGCGGCGCGGCCGACTTCGGGTGGGTGGCCTACGCACCGCTGTCGTCTGCAACCAACACGCCGGGTGCAGGTGCCGACGCGTGGATCATGGCCCTCGCTCTCACCGGGTTCTCTGCGATCTTCACCGGGGTGAACCTGGTCGCCACCATCTTCTACCTGCGCGCTCCGGGGATGACCATGTGGCGGATGCCCATCTTCACCTGGAACATGCTGGTCACCGGGATCCTCATCCTGATCGCTTTCCCCGTCCTCACCGCCGCCCTCGTGATGCTCTTTGCCGACCGGCACTTCGGCACGCACATCTACACAGTGGTCGGCTGTCATACCACGGCCTTTGCCGGGCATCCATCGGTCCCCGACCCGAATGCCTGCGGCTCGGCCGTGCTCTGGCAGAACCTGTTCTGGTTCTTCGGGCACCCCGAGGTCTACATCCTGGCCCTGCCGTACTTCGGCATCGTGACCGAGATCATCCCGGTGTTCTCCCGCAAGCCGGTCTTCGGCTACAAGGGCATGGTGTTCGCCACCATGTCGATCGCCGCACTGTCGACCGGGGTGTGGGCCCACCACATGTTCACCACCGGAGTGGTGCTGCTCCCCTTCTTCTCGCTGCTCAGCCTGCTCATCGCCGTGCCGACCGGCATCAAGTTCTTCAACTGGATCGGCACCATGTGGCGGGGGCAGATCCGCTTCACCGCGCCCATGCTGTTCTGCATCGGCTTCTTGCTCGCTTTCCTCATGGGCGGGGTGACCGGCGTGATGCTGGCTGCACCGCCGATCGACTTCTTCACGCACACAACGTATTTCGTCGTGGCCCACTTCCATCAGGTGCTGTTCGCAACCGCGGTGTTCGCGGGCTTCGGCGGGGTCTACTACTGGTACCCGAAGATGTTCGGGCGGATGCTCCGGGACAACCTCGGCAAGTGGCACTTCTGGATCATGTTCGTGGGCTTCTGGCTCACCTTCATCCCCCAGTACATCCTCGGCCTGAAGGGCATGCCCCGCCGGGTCGCCGTCTACCCTTCTGACCTGGGCTGGCAGATGTACAACGACCTGTCGACCATCGGTGCGTTCCTCATCGCCGCGTCGTTCGCCATCATGCTCTGGAACTTCTGGATCTCCTGGCGCCGGCCCATCCCGGCCGGCAACAACCCGTGGGACGGCCACACCCTGGAGTGGTTCACCACCTCGCCGCCTCCGCACCACAACTACACCCACCTCCCTCCGATCCGCTCCGAGCGCCCGACCTGGGACTACAACCACCCTGACGCCCTGGTCATCGCCCACGGTCGGGCCGCGGGCGGGAACGGCCACGGGGGGAACGGCCACGGGGGGAACGGCCACGGCGGGAACGGCTCCGGCGGGAACGGCTCCGGCGGCGGTGGCGCTCGGGGCACCGGCTCGGCGGCACCCTCGGGAGCGGCACCGGCATGAAGACCGAGTCCCTCTTCCTCATCGGCATCGGGGTGTTCTTCGCCGCCATTTGCGCCATCTACTGGTTCATCAGCTACGAGGACGGCGGGGGGATGATGCTCCTCGGGAGCTGCCTCCTCGGGTTCCTGCCGGGCTTCTACTACTTCTACTGGCACCGGCGCTTCCACGGGTACAAGTACTTCTTCTGGGGGAAGCTCGAGCGCGTTGTCGGCGAGCGTCCCGAAGACCATCCCGATGCGACGCTGTCGGAGGGAGCGGGCATCATCAGCGCGTTCCCCGGTTCGAGCATCTGGCCTTTCACCCTGGGGATGGGGGCGTTCCTCCTGGTCCTCACCTTCGTCTTCGGCACGTGGTTCCTCCCGCTCGGCGTCAGCCTGATCCTGATCGCCCTGGTCGGGGTGACGGCCGAGAGCCGCCGAGGCGGGCACGTCTAGACCTGATCCGGACGGACACCCGGCCGGCACAGCGTCCGACGTGGCTGCCCACGTGTCGCCGCTTCCCACGACGGGCCCCGCAGCGCAGCCCCCGGCGGCGGCGTCCCTCACCAACCGCCTCGTGGTGGTCATGGCAGTCGCCACCGGGGCGATCGTCGCCAACCTGTACTACGCACAGCCGCTCCTCCACGAGGTTGCCACCGCCTTCCACGCCGGCTCGGCTGCCACGTCGTTGGTCATCACGGCCACCCAGATCGGCTACGCGGCGGGTCTCGTCCTCCTGGTGCCCCTCGGGGACATCCACGCCCGCCGGCCGCTGGTGGCGCTCGTCTTCGGGATTGCCGCCCTGGCGCTCGTGGTGTGTGCCGAGGCCCCCAGCCTGTGGCTCTTCGAGCTGGGCTCGGTGGCCGCCGGGTGTGCCTCGGTGGGGGGCCAGATCATGGTGCCGTTCGCCGCCGACCTGGCCAGCCCGGCGCGACGGGGCCGGGTCGTCGCTCGGATCATGACCGGGCTCCTACTCGGGATCCTCCTGGCCCGTACCGTCGCTGGCGCCGTCGCCCAGGTCGCGGGCTGGCGGGCCATCTACTGGGTATCGGCCGGCCTCATGGTCGCGTTCGCCGCCCTGCTCCTCAAAGTCCTCCCCACCGAGCCACCCCGCCCCCACGTGCCCTACCGGCGCCTGGTGGGCTCGTCTCTCCACCTCCTCCTCACGTTGCCGACCCTCCGCCGGCGGGCATGGCACGGAGCGTCGGTCTTCGCTGCGTTCAGCGTGCTGTGGACGACGTTGGCGTTCCTGTTGTCCGGACCTCCCTACCACTACTCCAACATCGTCATCGGGCTGTTCGGGCTCGCAGGGGTCGCAGGGGTGCTGGCGGCCAACCTGGCCGGCCGGCTGGCCGACACGCACCACACCACGTTCACCACCCTCGCCGCCGGGATCCTGACGGCGGGCTCCTTCGCGCTGCTGGCCGCCGGGAAGACGTCGCTCGGCCTTCTCCTCGCAGGGGTGATCGTGCTGGACCTGGGCACCCAGTCCATGCAGATCACCAACCAGGCCATCATCTACACGCTGCTGCCCGAAGGGCGTAGCCGCATCAACAGTGCCTATATGTTCTGCTACTTCGTCGGCGGCGCGGTCGGCTCGGTGACCGCCGGGGTGGTGCTCGCGTCGGCCGGGTGGGACTGGGCATGCCTGCTGGGCGCTGGCTTCGGCGCCCTGTCACTGGTGATGGTGGCAGTCGACCGCATCTGGCCGGCGCGGGTGGGTCCACCGGCTGCGGTGTGGCGCACGGCAGCCGGTTCAGCCCTGGTGGCCAGGCCGGAGTAACGTCGTCGTGGGTCGCTCGCCGGTCTTCACCGGCTGCTGGGCCACATCTCGGATCGTTCGGAAGCTGCGCTCGCGCCCCTTCGAGGATCGACCCTCTACCTCAGCGATTCACCCGGCGCACCCCGGATGTGTCGGCATCGGGCACCGTGCCCACGGCGGCGCCCACGGCCGCCGGCTCCAGCTCGATCTGGACCGGGACCGGCACGGGCTCCAGCTCGTGGTGGCCGTCACCGGGCCGGGGCGCAGACTGCTCGGCCACGTACTCTCCTGTCTCGGTCCGCGAGATCACCATCGCCCTCTTGCGCTTGCCCACTCCGGTCACTCCCTGCATCTCCAGGCAGATCCTCCAGGCGGCGAACCCGGCGACGATCGGGATCACGAAGACCGCGACCCGGAAGAAGACCAGGACCTCGTTGAGCGAGATGTGGAAGAAATTGGCCAGCACGTCGGTCGAGCTGGCGGCAAAGAGGGTAAACAGCAGGGCGATCATGGCCACGCCCACCCCGGTGCGCTTGGGACGGTCCCGCGGGCGGTCCAAGAGATTGTGGAGAGCGTTGTCCTTCGTGTAGCGCCGCTCGATGGCCGGCCATGCGAAGCAGATGTTGAAGATGATCCCTGGGAAGAGGACCGCCGGGAAGAACACCTCCCAAGGGAGCGTGTGCCCCCATGCCGTCCACTGCCAGCTCGGCATGATGCGGAGCGCTCCGTCCAGCCACCCCATGTACCAGTCGGGCTGGACCGCGTAGGAGATCTTCGACGCCTCATAGGGGCCGAACTGCCAGATGGGGTTGATCTGTGCAAGTCCCCCCAGGAGCGCGAGACCACCACCGACCATGAGGAGGAAACCGGTGGTCTTGGCCATGAACGTCGGGAACATGGGTGACCCCACGACGTTGTGCTCGGTCCTCCCCTTGCCGGGGAACTGCGTGTGCTTCTGGCGCACCAGGAGGCCCAGGTGGGCCGAGAGCAGCCCGATGATGATGAGCGGGATGATGAGCACGTGAATGATGTAGAGCCGGTCGATGATGACGTGGCCCGGGAACGTCCCGCCGAACACGAAGAACGCCAGGTAGCTCCCGACGAAGGGGATCGACAGGATGATCGAGTACCCGATCCGCAGCCCGGTGCCCGAGATGAGGTCGTCGGGGAGCGAGTAGCCGATGAAGCCGTTCAAGATGGCCAGGATCAGCAAGGTGACCCCGATGGTCCAGTTGAGCTCGCGAGGCTTGCGGAACGCACCGGTGAAGAAGATCCGGGCCATGTGCACGACGATGGCGCCGATGAACACGTCTGCCGCCCAGTGGTGCATCTGGCGCATGAGCAGCCCGGCCCGCACGGCGAAGGAGATGTTGACGGTGGACTCGTACGCCTCGGACATCCGTACACCATCGAGCGGCTTGTAGACGCCGTGGTAGACGACGGTCGCCTGCGAGGGCACGAAGTACAAGGTGAGGAAGACGCCGGTGACGAGCAGGACGACGAAGGAGTAGAGCGCGATCTCCCCGAGCATGAACGACCAGTGGTCGGGGAAGATCTTGTCGAGGAAGGTCCGCCCGCCCCTCGCCAGGCCGAGGCGGTCGTCCAGCTCGTCGACGACCTGCTGGACCCTCCCGTAGGGACCGCGGGACCGCTTCGCCTCCCGGCGGGTCCGGGGCTTCGTCGTCTCGGTGGTCTCGGTGGTGCTCATGCTGTGCCATTCCCCTGGTTCGTGCGCTCCCAGAAGCCCGGGCCGATCGCCTGGTCGTAGCCGGCCTGAGCCCGCAAGTAGCCGTCAGCGTCCACGTAGAGCGGGAGCTGGGGGAGCGGGCGCGGCGCGGGACCGAACTGGGGCACCGCTCCGTCGCGGACGTCGAACATGGACTGGTGGCACGGGCACACCAGCAGCTCCAGCTCACGCTCGTACAGGCCGACCGGGCACCCGAGGTGGGTGCAGACTTTTGAGTAGGCCACGTAGCCGAGGGGTGCCCACGTCTCCCGGCCTTTCACCGTGGTGAAGTCCGTTCGCTGCACCCGGATGAGCACGGTCTCGTCGATCGCCTGGCCGGCGTTGGTGTTCTCCAGGCCGGCGGGGTAGACGGTCATGATCCCGCCCACCTCCAGCTCGTCGCTGCGGACGCGGCGGCCGTTGGAGTCCACGAGGTAGGTGCCCTTCTTCCAGTTGGTCTCGTCCAGGGCGTCGCCCGGCACCGGGCCGAGGGAGCGCAGCAGCGGGAACATGGCCACGATCCCGAAGATCCCGAGACCACCGCCGAGGAGCCCGCCGAGGAGCCGGCGGCGCTTCACCACCACCCCGGTCCGCTCCACCAGCGCCGCCGCCATGGCCACCCGCTCGGGCTCGGTCGAGGCCAACGGATGGCGCTCCTCGACGAACGGACCCTGGGGCATGAGGTACTTGCCCCACGCCGTCAGCCCGAAGCCCAGGAAGAACAGCCCGCCGCCCAGGGTCACCGCGAGAATCCACGGCGTGGAGTTCTGCCAGTACGCGGCGCCGAAGCCGATGACCCCGGCAATCCCGACGAGCATGATCACGGCGATGATCCGCTCGGTCTGCCGAGGGTTCCGGGCAGCCTCCATGAGGTGGGGGTCGTCGAAGCGGGCCACCGGCAGCGGTACCGGCGTCCGGGTCTCTCCGTCGTGGGCGCTCACTGCAGCCTCCTGGGCACTCTGTGCGTGCGTCTCGTCGGTCACGCCCGGTCCCCGATCCAGTAGCAGACCAGCATGAACCCGCCGACTCCGAACAAGAGGGCCACGAAGCCCTCGGCCACCGGGCCGATACCGCCCAGACCGGCCCCGCCGGGGTCGGTCGGGTGCTGGATCTTCTCGGTGACGTAGGCCACGATGTCGCGGACCTGGGAGTCCGAGAGGTTCCCCGAGAACACCGGCATGTTGCCCGGGCCGGTGCGGATCGCTTCGGCGACCTGGGTCGGCGACTGCGTGTGCAGCGACAGGGCGTTGGTCCCGTAGGCGAGCTCGTCGCCCGCGCCGGTGATCGTGTGGCATGCAGCGCAATTGAGCGCGAACAGGCTGGCCCCCTCGGCCAAGTTGGCAGCTTTCACGTTCACCGAGGGGATGAACGGCGCCGCTGGCGAGAGCGATGTGATGAACGCTGCGATCTCCTGGGCCTGGTGGTGCGTCAGCCTCGGCGGCTTGGGCTCGGCCTGGGTCGTGAGCGGGGTGGCTGCCGGCATGAGGCCGGTGGAGACCCACAGTGTCACCGTGGCCGGACCGACGCCGATGAGCGACGGGGCCGCCGGCCCGCCCTGGGCATCGGCCAGGTGGCAGCTCGAGCAGTTCTGCTCGAAGAGCGACTCGCCCACCGAGATGTACGAGCTCGGCAGGGCCTTGTAGGTGATTGCCGAGTCCCCGTAGGAGGCGATCCTGCCGTTCACGCATGTCACACGGCTCGAGCCGACCGGGGAGCCGGTGTTCGGGGGGCCTGGATGGCTCACCTTGGCCGCTTCGGCGCGGCACGCGCGGGCGTCGTTGATGAGCGTGCGCAGTGTGGAGCCCAAGGAGATCGGCAGCGTCGTCGAGTGATAGGCCGTGTGTGCGCCCGGCTCGCCCGCAGCGCTCAAAGCGCTCTGGGCACTGGGCGTGGACGTGCCCGATGCAGCGGCTGCGCCGGCTGCACCCGCAGCGCTCGGGATGCCGAGCACGAAACCGAGCCCCACGGCCGCCATCACGAGGGCCGGGAGCAGGTGCCGATTGGTGAGGAGTCGCCGCACGCCCGATGACCTACTTGAGGAGGAAGAGGCAGCTGTAGAGGCCGACCCACACGATGTCGACGAAGTGCCAGTAGTAGCTGATCCCCTGGAAGACCGAGAGCTCCCCGGGATCACCGGCCGGTCCTTTCAACCGCCCCAAGAGGAAGACCATGGCCACCAGGCCCAAGAACACATGGAGCCCGTGGAGGCCGGTCATGATGAAGAACAGCGAGCCGTAGGCGTTCGTCCCCGGACGGGTGGCCTGGGTGGCCCACTCGTAGGCCTGGTTCCCGAGGAACATGAGACCGAGGATGAGGGTGGCCACGATCCAGGCTTTGGCCTGGCGGCGGTTGTAGCGCTCCTCGCAGAACACTGCCTTCTGCATGGTGAAGCTGGAGGAGACGAGGATCGCGGTGAACACCCCGGCTTGGATCGTGTCGAGGTGGGTACCGACGGGAGGCCAGGGGTGGTCGTTGGCCCGGATGGTGAAGAACGCGGCGAACAGCCCACTGAAGAACATCAACTCCGAGCCCAGCCAGATCATCACCCCGATGGCCAGCATCGGTGGGCGGTCGTGGACGATCCGGCCCGGCTTGCCGGGATGCTCCACCGAAATGGCCTGGCTCACGGCGTATTTCCTAGTCGACGCTCACCCTCCGACGCCAACATCCTGGTGACGGGGCTGGACGCTGGAGGTTCGAGGACCAGGCCGGCGGGGAGCGGTCTCGACGACACCACGGCGAGGCGCTGGGTCGGCCGGGTGAGGGCCACGTAGAGCGTCCGCAGACCCCTGCGGGTGGCGACCGGCGGTCCGTCACCTCCGGACCCGTCGCGTCCCTCGGACCCGTCTCGACCGGCGGACCCGTCGCGTCCCTTGGACCAGCCGCGCTGGACGAGCAGCGCGGGCTCGACCACCACCACCGAGTCGAACTCCAGGCCGTTCGCCTCTCCCGCGTCGAGGACGACCAGAGGCGCGTCGAGGCCCCGGCCCGAAGGTTCGCGCGGGTCGACGGGGTCGAGCCCCCGACTGGTCAGCGCATCGACAACCGACCCCCGCAGCTCGGGCGGGACGAGCACGGCAGTGCGCCCCGGCGCCACCGCCGCCAGCTCCTCGCTCACCTGGTCGGCCACGCGCCGTGCGAGCATGTCCGGTCTCGTGTGCACGAGGACCGGCCGGTACCCCGAGCGGCGGACCGGCACCGGCGGCGAGAGCCCTGGGGCGGAGACCGCCAGCACCCCGGCGGCCACGTCGACAACCTCTGCCGGCGTCCGGTAGCTCACCGTGAGCTCGACCAGGCGAGACGCCGTCCCCGGCGCCAAGTGCTGGGCCACGCTGCTCCAGTCGCGAGGCGCCCAGGGCCCGGTCGCCTGGGCGATGTCGCCCACGACGGTCATCGACCCCGCGAGAGACCGCCGGGCCAGCATCCGGAGCTGGAGCGCCGAGAGGTCCTGCACCTCGTCGACCACGATGTGCCCGTAGGCGCGTACCGGGCCACTCTCGGTCACCGACGGCGCGCTGGACCGCGATCGCGGTCCTGACCGCAGGGCTGCACCTGGGTCGGCGCCGAGCTCGATCGCGACCCCGCTCGTGTCGTCCCACGCGCTGGCCACACCACGGCGGCGCTCCCGCCGGGCACGATGGGGTGGCCGGCGGCGGGGGCCGAGGAGCGCGCCGGCCTCGTCGACCAACGCGGCGTCGGCCTCGGTCCAGGGGATCTCCTCGAACGAGCGGCTCCTGGGGCGCGAGAGCTGTGCCTGCTCACGATCGGTGAGCACACCCCGACCGGCGGCGGCGATGAGGGCGGAGGCGCCGAAGAGGTCGTGGAGCAGTTCGTGGGGAGCCAGGCGGGGCCACATTCGATCCAGTGCTTCGGCCAGAGCAGGGTGGCGCCGGACCTCACGGCCGAACGCGTCGAGGTCGAGCTCTTCGCCGCTTGTACCGGCCGGGTCGCCACCCGAGCCTCCCTCCACGCGCCCCGCGTCGAGCTCTTCGGGGCCGGTGAGGGCGGGTCCGGTCCGGTGGCTCGTGCGGTACCGCCGGTACTGGCCTGCCAGGATCCGGGCCACCTGCTGCTCGACGAAGCGGCGACGGGCGTTGTGGGTCCCAGACCGCCGGCGCGCCCTGGCCACGACGTCGGCCGACGCGCCCGCGGTGAGTAGGAGCGTGGTCCCCCCATAGGGCACAGCCACGTCACGGCGCAGCGCCCGCTCGCGTGAGCGCACCGCCCGGGCGATCACCCGGACCATGCGGATGTCGCCTTTGAGCCGGGCCGTCTCGGCATCGTCGGTACCTCGGACCCGCAGGCCGGGGACCAGGCCGGCGACCGTCGACAAGGTGACACCCGTCTCCCCCAACGAGGGCAGGACCTGCTCGATGTAGCGGAGGAAGAGCGGGTTCGGCCCGACGACGAGCACGCCTTGCATCTCGAGGGGGAAGCGGTGGGTGTAGAGCAGGTACGCGGCTCGGTGGAGCGCGACGGCGGTCTTGCCGGTCCCCGGCCCGCCCTGGACCATCAGCAGCCCTCCGAGGGGCGAGCGGATGATCTCGTCCTGCTCGCGCTGGATCGTGGCCACGATGTCGCCCATCCGGCCGGTCCGGACCTGGCCGATAGCCGCCAAGAGCGCGCCGGGTCCCCCGAATGCCAACCCATCCACGGCACCGGCCTGGGCGGAGCCCGAGTCGGCAACGCCCGGGTCGGTGGCGCTCGCCTGTGCGCTGGCGGGGTCGGCGAAGTGCTCGTCCTCCACCCCCACGACCGTCCGGTGGCGCACCGCCAGGTGACGGCGGCGGACCAGTCCCTGGGGATCGAGCCCGGTGGCACGGTAGAACGGCTCGGCCACCGGCGCCCGCCAGTCCACCACGAGGGGCTCGTGGGACTCCCCGGACACCGCCAGGCGGCCGATGTGGAACGACTCGATCTCCCCGTCGGCGCCGGCATCGCGGGCGCCCGCATCGCGGTCCTCGGCGACGCGGTCCTCGGCGACGCGGCGGTCGATCCGCCCGAAGCACAGCGCCTGGTCGCCGATGTCGAGCTGGGCAAGCCGCGCCAAGCTGGTGCGCACCACGATGTCTCGCTCAGTGCGGGATTGGAAGGTGCCGCCGCGGCCCAGGTCGAGAACGGAGTGGAGCATCTCGTCGGCATCGCGGCGCATTGCGTCGAGCCCCCGGTAGGCCTCGTCCAAGAACGCCTGCTCCTCGTCGATCTCCGGGCGTGCGGCCACCGCGTCCCCTCTCCCAAGGATTGCCGGCGAACGTTTGATTCTACGGGACGCCAGCCGCCGTGCTCGCAGGACCCGCCGTGCCCGCAGGACCCGCGCGTGCCCGTGGCACGGCCGTTCGCCCAAGCAGCTCTCGACCTGCGATGATCGCGAGGGAGCACCCTCGGCCGGGATGGTGGCGACTGCCCGGTGACATCTCGCAGGAACCCATCGTGACGCCGAGACGCCGAGACGCAAGACCCAAACACCACGACTACCAAGGAGGAGAACGGCATGTTGATCTCGACCATGAACGATGTCCCGGGCTACCGGGTCACCCGGGTGCTCGGTGAGTGCTTCGGCCTCACCGTCCGCTCGCGCAACGTCTTCTCGCAGACCGGAGCCGGGCTGAAGTCCATGCTCGGCGGAGAGCTGAAGGGCATGACGAAGAACCTCCAAGCCAGCCGCGAGGAGGTCATCGCCCGCCTGGTGGCCGAAGTGGAGGCCCGCGGCGGCAACGCCGTGCTCGCCATGCGCTTCGACACCTCGGAGATGGGCGGCAACTGGACCGAGATCTGCGCGTACGGCACGGCAGTGGTGATCGAACCGGCGGGGTGAGCGACCACCCGTTCCTCCGGGCGTGCCGCCGCCTCCGGGTCCCCCACACGCCGGTGTGGTTCATGCGCCAGGCCGGCCGCGCCCTCCCCGAGTACCGGGCGGCCCGGGGCACGGGCAGCATCCTCGACGCGATCGCCGACCCGGCGCTCGCCGCCGAGCTCACCTTGCAGCCGGTGCGCCGCTACGGCGTCGACGCGGCCATCTTGTTCTCCGACATCGTGGTGCCCGTCCACGCCATCGGGTTCGGTGTCGACGTGGTGGCGGGACGAGGGCCGGTGGTGGCCGAACCGTTCCGCTCCCCCGCGGACCTTCGACGCCTCCGGCCGCTCACACCAGAGGCCGACGTGCCCTACGTCGCCGAGGCGGTCCGTCTGGCCACCGCCGAGCTGGACCGCCGAGGCGTGCCACTCATCGGGTTCGCCGGTGCCCCGTTCACCGTCGCCAGCTACCTGGTCGAAGGCGGGCCGTCGCGCGACTTCGCCAGGGTGAAAGCGCTCATGCACACCGACCCGCCAACCTGGCGACGCCTCCTCGACCGCCTGGCCGACCTGTCGGTGGCGTTCCTCGGTGCCCAAGTGGACGCCGGTGCGTCGGCCGTGCAGCTCTTCGACAGCTGGGCCGGCTGCCTGTCTGCGGCCGAGTACCGCCGCGACGTGCAGGCGGTGACGCGCCGGGTGATCGAGGAGACGGCCGGGCGCGGCGTGCCGATCATCCTGTTCGGCGTGGGTACCGGTGAGCTCCTTTGCGACATGGGCGCGTCGGGGGCCGACGTGATCGGCATCGACTGGCGGGTGCCGATCGACGAAGCCCGGCGCCGGGTGGGGCCCGGCTGTGCCGTCCAGGGGAACCTGGACCCTGCGGTGTGCCTGGCGCCCTGGCCGGTGGTGGAGACCGAGGCCCGCCGGGTGCTCGACGAGGCCGGGACCGAGCCCGGGTACATCTTCAACCTGGGCCACGGCGTGCTGCCCGACACCGATCCGGACACCCTCACCCGTCTCGTGGAGCTGGTCCACGCACAAGGGCGCGCCGGGGTCGAGCAGTGACAGGGGATCGGCCGGCGTCGCCGGGCACCGGTCGGGTCGGGGTCCTCGTGATGGCGCACGGCACGCCGGCGGCGCCCGAGGAGATCGAGCTGTTCTACACGAGGATCCGGCGAGGCCGGCCGCCCTCGGCCGAGCAGCTCGCCGAGCTGGTGCACCGCTACGAGGCCATCGGGGGGACCTCCCCCCTCGCCGCGCGGACCGCAGCCCAGGTGGCCGGCATCGCTGCCGCGCTCGAACGCGTCGACCCGGGGCGCTTTCAGGTCGCCTACGGCGCAAAGCACGTCGATCCCAGCATCGAGTCGGCCGCGGCGACCTTGGCCGCGACCGGGGTCGAGCGGGTGGTGGGCCTGGTGCTGGCCCCCCACCGGGCCAGCCTCGGGTCGGCTGAGTACCTGGACCGGGCGGCCGCTGCACTGGCCGGCTCGCCCGGATCCCCCGAGCTGGTGGCCGTCGCCCAGTGGTACGACGCGCCGGGGTTCGCCGACCTCCTGGCCGAACGGGTGCTTGCCGCCCTCGCAGCGCTCGGGGTACCCGGGAGCGAGCGGCGGGCGGTGGTGGTTTTTACCGCGCACTCGCTCCCCCAACGGGTGGTCGACGAGGGGGACCCGTACCCCGAGCAGCTGGCCGAGTCGGCGGCGCTCGTGGCCCGCGCCGGCGCGTTGGACGAGGCCGGGGTGCCCTGGCTGGTGGGATGGCAGAGCGCTGGGCGGACTGCCGAGCCGTGGATCGGCCCGGACATCGCCGACGTCCTGCGGCGCCTCGGGTCCGAGGGAACGGACGCGGTCGTGGTCTGCCCCATCGGGTTCGTCGCCGACCACCTCGAGGTGCTCTTCGACCTCGACATCGAAGCCCGGGGGGTTGCCGAGGCGAGCGGCATGCTCTTCGCCCGCACGACGTCGCTCGACGACGACCCCCGCTTCGTCGAGATCCTTGCCGGCGTGGTCCGCCGCGCTGCAGACCGCGCTGCAGACCGAGCCGGGGAGGCGGGTTGACCGCTCGCGTGGCAGTCGTGGGCGGCGGGATCGCCGGGCTGGCCGCTGCCTGGGAGCTGACCGGCGGCGCAGCCGGACCGCACGCCGCGAGCCCCGAGGTCGTGGTCCTCGAGGCCGGGGAGCGCTTCGGCGGCAAGCTCCGCACCGAGCCTTTCGAGGGCGAGCCGGTCGACGTCGGGCCCGACGGGTTCTTGGGCCGGCGCCCCGAAGCGGCCGAGCTCTGCCGGGAGCTGGGCCTCGAAGACGAGCTGGTCCCCATCGGCGCGTCGGGGGCCGCGGTGTGGGCTCGCGGGCAGCGGCGTGCGTTGCCCGCAGGGCTGTACATGGGGATCCCGACCCGCTTCCTCCCCGTCGCCCGGTCGGGGTTGTTGGGGGCACGGGGCACCCTCCGCCTCCTCGCCGACGTCGTGCTCCCCCGGGCCAACCGCCGGCCGCCGCCAGGTGACCTCGCGCTCGGACCGCTCGTCGGCGCCCGCCTCGGACCTGAGGTAGTGGCGCGGCTGGTCGATCCACTCGTCGGCGGCATTCACGCCGGTGGGGTGGAAGCCATGTCCAGCGCGGCCGTCCTCCCCCTCCTGCTGGCCGCGGCCTCGCAGCCGACCGGGTTGATGCGTGCCCTCCGCCAGGCCTCGGCGATGCCGGTCCCGAGCAGTGCCCGTGGTGCCCGGGGGGGCGAGGGCGAGCAGGAGCCGGCGTTTTGGGCGCTGCGCCATGGGATGGGGTCACTGACCGACCGGCTCGTCACCGGGCTGGGCCGACGGGGGGTGACCCTGCGGACGGCCAGCCCGGTCGAGCTCGTGGACCGCCGGCGCGGGCCCGCAGCGCCGTGGGTCCTCCACGCCCCCGAAGGCCCGGTCGTCGCCGACGGCATGGTCCTGGCCGTGCCGGCCGGCGCCGCCGCCACCCTGCTCTCACCGCACGACGAGGACGCCACCAGGCTGCTGCTGGGCATCGAGTACGCCTCGGTGGCCGTGGTCACGATGGCCTACCCGACGGCCGCCTGGCCGGCAGACCTCTCCGGCACCGGCCTGCTCGTCCCCGCCGGCAGCCCCGCGCCCACTTCCCGAGGGCTCGACGGTAGCTTCCTCGTCACGGCCTGCACCTACCTGTCCACCAAATGGCCCCATCTGGCTCGTCCCGACACGTTCCTCGTACGAGCCTCGGTCGGACGCGACGGCGACACGCGGCCCGACACCCTGGACGACGCTGCGCTGGTCTCACGGGTCGCCGCCGAGCTGCGGGTCCTGCTCGGGGTGGCCGGGAGCCCTGCCGCGTCGAGCGTCACCCGCTGGCCCGATGCCTTCCCCCAGTACCGGGTCCACCACCTCCTGCGGGTCGCGGGGATCGAGTCGGCCGTCTCCCGGCTGCCGGCGGTGGCCGTAGCCGGGAGCGCCTACCGGGGAGTCGGCATCCCTGCGTGCATCGGTGGAGGCCGGGCGGCGGCCCGGACGGTCCTCGAAGCGCTCGGCACCCGGTGAGAACGCCAGAGCGCGGGACCCAGGGGACCCCCAGGACCGCTAGGAGCGCTAGGAGCGCTAGGAGCGCGCAGGCTCATCGGGCGCCCCGGCGCGGCGGCGTGCTCCTCCCATCGTTGGCGGCCGGGGTGCTCCTGGCCCTCTCGCTCCCTCCCTGGGGGCTCTGGCCGCTCGCGTTCGTCGGCGCCGGGCTGCTCTACTGGCGCCTCGGCGGACTGCGCCTCCGGGCACGGCTGTGGTCAGGGTGGACGGCCGGGCTCGGGTGCTACGTCGTGGGACTGTGGTGGACCGGCTCGTTCAACTGGTACGGCGCCGCCGTCCTCATGGCGGTCGAGGCGCTCTCCATGGGTGTGGCTGCCGCGCTCGTGCCGCCGCGCCGGGGCCGGATCCTGGCATTCGCCGGCGCGTTCACCCTCCTCGAGTACCTCCGGATGACCTGGCCTTTCGGTGGGCTGCCGATCGGCGGGGTGTTCCTCGGCCAAGCCGGTGGACCGCTGCTCGGGACCGCTCGTCTGGGGGGGCCGTTGCTGCTCACCGCGGTGGTGTGGACCGGCGGCGCCGCGCTGGGGGCACTGGCCGAGGCGCTCGTGCAGGCACCCATGCAGGCGTTCACGAGGGCGCCCGTGCCCGTGGCGAGTGCAAAGGGTGCGCGGCGACGGCTGGCACCCGGGATCGCGGCCGTGGGCGTCGTGATCGCCCTGGGGGTGGGCGGGGCGCTGGCCCCGGACGGCGGCGGCGCGGTCGGCCATGTCCGGGTCGCCACGGTCCAAGGCGGCGGGCGGCGCGGTGTCTCAGACGCCCAGGTGAACCCAGCCACAGTCTTCCAAGCGCAGCTCGACGCCACCGCCCTCATCCCCGGACGCGACCACGGCGATCCCCCCTCGCTCGTGCTGTGGCCCGAGGACGTCATCGCCCTCGACGGCTACCTCACAGGCTCGCCGGAGGAGGCGACGATGGCGACACTGGCCCGAAGCCTCCACGCGACCGTGGTCGCCGGGGTGACCGAGACGGTCTCGTCGACGGCCTTCCGCAACGAAGCGGTGGCTTGGGGGCCGGGGGGACGGATCGTCGGCACCTACGAGAAGGTCCACCGCGTCCCCTTCGGCGAGTACGTGCCCTACCGGAGCTTCTTCGCCCACCTGGCGAACCTCTCACGCGTCCCGCTCACAGCCATTCCGGGCCACGGCAGCGGCTTCCTGCGCACCCCGGCCGCGCCGCTCGGGATCATGATCTCCTACGAGGTGTTCTTCTCCAATCGCAGCCGCCCGGCGGTCGACGCCGGCGCCCAGCTCCTCGTCGTCCCCACCAACACCTCGTCGTACGCCACGTCCCAAGTGCCCACTCAGGAGGTGGCCGCCGATCGGGTCCAAGCGGTCGAGGAGGGTCGCGACCTGGTGCAGGCGGCACCCACCGGCTACTCGACCGTCGTCACCCACCAAGGTGCCGTGCTCCAGCGCACCGTGCTCGGCCACCGCCAGGTCCTCGTGGCCACGGTGGCGCTGCGCACCGGCCGCACCGTGTTCTCCTACGTGGGCGACTTGCCGATGCTGGTGCTGGGCGGGCTGGCACTCGTGGCCGGATGGCTACTGGCTGCAGGGTGGTTCGGGGCGGGCGCGGTGCTCGGGGCGGGCGACGCGCCGGATCCGGACGACCCCTTGGATGCGGGCGACCCCGCCGGCCGGAAAGGGCAGGTGGGCGGTCAGTCGTAGTAGCCCGAGTGGATGTAGACACAGGGGACCCCCTCGGCCACGAACATCGCATGGTTGGACGGATCGTCCTCCATGGCCAAGCGCAAGTCGAACCCGTACCTGCGGAGGTCGTGGACGACACCGCGCTTGAACACGGTGACCTGTGAGTAGTCACCCCGGTCGCGCATGACGAGGAGATCCCAACGCAGGCCGTAGCGGTCCAGCCAGGCGAGGGTCTGAGGCCTCACCCGCAGCGGTCGTCCCGTCAGGAGCACCACGACCAACGTGGGATCCAGCAGCTCCACCAGGCGGGCCACCTCCTCGATCACAGGGTCGTCCCCGCATGCCTCGAAGAACGCCGACCAGTCCCGGCGCCCTCGCTCGATGAAGTGCTGACGGCCGGCGGCGTCCGACAGCACGCCGTCGATGTCGAAGACGACGGCTCGGCCCCTCGGCATCGGTCCGTCGCGCCAGCACCAGTTGGCCGGCACGCGGCGATCGCTCTGCCCGGGTACGGGGTGGTCCACGTCCACCAGCTTGGCTCACCGGCCTTCACCCTGCCTACCGGCTGATATCACGCCGGAAGCACGGGTCGACCCGGTCCCGCCCACGAGGAGGTCGCGACGCCTGCCGGCTCCGGGCGAGCCGAGCAGCGAGCGGCGAGCGGCGAGGCCGTGGAGCGACTTCGGGGCGTGGCAGCATTGAGGGGCCGTGACCACGCCGACGCCGACCCCGGCCCCGATACCGACTGGACCGAGTGCGCCCGATCGCCCGGCCACCCCCGCCGAGCTTGGCGCCGATGCCACCGTGCTGCGCGTTCCCCTGGGGCAGCGGGTGATGGTGCTCGGGGACCTGCTGCTGCCCGCCGCGGCGACGGCCTCGTCCAAAGCACTGGCGACCGACATCGCGCTCACCCTCGACCAGTGGGAGGGACCCGGCACGGTGATCGTGTGCGGGAACCTCTTCAGCTCTCGTGCGCAGCCTTGCGGGCACGAGCTCCAAGACGGCGCTTCAGCACCTGATGCTGGTACGGGCGGGCTCGACGCACTTGCAGCGCTCGACGCCCACGGCGTGCTGACCGCGGCGATCAAGGAGTTCTGCCGGCGCGCCGACTGCCGGCTACTCGTCCTGCCGGGCTGGCGGGACATCGGGGCGGTCACCGATCCGGCGGTGCTGGTGGCCCTGGGCGAGCTCGGCATCGAGGTGGTCAACGGGGTCGACTTGGAGATGCTGACTGCGGCCGGCACCCGCCGGGTTCAGGTGCGCTCGGCCTACCCCGACCACCATGTCGCCACGGTTGTCGAGGGCGGTGACAGTGCAGTCCAACCCTGGCTCGATGGGATCGATCGGCTCGAGGACCCGTCCTCGTCCAATCGTTTCGTGACGTCGCGCACCTTGTACCGGAGGTTCGGTCGCTACGTCTGGATCCCGCCGATCGTGGCGCTGCTGGTCGCAGTCGTCATCCGGATGGCCGTGGTGTTCCACGGCGTGGAGCGGCTCGTGCGCCGAGAGGCGGGAGTACGCAAGGTCCTGCTCCACGCGTACAGCGCGCCGTGGAGCACTCGTCTTCTGTTCCTCCTGGGAGTCGTCGTCGTGCTCGAGCTGGCGGTCGCACTGGCCGTCGCCTGGGCCTCCAGACGATTCTGGCGCTCCCATGGCGGGGGGGAGCTCGCGTCCCCCTGGGATACCGTGCCGCGGTACGGTCCCGAAGTCTCGCCCGCCTCCAGCGGCCTCGATGTCGACGGCGACGACGCGCTCGATCACGCCCGGGCCGCGGTGGCCGGCGGAGCCGCCGGCCTCGTCGTCGGCGGAAGGCTCCGAGCCGAGCTCACCCACCTCGGGCCTGGCTTCTTCGCCTGTCCTGGGGGCACCAGCGAGCTGGTGCGCGAGCACCGTGGGCGCCTCGGTCTCCCCCCGGTGTTCCTCCATCACCGCCAGGCCAGTGCCATCGAGCTCGAGAGCGGCGCCGATCTCCACGTGCGTCTCCTGCTCGCCGATGTGGACTTGCCGTCCTCGACCACGCTCGAGCGCCTGGCCACCGGCTACCGGGTGGTGAAGGGGTACAAAGCGGCAGCGGACCTCCACCCAGGGGTGAAGGCGTCATGGCCCCACGGAGACTCGTGGCCCCCCGCGCCCGGCGTCGCCGCCGATCGGGTCCGAGTCCGGCGAGTGCGGCGACTTGCCTCCGCCGCGATCTTCGCCGCCGGTTTGGTCGATCTCATCGTCGCCGTCAACCGGCCGCTGGCCAGCCACCTCCACGTCGTGCGCGAGTACCTTCCCCTCGGCATCGTCCAGGCAGCCGGGGCCCTCGTCGCGCTCGCAGGCATTGCCCTCATGATGCTTGCCCGAGGCATCCTGCGGGGCCAGCGGCGGGCGTGGGTGGTGGCGGTGGCGCTCCTCGCAGCGACCACCGTGCTCCACGTCCTCCACGGTGCCAGCCCGGCCGGACTGATCCTGACGGTCGGGGTGCTCCTCCTGCTTCTCACCGAACGCGAGCTCTTCAGGAGCGCCGGCGACCGCTCGTCGTGGCTCACGGCCGCGGTGACCCTCGTCGGCGGCGCCGTGCTGGCCGTCGGGCTCGCGAGCTCGGCCATCGAGGTCAACGGAAGCTTCCGACGCCACACCCTGCCTTCGTGGCCGCTGGTGCTCCTCGCCGTGGTCGAGCGCATGGTCGGCCTCCAGACGGTTGCGCTCGTCGACCCGGTCAACGACTGGGTTGCCCCCAGCATGCTGGCCGTAGGGATCGGCCTGGCCGTGGTCACGCTGTACCTTCTCACCCGTCCAGTGGTGGACCGGACCCTGTCGTCCCGGCGACCCGGGAGCGACGGCGAGCACCACGCCAGCCGCCGGGCGGCCGAGCTGCGAGCCCGCGACATCGTCCGACGTCACGGGACCGGGACGCTGGACTACTTCGCCCTGCGCGACGACAAGCAGTGGTTCTTCCATCGCGACAGCCTGGTGGCCTACGCCGTCTACGGGGGGGTGTGCCTGGTCTCCCCCGACCCGATCGGCCCCCACAGCGAGCGTCTGCACGTGTGGGACGCCTTCCGCCGGTTCTGCGACCGGAGAGGCTGGGGGGTGGCGGTGATTGCGGCTGCCGAGGAGTGGCTGCCCATCTACCGGAGCTCGGGCATGCGACACGTCTACATCGGGGACGAGGCGGTCGTCGACGTGCAGCGCTTCTCGCTGGCCGGCGGCAAGATGAAGGGGCTCCGCCAGGCGGTGGCCCGCGTCGAGCGCTACGGCTACACCGTCGAATTCTTCGATCCCTCGGCCGTCCCGATCGAGCTGGCCAACGAGCTGGTCGACCTCATGGGACGCAATCGCCGGGGTAACCACGAGCGCGGCTTCTCGATGATGCTCGGGCGGATCTTCGACCAGCGTGACGCCGGTCTCCTGCTCACCGTCGTGTTCGGACCCGGCCACGATGCCGTCGCGATGTGCCAGTTCGTTCCGTCGGCAGCCATTCGCGGCTACTCGCTCGACCTCATGCGCCGGGACCCGGGTGAGCATCCCAACGGACTGCTGGACTACGCCCTGTGCTCGACCATCGAGCACCTGCGCGCGGGTGGCCAGCGGGGCCTCAGTCTCAATTTCGCGGCGATGCGCTCGACCCTCGAGGGCGAGAGCGGGGACGGCATCACCCAACGCCTGGAGCGCTGGGCGCTCAAGCGCATGTCGACGATCCTCCAGATCGAATCGCTCTGGCGCTTCAATGCCAAGTACGAGCCCTCGTGGCTCCCTCGCTACGTGGTCTTCGACTCGGCTGAGCAGTTCGCGCCGACCCTCGTCACCATTTTGCGAGCCGAGGCGATGACAGAGGTCCCCGTCATCGGCCGCCTGCTCGTCCCCTCGGCCGCCCGGCGTCGCGGCCTGGCGGCATCCGTGCCTGCACCCGGGCCGGGCGACCCTTCGAGCCGGTGATGGGCTCGGCCTATCGTGGGACCACGGTGATCGGGCAATCGAAGCGCCCTGGGTTCCTTGGAGGTTCCCGACGCCTGGCACGTGGCCATGCTCGAAGTGCCGAAGTGCCGAAGTGCCGAAGTGGACCGTGGACCAGATCACGGACTGGCTCGGCCCTTCGGATCGAGCCCGCTGAGGAGCCAATCGTTCAAATGCCCCTCAAGTAGCCGAGCTCGGTCCCGATGCTTGGATCTGTTCGAGCAGCTCCTGGGTTTCGGCGAGGGACGCGGTGATGATCCGCTTGGCCACTTCGAGCAGCTCGAAGAGCATCGGCTCCCCCACCGAGTAGTACACGCTCGATCCCGCCTTGCGCGCTTGGATGAGGTTGGCCCTTCGCATGAGGCCCAGCTGCTGGGAGAGATGCGACGCTTCGATGCCGACTTCGGGGATGAGCTCGCTGACGGGTCTCTCGCCGTCGCGCAGCACTTCGAGGATGCGAATGCGGGCCGGATGGCCGAGGGCCTTGAAAAACTCCGCCTTCACTTGGTAGATGGGGGTCGTCATCCAGAGCACCTCCTAGGTGCACGATTCGCCGTGCCTCCGCGGCGCGGGCGCGATTTCTGATGACCGTCAACGGGCACGTGAATTGCTGAGGTCAACGTTATATGAGTTGATGAATCTGGCAGTCCTCGCTCCGCGGTCACAGGTCGTTGCCGGCGTAGGAGAGGTTGAAGCTCTTGTTGGCAAGGGGGAAGTCCGGGACGATCGTGTCGGCCAGGGAGACAGGTAGGGCCGGCCAGTTGAGGAACGAGGGATCCACGATCTTCACCCTCGCGAGCCGACCCTCGTCGTCGAGCTCCACCCGGTGCACGATGCTGCCTCGCCAACCCTCGGTGATGCCGGCTCCACCGGCTGCCCGGTCGTGCACGGCGCCGGCATCGAGTGACCCGACGGCACGGAGCTCGGGGGCACGCGCGACGAGGTCGCTGAGCAGCGAAAGCGAAGTGCGCACCTCGTCAACCCGGATGGCGTAGCGGGCCAGGACGTCTCCGGTCGTCTGTCGTGCCGGGATGAACCCGTCAGACAACTCGACGAAAGGGTGCGCGCTCCGGGCATCGAATTCCAGGCCTGACGCGCGGCCCACGACGCCCACGGCCCCGAGGCTTCGGGCATGGGCCTCGTCGAGAGTGGCGGTGCCCGTGAAGCGATCCATGATCAAGGCGTTGGAGCCGGCCAGCTCGACCAACTCCTCGAACCTTGCTCTCACCTCGGCCAGCTCGGCCGGGGTGGGAAGGCGTTCGACGTGGGCTCCTCCAGGCGTCACACCCCCTCGCAGCAGCCGGTGACCGGTGACCTCGGCGTTGAGCTGGAGGAGCCCTTCGCGAAGCGAGAGAGCCCACGCGTGGGCCAAGCCGTACCCGACGTCGTTGCAGAGGGCGCCGATGTCGGCAACGTGGTTGTAGAGCCGTTCGAGCTCGAGAAGCACGGCCCGCACGACCTGGGCGCTGCCCGGGGGGCGGACGTGGTGTGCGTCCTCGATGGCTTGGCAGTAGGCGAGGGCGTGGCCGACGGCGGTGTCACCGGAGATCCGTTCGGCAATCTCGAGGCCGGAGACGACGTCCTTGCCTTGGAGGAGCTTCTCGATCCCTTTGTGGACGAACCACAGTCGCGCCTTCATCCTCAAGATGGTCTCGCCGACGACCCAGAACCGGAAGTGCCCGGGCTCGATGAGGCCGGCGTGAACGGGTCCGACCGGGATCTCGAAGACCCCGTGTCCCTCGACCGCCACGAAGGGGAACGATCCGGCGTCGGGCACCATGTCCGGCGGGTCAGTCGATTCATGGCGCATGGGGTGCCAGTTCGCCGGCCAGTGCTGGTGCAGGACCAGACGGCGGGGCTGGGGATGACCCAGAGGATCAATGCCGTAGAGGTCGGAGAGCTCGCGTTCGAAGCGGCTGGCGGGGAACGACAGGGCGGCCAGCGTCGGGAGCTCGGGATGTGCCCGGTCGAGGGGGACATGCAGCTCGACCCGGGTGTCGGGTGGTCCGGCGGTGAAGAGGTAGACGGCCCGCATGGCGGTGCCATCGTCATGACCCGAGACCAATGCGAGGCGCATACCCCGAGCAAACAGCGATCGGGACGCTTCGACGAGCGTTGTCGGCAGCACGGTCCCGGCGAAGCGGTGGTGGCCGACGGGGCGGAGATCGACCGGAAGCGTCTCGACCCCGGTCATGGGGAGATCACGTGGGCAGCGGCTTCGAGCAGGCTCGACAACGGCCAAGCGAACACACCGATCAGACCGCAGACGACCAGGCCGCTCACGAGGGGTGCGGTCACCCATTTCGGTGGCGGTGCCAGTGCCTCGGTGGTGTTGGTCGAGCCGATGAGCATGTGGCGGGCATGACTGACGACAGCAACAAAGATGACCACCATGGCGATCACCGCCGCGACGGCCGCCCAGCCGAGCCCGACTTGGAACTCGGCGCGCACCATGAGCAGTTCGCTGGAGAACAAGCTGAACGGCGGGATGCCGAGCAGTGCCACGAGGCCGACACCGAACATTCCGCCGAGCACAGGACGCCGGGCCAAGAGGGCGTGGACCCCGTCAATCTGGCTGGTCCCTTCGACGAGCATGATCTCTCCGGAAGTGAGGAACAGCACGCTCTTCGCCAGGCCGTGACCCAAGATGTGCAGCAGCACGGCAGCGATGGCCAGGGGGACGCCGGCGGCGGCCCCCAGAGCGATGAGGCCCATGTGCTCGATGCTGTGGTACGCGAGCATCCGCTTGTAGTCGCGTTGGGTGAGGAGGAGGGAAGCGGCCAGGGCCAGCGACAGCAACGCCACGGTGACCAGCAGGGTGCGGGAGAACTCCGGTCCAAGGGCGACGTCGGCTACCGCCTTGAAACGCAGGATGGCGTAGAACGCCACGGTGAGCAGCACCCCCGACATGAGGGCGGAGATCGGGGCTGGAGCTTGGCTGTGGGCATCGGGAAGCCAGCTGTGCATGGGAGCCAGACCCACCTTGGTGCCGTAGCCGAGAACGAGGAGAGCGAACCCGAGGCGCATCACCGAAGGGTCCAGATGGTGGGCGTGGGCCATCAGCGAGGTCCAGTCGAGGGCGTTGGCCGAACGTCCCCCGTCGTGGAGCGCGCACAGGTACACGAGCACGGTGCCGAAGAAGGCCAGTGCGATCCCAACCGAGCAGATCACGATGTACTTCCACGAGGCTTCGAGGGCACCCTTGGTCCGCCGGTGCCCCACGAGGAACGTCGTGACGACGGTGGTGGCCTCGACGGCCACCCAGAGCACGCCGACGTTGGCAGCCAGGACGGCGAGCAGCATGGTGGCGATGAACGCTTGGACGAGAATGCGGTAGGAGACGACCCGCCCCGGTGAGCACCGGCCGGCGGCCACTTCCACGGCCATGGTCCGGATCCCGACCCACGAGGCCAGCACGGCGATCGTCCCGATGACGATCACCATGAACCCGCTGAGGGCGTCGGCCCGCAAGACTCCTGCAGCCCCGCTCAAGGGCCCGTCGCTGACGACTCGCACCGAGGTCCACACCCCGAGACCGAGGACGGCAGCGTTGCTGGCCACCGCGACCCAGCCAGCCGAAGCGTGTCGCCATCCTGCGACGATGGCGCCGCCGATGAGCGGGAGGAAGACGATGAGGACCAAGAGCATCAGTCGTGCAGCTCCTTCAGCTCATCGAGCGAGAGGGTGCCGAACTCGCTCCGGAGGCGCTGGGCCAGGACCATGAGGACGACCACGCCCAACAGGACATCGAGGGAGATGCCGAGCTCGATGAGAAACGGTACGCCGGCGGTGCAGAGAAAGGCCACCAACGCGACGCCGTTGTCAACGAGAAGCAGCCCCACCATCTGGAAGAGGGGGCGTCGCCGGGCGACCAGGACGAAATAGCCGACGAGCATGGTGGCGACGCCGACGGGCACCAGCGCCCCTGCCGTCGTGCCCACGAAGGTGGCCACTCCCCGAGCTGCGGCGAATGCGAGGAGGATGAGCCCGGCGGAGGCGACGAGGGATGCGGGGACGTTGACCAGCGGACTGCCCTCGCGATCCAACGCCGAACCGCTCCCTGCTCTGCCGAGGAACACGGGAATGACGACGCCCTTCACGGCGAGCTCGACGACCGCAGTGGCGATCAGCCCAGCATCGTGGGCATGGATGCCGAGGTCCATGGCGACCAGCCCGAGGGCAATCCCCTGGACGGCGACGATCCGGACCACCGAGCGCATCGAGCTCACCCACAGCACGGCGACGGCGCAGACGAGCACGGTGCCAGAAGCCAGCGTGAGCGTGGAGGCGAACGAGCCGCTCATGCGACCACCAGCGCGGAGATCACGGCCAGCACCGCCAGCACGAACGCCCCGGCAACGAGCTCTGGTACCCGGAACAGGCGGAGCTTGGCCACCGACACTTCGAAGGCTGCGAGCGCCGCGCCGAGGACAGCTACCTTTGCGCCGGTCGCCACCAGGCCCAATGCCAAATGCCCGGCACCGGGGGCGGTGGCAATGCCCCAGGGAATGAACAGATCGGCGAAGAGACCCAAAAGGACGGCCAGGCGCATCCCCTCACCCAACTTGACGAGTGCCAAGTCCGCGCCGGCGTACTCGAGCACCATGGCTTCGTGGATCATCGTCAGTTCGAGATGCGTGCTCGGGTTGTCGACCGGCAGGCGTCCACTCTCGGCCACGATCACGATGAGGAACGCCACCAAGGCCAGCAGCCGTTGCGGGGTCGCCAACCAGGCCGGGTGGGCAAGTGACCTGGCGATGATGATCGGCACGTTGGATGAGTGGGCCGGGACGGAGAGGGCGAGCAAGGCCACGAGGAGGGCGGGCTCGGACAGTGCGCCGATGGTCATGGCCCGGCTGGCACCCATGCCACCGAACGAGGTGCCGGTGTCCAGGGCGGCCAACGCGATCGCCACCGAACCGACCAGCAAGAGGTAGACGACGGCGAACAGATCGGTCGAGTTTGCGAAGGCCGGATCGGTCGCGAGCAGCGGGGCAGTGACGGCGACCACCAAGGTGGTGGCGACCAGCACGACCGGTGCGGCGGAAAAGACCCACCCGGCTTGGTCAGGTCGGGTCCGCTCCCTGCGGGCCAGCTTGCGCAAATCGAGCAGTGGCTGGTGGATCGGCGGTCCGACGCGGCCCTCCAGCCGGCAGCGCACTTTGCGCATCAATCCGACGAGGAGCGGGCCCCCGAGCGCCACCGTCATCACCTGGAGGAGCGAGATCGCCACGACCGAGACGGCCGGCCATTGCGCCGTCATCCGAGGACCACCAGCACCACCACCAGAGCTATCAGCCCGAAGGCCAAGTAGCGGTGCACGCTCCCATTCGGCACCCGGCGGGCGAGACCTCCCCACCACGCCAGAGCTGCCGCTGCCGGCCGGAAGCCGTGCCGTTCGAAAGCGTCCTCCAGCGACGTATGGAACGTGGCCGCCTCGACGTAGTAGCGGGACTCTGCCACATGGCTTATGTCGAGGTCGTGAGACGGGGAGAGGACGTCCTCGAACACCCGAGACAGCGGCTCGCCGAACGAGGTGGCGGTGTACTCCATGCGGGCGGTCTGCAACTCCCGCCCGCACCCCCACGCCTCGGTGCTCCGCAGTGCTGAGCGCTGCAGGGCTCGCCGGATCCCCGCTACCAGGGTCACAGCCACCGTCAGTGCGGCAGCGAGAAGCCCCGGGGCCAGCACGCCGTGGATGCCGGACAGCCCGACCTGCCAGCCGCCGACGAAGGGGTTCGGGAGCCGGCTCGCGGTGACCGTCCGAGCAGCTTCCACCACCGCCGGGATGACCAGGAGCGGGGCCACCCCGAACACGAGGCAGAGCGCGGCCGGTATGCCGGCGCCGATCCACATCGAGCGGGGGACCTCGCCCGCCAGGGCAACCGGCTCGGAACGCGCCCGGCCCAACAAGCCGATGCCGACGGCCTTCACGAACGTCAGCGCGGTGAGACCCCCGGTGAGGGCCAGCACGCCGACTCCCAGGGGAAGGGCGATCGCCAGCGACGGGTCCAGCGACGGCAGGCCGTGCAGCATGGCCTGGAGCAGGAGCCACTCGCTCACGAATCCACACAGGGGAGGTAGTGCGGCGATGGTCAATGCCCCGACCATGAACAGCGTCCCGGTGACCGGCATACGCCCGAGAAGGCCGCCGAGGCGATCGAGGTCTCGGATTCCCGTTGCCTGCTGGAGCGAGCCGGCCGAGAGGAAGAGCGAACCTTTGAACACTGCATGAAAGACCATGTGGAGCAAGGCGGCAGCCAAGGCCGCCAAGGCCAGCGCTGGGTGGCCGGTCGAGGCAAACAATCCCGAAGCGCCGACGCCGAGCAGCATGAGCCCGACGTTGTCCGTCGTCGAATAGGCGAGCAGACGCTTGAGATCAGTGCTGGTGGCCGAGTGAAGGGAACCATACAAGGCCGACAGGGCGCCCAGCGCCATCACCATCAGCCACCACCACGTCGGCCCTCCTCCGAGCAGCCCGTCGCCCAACCTCACGATCCCGTAGACCCCCAGATTGACCATCGCCGCCGACATCAGTGCCGATACCGGACCGGGGGCCTCGGGATGCGCCCGGGGCAGCCAGACGTGGAGCGGCACCATCCCGGCTTTGGAGCCGAAGCCGATCACCGCCAGCACGAAGACGGTGCTGCGCACCCAGGCCGGGAGGTGAGCCGAATGATCGGCGATGGCCGAGAACGATTGGCTGCCGGCGTGAGTGGACAGCAGCACCAGGCCCACCAGAAGTGCGGCCGCTCCCGCTTGGGTCATGACCGCGTACCACACGGCGGCAACGGCCACTTCGGACCGGTGGCGGTGATCCGCCAGGACCAGCAGCAGTGAGGCGATGGCCATCAGCTCCCACAAGAACAAGAAGGTCGTGACGCTGGACGCGGCCGGTACCAAAAGAAGCGTCGTGACGAAGAGCGGGAGGACGCACGACGCCGTCCGGCTGGAAAGCCCGTGGCCGTGGTAGCCGAGCCGGAAGACCATGGCGCAGATCGCCACTCCGGCCGAGACGGCGACGAACAGCGCCCCGAAGCGGTCGAGGTCGAGGGAGAACCCGACGAGCGGCAGCAGTAGGTGCGTGTGGACCACGACCGATCGGCCGGAGCGCAGCACCTCGATTGCCACCGCCAGACCACCGCTGCACGCGGCGATGGTCAAGACCGAGACGAGCTGGATCCGGAGTCGCTGCGTCACCAACGCCCCGACTGCCGACGCGGCCAGACCCACCAGGGCGGTGGCGATGAGCAGGAGCGAGGTCACGTGCCGGCGAGACCCCGCAGCGCAGTGATGATCGTTGCGGGGTCGGGCGGACATCCGGATATCTCCACGTCGACCGGTACGACATCAGCGACCGAACCCTCGACGCCATAGGCACCGGCGAACACGCCGCAATTGCGGGCGCAGTCACCGACGGCGACAACGACCCTCGGCCGTGGCACAGCGTCGAGGGTCTTGCGGAGCGGGTCGGCCATGTTGCGGGTGACCGGCCCGGTGACCAGCAGACCATCGACGTGGCGAGGCGACGCCTCCAGGCGGATGCCGAACCGCTCGGCGTCGAAGACGGGGGAAAAGATCGAAGCGATCTCCAGCTCGCAGCCGTTGCACGACCCGGCATCGACGTGACGGAGCTGGAGCGACCCGCGGTTGCGCCTCGCCGCTTCGCCCACGGCTGGTGAGGCGGTTCCGGCCAAGGGGATGTCGGTGGGGTGGGTGCGCCACCGTCGGATGAGCGTCGAGAGCCGCATAGTTGACAGATACATCAATCGATGATTCCGTGATCTGTCAAATCGCTACATTCTGTGGCTCAACCTTCCAGGATGCCTGCCCCCGACGAGCCGCGCGCCGATGGGACGCCGGGACAGCGCGGAGACGGTGACTTTTCCGGTGACCGGGTCAGGCGCCTCGACACGACCCCGATCCTCCCCCCTCACCCACGGTTCGGTCACTCCGGGTCCCCTGAGCGCAAGCGGTCGAGCGCGGCCTGGATGCGTGGGACGTCCGCCGGCGCAGCCTGGACCTCCACCAGCTTTCTCCGGCTCTTCGAGCCCCTCCGCAGGTGAACCGTTCGACGGGGAACGCCCATGGACGCGGCAACAGCTTTCAGGGCCGCTTCGGTCGCCCGACCGGACTCTGCGGGCTCGACGACGCGGACGACGAGGGCGCCGTCGAACTCTCCGCCGACCGCCGGTGCCGAGGCGTTCGCCCGTACGTAGATCTCCACCCGCATCGTGGACATCCTGCCGCTCTGCCGGCTTCACGATTGCGAATTCAAGCAGGGGCCGTAGCGGGCGTGATGAAGACCCCACACTGGTCAAGTGCCATCGCGACGCGGCACGGCCGGGCATTCGGAGAAAAGAGGAGCTGGCAATGCCCCAGGCGACTCCCCCACCTGCGCCCCCACCTGCGCCCGAGACGACGCCGCAAGCGGGCGGGTCAGCCGACAGGGAACGGGAAGCTTGTCCCTTGAGCGTCGATTTCGGTGTACCCCCCGCCTGTGGGCATCGACACCAGTCCAACCACCTGAGCCGGGGGAGGTGACCCGCCGGTGGAGCCGTAGAAGGGGGCATCGCCGAAGGCGAAGATCCCCCCGTCGGAGGCCACCAGCCAGTAGCCGCCGCCTGTGTGGGTCGGGCCCATGGCCACGATCGGCTTGTTGAGGTGGATGTCCCCGGTCGACCCGTAAAACGCCGCGTCACCGAATGAGAAGATCCCCCCGTCCGAGGCCACGAGCCAGTAGCCCTGGCCGTCGGGCGTGACCGCCATGCCGACAACTGGCTCGTTGAGGTGGATGTCCCCGGTCGACCCGTAGAACGCGGCGTCGCCGAAGGCGAAGATCCCCCCATCGGAGGCCACCATCCAGTAGCCCTTGCCGTCGGGCGTCGCTTCCATTGCCACGATGGGCTCGTTGAGCGGCTTCCCGCCCATCGACCCGTAGAACGCGGCGTCGCCGAAGGCGAAGATCCCCCCGTCGGCGCCGACCATCCAGTACCCCTGCCCATCGTCGGTCGACGCGATGCCGACGATGTCGTCCACCGAGACGCCGAGGCCTGGCAGCGATCCGAACGTCCCCGCCCGGCCGAAGGACGAGACTGCCCCGTTCGCTGCCACCAGCCAGTACCCCTGGCCGTCGGGCGTCGCCGCCATACGCTCGCCGATCTGGCCGGGAGGATCGACCTCGGCCGTCCGCGCTGTGGTGGGCACCGAGGTCCCGACCACGTTCTGCGCCTCGATCTCGTAGGAGTACGCGGTGCCGGGCACCGCGCTCGAGTCGACGAAGCTCGTCCCCGTCACGATTGCAAGCACCTGGAGCGCCCCGCCTGCGGGTCCGCGCAAGACCTCGTAGGCACTCACCTGGGCGCCGTTGGATGTCGCTGCCGACCACTTGAGCATGACGCTCGTCGGCCCGACCACTGCTGTGAGCGACGAGGGTGGGAACGGTGCCCCGGCAGGCACTGCCCCCGAGGAGGCAGCAGACGCCGTACCGGTGCCCACGTCGTTGGTAGCCGTGACGGTGAACGCGTACGTCGTACCGTTCACCAGGCCCGCCACCGTACAGGTGAGCGCGCTCGTCGTGCGGCACGTGCCCCCGGCGGGGGTGCTCACGACCGAATAGCCCGTCACAGGCGCTCCGTTCCCTGTGGCCGCGTGCCACGAGACGGTCACGGTGTGGTCGCCGCGCACAGCACTCACGCCGGTCGGCGCGAAGGGCTTGCCGGCCGGGACGGCGGCGGTCGAACGTGTCGACGGTGTCCCGGTGCCCACCCCGTTGGCCGCGGTCACTTGGAAGGTATAGCCGACCCCGTTCGTCAGGCCGAGCACCGTGCAGCTGCTCGTGCCGGTGGTGGTGCAGGTCTGCCCTCCCGGTGTGCTGGTGACCGTGTACCCGCTGACCGGTGTACCGCCCGATGTCGGTGCCAGCCACGACACCCGCACTTGCTGATCTCCCCGCTCTGCCTGCACGTCCGTGGGTGGTCCGGGCACGGTGGCCGGGACGACCGTGGAAGAAGGTGTCGAGGCGGTGCCGCGGCCGACACCATTGGTCGCCACCACCCTGAACGAGTAGTGCACGCCGTTTGTGAGACCGGTGACCGTGCATGTGAGCGCGCCGGTCGTCGAGCACGTCTTTGTGCCCGGTGAGCTCGTCACGGTGTAGGCGCTGATCGATGTGCCGTTCGGTGTGGCCGCCTTCCAGGTGACGAGCACCTGGTGGCTGCCACGTGCAACCGTCACCCCGGTCGGTGCGAACGGCACCGACGCCGGCACGGTGCTCACCTGGGTCGATGCCAGTCCGCTGCCGGCTCGGTTGGCTGCTCTCACGGTGAAGGTGTACGTCACACCGTTCGTCAGCCCCGTGACTGTGCACGTCCGGACGGCTCCTGTGGTGCTGCATCCGTGGGACCCTGGGGTGCCCGTGACCGTGTAGGAGGTCACCGGCGCGCCGTTTGTTGTCGCGGCTGTCCACGCGATGGTCGCCGCCTGGTTGGCCCGCGCTGCACTGACGCCGGTCGGCGCGAACGGGACACCGGCCAGCGTCAGTGTGCTCGACGGTGTCGAGGCGGTGCTTGTCCCGTTCTTGTTCTTGGCGACGACCCGGAATTGGTAAGGGACGTTGTCGGAAAGTGTCGTCACCTTGCAGGACAGCGTCGCCGTCGTACAGTGGAATGTCCCAGGTGAGCTGGTCACGCTATAGGAGGTGACGGCTGCACCGTTTCCTGTGGCCGGCTTCCACGTCACTGTCGCGGACAGTGTCCCAGCGGTTGCCGTCACCCCGGTCGGTGCGAACGGGAGGCCCGAAGGTACGACTGCGTTGGATCTTGCCGAAGGACCGGACCCCACCCCGTTCGTCGCCTTCACCGTGAAGCTGTAGGTCGTCGCGTTGGTGAGACCAGCCAGTGTGCACGTGCGTGTCGGCGCTGTCACCGTGCACGTGAGTGTGCCCGGAGAGCTGGTGACGGTGTAGCCGGTCACCGTTGTGCCGCCGTCTGTCGACGGCGCTGTCCAGGTGACTTTCGCCGAGCTTGTCCCTGCGAGCGCAGTGACATTGCCCGGTGCACCGGGCACGCTGAGCTTGCTCGTCGACTGCCAGGTCCAGGTCGGGTGCGCTGTCACCCCGTTGAGGAGGACGACCTCGCCGGTCGCCGCATCGTAGGCCATCGATCCTCCCGCCTGGGCGGGCGGATGTGTCGAAGGGCTGAGCGCAGTCCATCCCGTACCGGTCCACTCCCAGGTCGACGTCGACGTCGTCGAGCCATTGGACCCTCCGAACAAGAGCAGTTCTCCTTCCACCGTGTCGTAGGCGCTGGTCGCCCCGAAGCTGGCTGCGGGCCCGGTGGCGAACGGCTCTTTGGTCCATGTCTGCCCGGTGAGCACCCAGGTTGTCCCGATGGGCCCGCCGTCGTAGCCCCCGAACAGCACCAGCTGCCCGGTCGCTGTGTCGTAGGACATCGGCGCTGTCGAACGCGCAAGCGGACGCTGTGTCGCTGCCGCAGGGGTGATTGTCGTCCATGCTGTGTTCTTCCACAGCCACACTGTCGAGAGACTGCTCGAGCTGGACGTGCCCCCGAACATGACCAGACCGTCGAGTTCGGGATCGTAGGCCATCGACGCGAGGGTACGAGCCGGTGGCTGCGCGCCCGTGAGCGACGGTTGCACCCATGTCGACCCGTTCCACAGCCAGGTTGTCCCGGTGATCGTGGTCGACGCCGTCCCACCGAACAAGACCACCTGGTTGCTCGTCGCGTCGTAGGCCATCGCCGCCCCTGTGCGCGCCGAAGGGCTCGTGACCGGGTGCTGCTCGTTCCACGCGGTCCCGTTCCACGTCCACGTTGTGGCGAGATCAGCGCCTTGCGAGAAGCCGCCGAAGACGACCACCCGGTCCGACGCGGATGTCGCGTCGTAGGCCATCGCGGCCGACGTCCGTTGGGCTGGCACGGTCGCCACGTGCCTGGGCGTCCAGTTGTACGGCGACCCTGTGCTCGCCCCCGCCGAGGTGATGCCAGTCAGCCCCAGGGTCATCACCCCGGTCACCACCACAGCGGCGCCAATGCTGCTCCCCACCCGCAGGAGGGATCGCCCCGAGAGGCGAGCCCTCTCAGGACCCAAGCGAGATGGACCCGTGGGACCCCTGGGGCCCTTGGGACCTGGACCGATTCGCGCGCTCATGCCCCGAAGTTGAAGCTGGCGCCCGCTTCGTCCACCACCGAGTACCCGAGACCTGTCGGTGTGGTGACCAGCCCGAGGACCGGCACCGGCGGCGGGTTCGCGCCGGTCGAGCCGTAGGACGGCGCCGAGAAAGCGAACACCCCGCCGTCGGAGGCCACCAGCCAGTAGCCGTGCCCTGTGGGCCGGGGCGTCATCGACACGATCGGCTTGTTGAGGGTCAGCGAGCCGGTGGAGCCGTAGAACTGGGCGTCGCCGAAGGCGAACACCCCGCCGTCGGAGGCCACCAGCCAGTAGCCCTTGCCGTCGGGGGTCGGGGTCATCGCCACGATCGGCTTGTTGAGCGGCTTGCCCCCCATCGACCCGTAGAAGCCTGCGTCGCCGAAGGCGAACACCCCGCCGTCGGAGGCCACCAGCCAGTAGCCCTTGCCGTCGGGAGTGGCCGTGATGCCGACGATGTCGTGGACCGAGACCCCCAGGGCCGGGAGCGAGCCGAGGTACTCGCTGTCGCCGAAGGCGAACACCCCTCCTGTCGCCGACGCCAGCCAGTAGCCCTTGCCGTGGAGCCCCGCTGCGATGCCCACGATGTTGGTCACCGGCACGCGCAGCCCCGTCGGCGATCCGTAGAACTGGGCGTGCTTGCAGGCGAACACCCCTCCTGTCGCCGATGCCAGCCAGTAGCCCTTGCCGTTTGCCATCGTGGCCATCGCGTCACGCACGCTCCCCGGAGGGGCGGGCTGCGTCGGTGGTGTCAGCCTCGGCGATGCACATGTCGATGTCGAACTCGCCTCGGTCGTGGTCGTGCCCTTGGTCGGGAAGAACGAGCTGCTTGTCGGCTGGATCGGGAGCACTGTGCTCGCCGGTGTTGTCGGTGTCACCACGACCGGCGGCGATGCCGGCGGCGCGGGCGGGGTGGTCCCGGTCGGAACTGTCTTGGTCGTTGTGGTCTTGGTTGTTGTCTTCTTTGTCGGTGTTGTCTTGTTGGGAAGGCTGTAGAGGTCTACCGAGGTCACCGGTGTGCCCCCTGTGCTCGCCATGCCGCCACCGACGAGGACCTGGCCGTTGCTCAGCACCGAGACGAACGACCCCATGCGGGCCGAAGGCATTGTCCCGGCGCTCTCCCAGGTACCGGTGCCGGCCAGGTAGACCTCGGCTGTGGCGAGCACGGTGCCGTCGGCCACGCCCCCTGCGACGAGCACGTCGCCGTCGGGAAGCTCGGCCACTGCGGGCATCGAGCGGGTCGCCGCCATGCCGCCCGTGGCCTTCCACGAATTGGTCGCCGGGTCGTAGAGATCCCCCGTCGCACCGTCGCCGACCACCAGGACGTCACCGTCGGCCAAGAGCTCAGCCGTCGCGAAGATCCGCGCCTGGCTCATCGTCCCGGCCGCGGCCCACACGCCCGTTGTGGGGTCGTAGGTCACTGCTGTCGCCAGGAGTGAGCTGGCACCGAGCCCCCCGGCAAGCAGGACGTGGCCGTCTGCCAGGGTCGTGCTGGCGGCGAACGAACGCGGTCCGGGAAGGGAGGTCGCCGCCGAGAACGACCCGGTGGTCGGATCGTAGATCTCGGCTGTCGCCAGCGGGGCATGGCCCGCGCCCGTGCCCCCGGCGATCAGCACGTCCCCGTCTGCGAGCAGCGCCGCCGCCGCGTCGGCACGACCGGTCTCGAGCGACCCCGTGCGAGTGAACAGCCCGGTGGCCGGATCGTAGAGCTCTGCTGTCGTGAGCGCCGTGTCCCCGCGCCCGAGACCGCCGGCGACGAGGACCTCGCCGTCCCCAAGAACCGTGGCCGTGGCACCGGTCGCAGCCACGGGCAGTGTGGACGTCGCCGACCAGGTCTTGGTGGCCGGGTTGTACACCTCGGCTGACGCCAGTGATGTCCCGTTCCCGTTGGCCCCACCGGCGACCAGGACGTCACCGTCTTGCAGCGTGGCAACCGCAGGGAACGCACGGCCGGTGTGCATCGACCCCGTCGTGCTCCAGCTCCCCACCGGCGTCGCACCGGACGGATGCACCGAGAGAGCGTAGAGCGGTGTGACCGGACCGGAGTGCCTCGTCACCGTGGCAGGCGCGACCTGGCCTGTCACGAGCACCTTCGGCGACGTCAGGCCCGCAACAGCGTCGCTCACGCTCACCCCGCCGTCGTAGTGGAACGTGATCGAGTATGTGTCAGCCTCGAGCGTGACCCCTGTCCCTGTGGCGGAGAAGCCGGTCCTGCCGATGTGGATTGTGACCGAGGTGCCTTCCCACTGCCATGTGCACGGGTACGGAATGAATGCAGCCCAGCACACCGACGTCGGGACGTTCACTGTCACGGACACGTCGATTGTCCCCGACAAGAACGCCTTGAAACCCGCAGAGCCAACGGCGACTGTCACTGTTGCGGTCAGCTTGCCGCCCACTCGCAGGAAATCGCCCAGTGTGGCCGAGGCCGGACCGAGCGTGGCCGTCCCCTTCAGCCTGAATGTGAACGATGCCGGCGACGTCGATGCGTGGAGGAACACCGCGACCGGGCCGATGCTCAGCACACTGAACACGATCCTCGAGACACTGGCTGTGAATGTGATGCTCGGCGGCGAGATGCCGATCTTGGCCATCACGTTGACCTTGACCTTCACGATTGTCGCAAGGAACGAGAGACCGAATCCTGCAGGGTACGTCGTCGGTCCGATGGTCGCGCCCGACGGCGACACGTAGAGCGAGGCGTGGTCCACCTGCATGAGTGTCCCCTGGCCGAATGCCTTGAGCGGCTCCAAGGCGACCGTCGTCGATGTTGTCTTGCCGATGGCCAGCGAGAGGAGGAAGGGGTCGAGGTTGAAGGCGAACGTGATGGGGGTGCCGTTCACGTAACCGATCGTTGTCGCGATCAACGTCGGCAGATGTGTGATGGTCCCATTGAAACCGACGTCGACGAACGGGAACTCGTCGGAGATCCCGCCCTGGATGCCCGCGCATTTGACGTTGAGCCCTGTGATCCCGAAGGCGTTGACCCATCCCACTGTCGACCCTGTGCAGTTGCCCAGCGAGAGCGAGACGGTGACTCCCGTCGCCGCGATGGTGAGCTCCCCTGTCATGGGGACTGTCGACGCGCTGTAACCAGAGGTCGGTGCCGGGATGTGCAGCATGGCGCTCAGACCGACGCTGAAATGCGCGTTGTCTGGCGACACCGCCACCTCGAAGAAGCCCGATTTCAAGCTCAACGAGGTACCACCCGCTGTGAAGAGCTCGAGACCCGTCGCACCCAAGGACACCGACACCCGCAGCGAATACGTCTTGGTCACGAAGTTCGCGGTGCCGATCGCCGCGAGCCCGGTGTGCGCAGGCAGGGAGATGTGGACGTCGTTGAGGGCCGAGATGACCGATGTGGGCAGCGTGAACGCGATGGCGAAGTCGATCCCCTGTGTGAGGGTGATGGACCCCAAGGTGGATGTGCCCGTTGTGAAGTTCGAGACCTTGGTCGACGCGTAGTAGATGTGGCCCGCGTCCCCATCAGAGCCGAGCCACGAGGAGAGGTTCGCCGCCGCACCGATGACAAAGCCGCTCTTCTCGGGTGCGAGGACCGCGGTGATCGACAGCGTGCCACCGGTGGGCATCGTGATGGTGATCGGCGCGCTGACCGACACCGCAACTCCCGCCGACGGGCTGTACGAGAAGGTGACGACGGGCTTCGTTAGCTTGACATCTGTGCCCAGGGCACTGAAAGAGAAGTTTGTGAAGGTTGCCGACAAGTCGAGGGCTTTGGCCGTGATGTCGACACAGCCCACGACCGACACTGTCCCTGTCACTCCCCCGAATGCGAGCCCCAGGCTCCCCGACATCGCCAGCCACAGATCGCCTTTGTGCTCGATCTTGCACCCGGTCGGAGCCGTGCCGTTCCCCAGTGTGACATGGTCGACGGACACTGAGACGTCACCGATCGTCAGCTTGAGCAGTGGTGTCGACCCGATCCCACTCGCTCCGAGCACGTACGTGACCTTGCCATTGGAGTCCGCGAGCGTGCCGGTGAACGTCGGCGACAGCGTCACTCCTGTGATCGGAGTCCACGAGTGCGCCGCCGAGGCCTTGACGCTGAGTGTCCAGTTGCTGAGGGACGTCAAGGACCCGCTGAGGGTCAATGTACCGAGGCCGTCGATCGAGGCCGTGCCGGCAACACCGAGACCGGCGGTCCCCGCCGAGATGGTGACCCCCGACAGCGTGAGAGGCACGCCGGCGAACGGTGTGAAGGGCCCTGGGATCGTGGCCTTGACGTTGCCGGTCAGCGTGCCTGACTTGGAACGGGCAAGTGTGCCCGCGAGTGTGATGGTCTGGCCCAACACGACGATGTGTGTGATCTTCGCAGTGCCGGCGAATGTCCCTGTGGGGCCGAGCGTGAGTGTCATCGACACCGCAGCGGCCGCTGCCCCGGGCACGGGGATCGTTCCGGTGAGGTCCGCGAGCAGCTTGTGGTTGCCATACTCGAGGGTCGCGCCTGTGAGCGTTGCCCCGCCCGGCAGCGTGAGGAAGGGCACCGACCCGCTCGGAGGGTTGAGCGATGCCGTGAACGTCGGTGCGCTACCCGGCGCCCAGGCTCCTTCGAACGTGATCACGCCGCCGGCCGGCAGAGAGAACCCGATCGTGCTGAGCACTGTCTTCACACTGGACCCGGGCATGTACTTGGCGAACCCGTTGTAGCCCTGGTGGAGGGTCACGCGCCCGTAGCCTGTGAGGTTGTAACGGGGCACTGTCTGAGAGGCGTATGCGACGTCGCCGGTGAGTGGGATCCCGATCGGTGTGAGTGCGATGTTGGCGACGAGGATGGTCAAAGCGCCCGACTGGTCTGTCACCGATACCGTGAGATGTGCGACCCCGAGCGCAGGGATTGTCGCCGAGGCCGAGCCGCTCACCGACAGACCCGACCCCACTTGACCTGTGACCTTCAGCGACTCGAGCGTGAGTGTCACCCCTGTGGCGGGTGCCACCTTGACTGTCGCGACTGTGCCATCGAGGCTGAGCGACAGCGCCCCGGACTTGAGGTCCACGCTGCCGCTGAACCCTGCGGTGATCCCCCCCGCACCACCGATGCTGAGGCTCCCCTCGGTGTAGAGGGTCGGATCCGCTGGTGCGACGGCCTTTGTTGTCGCAGCGTGCCCGCAGACCGGGTCGATCCCGTAGGCGAACGCAATGCAGTCCAGCTTGACTGTGAGCCCGGTGAGGGGGTTCCAGGCGACGACAGGGGTCCCCGGCGCCGCTTTGGTAGGCGGAGCACCCATCTCCAGGTCGAAGCTGTCACCTGAGGGGCTCACCACGATCGTGCCCTTCAGTGTCAGCTTGGGAAAGCTCAGCGAGGCGAACGGCTGCCAGGACGTCGACCGGGTGACGGCAACCGACAAGGTCCACGCGGGCTTGGCGTAGCTGCCTGTCACCGACAGGTTCACCGGGTCGGTGCCCGAACCCACCAGGGCAGTCGCCGAGACGGCGAGATTGGGCGACGAGGAGCTCGACAGGGTCACCGAGACGTGCTTGAAGGAGAGGCCCAAGATCGGCGAATAGGGAGATGTTGTGTCGATTGCGGCAAACTTCACGGTCCCGCCGATCGAACCGCTCTTCCCCGCGCTGACCGAGAAGGTTCCCTGGAGCTTGCCGAATGCCACGTTGTCGAGCGACACCACTCCTGTTGCAGTGACGGCCTTGGACTTGTCGCTCACGGTGATCGCCGCTGTCACGTACACCGAGGTCGTCGCCGACGACGGGGCGAGCGCCACGGTCATCGCCGGCACCGGTGTCGTCGTGAAGCTGACGGTCATCTTGTATGTGACCGACGAGGAGGGGGAACCGAACGGGAGCGTGATGCCCGTGGTGGAGAACGTCCCCGACGTGATCTTGCCAACCGATCCTGTCGTCCCACTGGCGCTGGTGACGAGGAAGCAGAGCTTGGCTGTCGCCGAAAGGACCAGCGTCTTGAGGCCCCAGCTCGTGGGCAGCGAGAGGGTCCCACCGGTGAAGCACACAGTCGGGTCCGTCGCCCCTGTCGCATCTTCGACGTAGCCGGTCAGAGGCGTCGTCTGGGTGACCGTTCCGCCGAGGATCGAGAGGCTCGCGTTGGTGAATGTGATCGGGAAGACCGAGCGGCAGCCTCCGCTCACGCTCGCGAGATCGACCTTGATGGCGTCAAGTGTGCTGCCGAATGTCCCCACCGAGAACGTGAACGCCTTTCCCTGGTCTCCCCAGAGCGTGGCGTAGGTTGTCGAGCACTTCGCCCCCGGGTTGAAGTTCTCGGACGGCGACGTCGATGCTTGGAATTCCTTGGCTGTCGTCGCGGTGAACGCCGCGGTGTATGTGGTCGATGTCGTCGGTATCGCTGCAGTGCACGTCGCGGCGGCATCCGCACCGGCAGCGGTATGGACGGGGACCGCCCCGCATGTTGCGATGGTCGACGTGCCCGCTTTGAAGTCCAGCGTGCCCGATGGCGGAGCGGTTGCCCCGGTCGCCGTGTTCTTCACGGTGGCTGTCAGCTGGAGGTGGCCGCTCGACGTCGACAGCGCGAGCGTCACGGCCGTCGGTGCCGCTCTGACGGAAAATGTGTCGGTCGCTGTGCTGTTGGCGTAGCGTTTCGTCGCGTCGTGGTACGCGGCGCTGAGCGCCACTCCTGTGCCGGCGGGGAGCGCCTTCAATGTGCAGGTCGCGCTCCCCGTGGCGAGCGACAGTGTGGCGCACACGGTCGTCCCGGCCACTCGCACTGTGACCTCGCCGGTCGTGAGGCCGGTTGTCCCTGGGTTTGTCGGGGACTTGACCGTCACCGTCGCCACGTCGGGGACCCCGTAGGAAATTGTGCCGCCCGAGGTGGGCTGGGCGATGCCCGGACCGCTCACCAGCAGCTTTGCCGAAGTGATCAGTCCCTTCGCCGACAAGTGGGTCGACGCGGCGGGCACTGGCGTTGTGATGTTCGGATTGCTCGGCGTGTACGTCGCCGAGATCGTGCTCGCTCCGCCCGGCGTCGGTTTGAACGTGCAGGCCGCCTTGCCTGTCGCGACCGTGACTGTGGCACACGATGCCGACGCTGTGGCCACTGCGTTGCCTGTCTCGAGGAACGTCACCTTCCCTGTCGTCGGTGCGCTCCCCGCGGTGAAAGAGATCGTGGCCGTCACCGTCGTTGTGTGCCCACCCTGCACCGGAGCGGGTGTCGCTGCGGTGCCCGACGGCGTGAGGCTGACCTCGGAGACGGCCTTGGCCGCCGTGTAGGCGACAACGGCCGATTTTGACGTAGCCCAGTCCGCACAGGCACTCGCGCCGCCTGTCGGACACGCAGTCGCGTGGTAATCGGTCGTCCCCGCGGTGGTGGGCGTGGGCGCCGAGGCGCACGTCGCCGTTCCGTTCGACGCTGTCACCGAGGTACAGCCTGCGATCGGCGTTGTCCCGTCGAAGAACTCGACCGGGACTTGAGGGGTGACGTATGTGGGGCTCGAGGTCGATACTCCTGTCTCGGCGAGGCTCGCGGTGAGATCGATCGGCTCGCCGACCGACGTTGTCCGGTTCTTCGATGCCACCTGGAGGGTCACCTTTGGCGCCTGCTTGGCAACCGTGAACGCCGTTGTGGCTGTGCTGCCGAGGGTCTCCTTGCCACCGCTGTAGCGGACTTCGACTTTGAACGAGGCTGTGACTCGTGTCGGCTTGAATGTGCAGTTGGTCGCCTTGCCGGTGGATGCGCTGACCGCTGCGGGGTTCTGCTGGCCGCTTCGCAGGCAGCTCAACTTTGTGCCACCGGCGCTCTCGTACGTGATGGTCCCGGGCGTCGGATCTCCGGAGGGAATGCCGGTCACCTGCACGCTCAGCGTGACCAGCCCACCGAAGGGGAAGCTCGTCCCGTTCGCTGTGACGCTGGAGGACGTCGCGGCCTGCGCCACGCTGTATGTGGAGGTCCCCGATGTGGACGCCAGATTTGTCGATGATCCGGGGAACTGCGCCCTGAAGTAGTACTTGAAACCCGGAGTCAGGGATGTGAACTTGCATGTGACCTGGCCGGCCTTCCCCGGTGTCAGGCCGGAGGGAAGTGTCTGGCTGCACGCGGTCGACCACGTTGTGCTCGCTGTGTTGTGGACCTGGAAGGTCACCTTCCCCGTGAGCGCAGTCCGCGCGTAGGACTCCGGGGTCACCGTCGAGAGCAGCTTGAGCCCGGCTCCTGTGGTGGTGATGGTCGGGGTGGAGGTGGTGGTGGGGTCGCCGAGGACTGTGCGACCAACGGCTTTGGAAGTGGAGGGGCGCCCTCCTCCGTCACCACCGTACGAGGCCCGAATTCCCATCTCCGTCCCAGCCGCGTAGGGCACCGTGAACGAGCAGACGGCCTTGCCGGATGTGACCGGCACTTTTGTGCAGGCATTCGTCGGTGTCTCGATCGATGTCGGGGTGGTGGCAGACGAGGGAACGATCCCTCGAGTGAAAGTCACTGTCCCGACCGGTGTCCCCGAAAGCCCTGTTGTGTACTTCACGTCGGCCGTCACCTTCACGGTGCTCCCCGCCTGGACTGTGCCCGCGGGCGTTGTGACGCTCAGAGTCGTGGAGGTGTTGACCAGCTTCCACCTGATGACGACCTCAGGGGCTGTCGGCGTCGTGGACTCGGTGAAGGATCCGATTGTCGAGCGCACGTAGCCCGAGCCGCCGCCGCCGCCACCACCGGCGTATGTGGTGCAGCCAAATCCAAATCCGCCGCCGCCGCCACCGCCGCCGCCGCCACCGGAGTAACCGCCGCCGCCACCACCACCGCCGCCTGCCTTGTACGTCCCACTGCCGCCGTTGCCCCCGCTGCCGGTAGCAGCTCCGCCACCGGCAAAGGTGCCTGCTGCACCCGGTGTGCCGCTACCACACGATGTGACTGTGCCGCCGCCGCCGCCACCGCCACCGCTCGTCTGGGTGCCACCGCCGCCCGGCGTCCCAGAGTCGCTTGACGATGTGCGATTGCCGGTGGATCCTGTCGGGTAACCGGCATTGCCGCCCTTCACGGCTGTCCTTGTATTGCCGGAACCGCCCTCGCCGCCGCCGCCGCCGGCAACGAGGTCGACGAATGTGCCGTTGGTGATCTTCGAGGCACCCCCACCACCACCGCCGCCGCCACCACCTGTCGGGCCGCTGCCGCCTCCGCTGCCGCCGCCGCCGGCACCGCCTGTGTTCCCGTTGGCACCGACGTTCACGGCGAGCGTCGTGCCGCCCGTATGGACCGAAAGTGCTGTGTAGTTGAGGGTGCCGGTCACCTCGCCGCCTGTCCCTCCGAGGGAACCGCCCCCGCCATGGCCGCCGACGACCGTGACTGTCACGGACTTGACGCCGGATGGTCGTGTCAGGGTGCCCGTACTACCCGACGTCCACGTGCACACCTCTGTTGTGCCCGACAGAGCGCATTGCGATGGCAGGCTCGCCGAAGACGACGTCGTGAGCTGGGCGTGGTCGAGCCGCACGGCCTTGGGTCTCGCGGCAGCATGTCCGGCCCGGGCCGCGGGGCTTATCGCAGTGCCGACCGTGGCGACGACGACCGCGATGCACAGCAGGGACGCACCCACCCCGGGGAACAGGCCTCTCGCTCGCCGCCAAAGCTCTGCTGCCATCCCCCCTCTTTCCGCCGATCGCACGATTCCGGTCAACCCGCCACCTCAATTTTGCTATACCTCATGCCAAATTGCAAGCCGCCGGTAAGGAACGGGGCACGGCCTCGGTGACCCGGGCTGCTCAGGGGAGGAACGGAGGAGGATCAGGGGAGGAACAGCAGGGTGGCGTGGTGAGCCAGGTCCACCAGGGGTGCCGGGAAGATGCCCAGGACCACGGTCACGGCCACGCACAGCCCGATGGCCACGGCCGCGCCCACCGGCACCGGCACCCGGTCGCCGGGGTCCAGGTCGCCGGCTTCCGGGCCCGCCTCAAGACCTGCCGCACTCGCCGCACTCGCCGCGGCCTCGCCCTCGCCAGGCCGCGGGTCCTCCATCAGCACCTCGGCCTCCAGCCGGTCGAGCAACGCCACGGACCTGGACACCCCTACCCCCGGCACGCTGAGCGTGTCGATGCCGGCGCCAGCCCCCTGGAGCGCACCCGCACCCGCACCCTCGCCCTCGCCCGCACCTGCACCCGCACCCTCGTGCACCAGCGACGCCGCCGCACCCTCGCCCTCATTCGTGGGCGCGTACATGAGCACCGCCACCCGCAGGTAGAAGAAGGACGCCACCACCGCCGACACCATGGCGATCACCGCCAGCGGCACGGCGTTGGCGTCGACCGCCGCCAGGACGACTTGGAGCTTGGCCCACAGACCGGTGGTGAACGGGATGCCGGCTTGGGCCAGGAGCAGCACGGCCAGGCACAGCGCGAGGACCGGCTGGCGGCGGGCCAGCCCGCGGTAGGAGGAGAGGTCGTGCGAGCGGTCTCCCTCACGCCCGAGCACGGTCACGATGGCAAAGGTGCCGATGACCATGAAGGTGTAGGCGAACAGGTAGTAGAGCGACGCGCTCACCCCCCTGGACGTGGCCGCTTCGACCCCGAGGAGGATGAACCCGGCATGGTTGATCGACGAGTACGCGAGCATGCGCTTCACGTCACGCTGGACCACGGCCAGCCCGGCGCCCGCCAAGAGCGTCACCGCGGCCACCGCGTAGACCACCGGCTGCCAGTCGGCCCGGAGCGTGCCGAACGACGAGACGAAGACCCGGAGGAGCGCGGCAAATGCCCCGATCTTGGCAACCGCCGCCATGAAGCCCGTGATCGGCGACGGCGAACCCTGGTAGACGTCGGGGGTCCACATGTGGAAGGGCACCGCGGCAACTTTGAAGCAGAACCCGACCAGCATGAGGGTGAGCCCGGCCAGCAGGAGCCCGTCGGAGGCGACGACGTTCTTGGAGAGGAAGTCGGCGATCTGGGTCAGGTTGGTGGACCCGGTGGCCCCGTAGGTGAGGGCGATCCCGTAGACGAAGATCGCCGAGGAGAACCCGCCCAGGATGAAGTACTTGAGCGCCGCTTCACCCGATGCCGTGCGCCGGTGGTTCATCGCCGTGAGGACGTAGAGGGCGATCGAGAGGATCTCGAGCCCGAGAAACACGACGATGAGGTCGTTCGCCTGGGCCATGACCATGGCGCCGGCCGCCGAGACCATCGCCAGCACGTGCAGCTCGGGGCCCTCGATCCCCTCACGCCGGACGTAGCCGTCGGCCACCAGCGCGGTGAGCACCATCGCGCACGGCACCAGGATCGAGACCAACGCGCTCAGCCCATCCACCGCGACCGCGTGGTCGACCGTGGTGAACGCACCGTGGGAGCGAACGTCGGACCACTGCCACAGGGCGAAGCCGAGCGAGGTCCCGGCCACCACCACCGTGCCCAACGTGGCAACGGTCACCCGCAGGGGGCGGCGCACCAGAGCCGAGATGGCGAGCAGGAGCACCGCCCCTCCGAGCATCACGATCACCGGAAGGATCCCCAGGTACCGGATCTGGGGGATGGGAATGGTGTGGACCGCCCGCACCGCCGCCGTCATCGGCGCGGCGGCGAACGTCTCGCTCCCGAACCAGCTCATCGCCCTCCCCGATCCCTCGCTGCCGCGTCCTCGGCCCCGGCCACTCCTCGCTGCGCTACTGCCGGCTGGCTGGTGTGGGTGGCCACTTCGACACGGGCTACCAGGCGGTCCACCGAGGGCGTGATGCGGTCGAGCACCGGCTGGGGGTAGACGCCGAGGATCACGATCAAGATGATGAGCGGGGCGATCACGAGACGCTCGGTCCAGCTCAGGTCACGGGTGGTCGACTGCGCGAGGCTCACTTTGCCGTGGAACACCTGCTGGTAGGCCCACAGGAGGTAGAGGGCGGCCAGTACCACCCCGGCCGTCGCCACCACCGCCCACCACCGGTGGGTGATGAACGTCCCGAGGAGGACCAGGAACTCCGAGACGAACCCGTTCAGGCCGGGGAGCCCGATGGAGGCCAGCATCACCACGGTGAACGCCGCGGCCATGATCGGCGCCGGGCGCTGGAGCCCGCTCAGCTCGGTCACCTGCCAGGTCTGGCGCCGCTCGTAGATCCACCCGATGAGGAGGAAGAGTGCAGCGGTGATGAGCCCGTGGTTCACCATGAGCAGCACGCCGCCTTCGAGGGCTTGGGTGCTGAGGGCGAACGTCCCGAGGACGATGAACCCGATCTGGGCCAGCGAGGAGTACGCCACGAGACGCTTCATGTCGCGCTGGGCGCAGGCGACGATGGCGCCGTAGAGGATGCCGACCACGGCCAGGGTGAGGATCACCGGCGCCAGGTCCCGGGTGGCCTGGGGGAACAGGTTCAAGTCGAAGCGGATGATGCCGTAGGTGCCGAGCTTGGCCAGCACGGCCGTGAGGATCATGGACCCGCCGGTGGGGGCCTCGGCGTAGGCGTCGGGCGACCAGGTGTGGAACGGGAACAGCGGCGCTTTCACGGCGAAGGCCGCGGTGAAGGCCAGGAACAGCAGGACCTCGGTCGTCCCCGAGAAGTGCGTGTGCTCGAGGGCCGGCAGGGAGAACGTGAGCACGCCGGTCTGGTGCTGGTGGAGGAAGGCCACGGCGAGGATCCCGACCAGCAGGAAGGCCGAGCCCAAGAAGGTGTACACGAAGAACTTCACGGCGGCGTAGGCGCGGTGGGCGTAGCCCCAGCCGCTGATGATGAAGTACGCCGGGACCAGCGTGAGCTCGAAGAAGAAGAAGAACAGGATCAGGTCGAGCGACACGAAGCTGCCGATGCAGGCCGCCTCGAGCAGCAGCATCCAGGCGACGAAGCTCCGGGGGTCCTTGTGGGTACGGGCCCCGACCAGGACGATGGGGAACAGCACGGCTGCGAGCAGGACGAGGAACACCGAGATGCCGTCGACGCCGAGGAACCAGTGGATCCCGAGGGCCTTGGCCCAGACATGATCGGAGATGAACTGGTAGCCGGCGTCGCCGGCCCGGAAGGCCACGGCCATTGCCACGGCGAACCCGAGGGTGGCGAGAGAGATGGCGATGCCCAGCCCCTCGACCACCCGCCGGGGCGCCTTGGCGGCGAGGGCCACCACGAGCGCGCCGCCGACCGGGAGCAGGACCAGCACGGTCAGGTAGGGGAAGGCCGCGGAGGTCACGACCACCACGCCCGGCTGAGCATGAAGGCGATGATCGCCACCAGCCCGATCGCGATCCCGAGGGCGTAGTTGCGGACGTAGCCGGACTGGAGCCGGCGGGCCGCGGACCCGCTGGCTCGCACCAGGGACGCCGCGCCGTTCACCGCCCCGTCGATGACCTTGTTGTCCACCACCGCCGCGCTGAAGCGGGCCAGCACCTGGCCCGGTCGGCCGATCACCGTGTCGTAGACGTCGTCCCAGTACCAGACCCGCCGCAGGAAGGTCGGCTCCAGGCCCGGGCGGTCCGACTTCCCCTTCCACAGCACCCAGGCCACGCCCAGGCCGGCCAGGGCCATGAGCGAGTCCACGACGGCCAGGACCCACTCGCGCACCGACCCCACGTGGTCGGCGTAGAGGCTGTGGGCGAACACCGGCTGGAGCCACCCTGCGAACGAGTCGTGGTGGACCCACGGCAGGTCGAAGATCCCGGCGCCGGCGGCGAACACCGCCAGGACCACCAGGGGGAGCCGCATGACCCACGGCGACTCGTGGGGGGTGTGGTGGGCAGGGCTCCCGTCGGGGGCCGGCTCCTGCCAGCGGGCCTGGCCGGTGAACGTGAGGTAGAAGAGCCGGCTCATGTAGTACGCCGTCCCGAATGCGGTGACCAGGCCGAGGACCCACAGCGCCGGGCTCTTGGCGAAGACGTTGTCGAGCACGTCGCCTTTGGACCAGAACCCCGAGAACGGCGGGACCCCTGCGATGGCCAGCCACGCTACGAGAAAGGTCCCGTAGGTCCACGGCAGCCACCGGCGCAGCGCGCCCATGCGCTTCAGGTCCTGCTCGTCCTCCAGGCCGTGGATGACCGACCCGGCACCGAGGAACAGCAGGCCCTTGTAGAAGGCGTGGCACACCATCAAGAAGATCGCCGCGATGTAGGCGCCCGACCCGACGGCCAGGACCATGTAGCCGATCTGGGACACCGTGGAGAATGCAAGGACCTTCTTGATGTCCTGCTGGGCGGAGGCGATGGAAGCGGCCACGAAGGCCGTCACTCCCCCGACGATGGCGATCACCCACATGGCGTCAGGCGACAGCTCGAGCACCTGGTTCATCCGGCACAGGAGGTAGACGCCGGCGGTCACCATCGTGGCGGCGTGGATGAGCGCGGAGACCGGGGTCGGGCCCTCCATGGCGTCGGGCAGCCAGTTGAACAAGGGGATCTGTGCCGACTTGCCGGTCGCTGCCAGGAACACGAGCAGCACGGCGGCGGTGGCCGCCCCCCCAGCCAAGAGGTCCTTGTGGGCGAAGATCGTCACGTAGTCCAGCGAGCCGACCTTGGAGAAGATGAGGAACATCGCGATGAGGAACCCGACGTCGCCGACCCGGTTGTACAAGAAGGCCTTCTTGCCGGCCGACGCGGCCGAGTCGCGCTCGAACCAGAAGGCGACGAGCCAGTACGAGCAGACGCCCACGCCTTCCCAGCCCACGAACGTCACGAGCAGGTTGTTGGACATGACCAGCACCAGCATCGAGAACACGAAGAGGTTGAGGTAGACGAAGAACTTGGTGTAGTCCCGGTCCTTTTTCATGTAGCCGATCGAGTACAGGTGGATGAGCATGCTCACCCCGGTCACGAACAGGCACATGGTCATCGAGAGCGGGTCCAAGAGGATGGCCGCCTTGACCTGGAGACCGCCCACCGCGATCCACGAGAAGAACGAGTGGGCTCCAGGTCCCGACGACGCCGCGCCGCAGGTGAGCCCGCACGTGACCTGGCGGGCGCTCGAAGGCAGGTGGAGCAGGCCGGCGAACGAGACACAGGCGGCGGCGAAGGAGCCGGTGATGGCCGCGGTCCCCACCCAGCCGGCCCACGGGTCGCCCATGCGCCGTCCGGCGACGAGCAGGACCACGAAACCGGCCAGCGGCAGCAGCGGTATCAGGAAGACGGCGTGGAGCATGTCGGGGTCAGCCCTTCAGCGAGTGGAGGTCGTCGGCGGTGGTAGCTGCCCGCCTGCGGAATATGGCCACGACGATGCCGAGGCCCACCACGACCTCGGCGGCGGCGACCACCAGCACGAAAAACACCACGGTCTGCCCCCCGATGTCCCCGAGGACCCGGGAGAAGGTGACGAAGGTGAGGTTGGCGGCGTTCAGCATCAGCTCGATGCACATGAACATGACCAGCACGTTGCGGCGCACCAGGACGCCGATGGCCCCGATGGCGAACAGCACGGCCGCCAGGGACAGGTACCACTGGGGACCCAGGGTCACGAGGCCACCTCCTCGGGCTGGGGCTCGGGCTGGGGCTCGGGCTGGGGTTCGGGCTGGGGTTCGGGATCCGGTTCGAGCTGGGGCTCGGTGTCCGGCTCGGCGTCCGGCTCGGGGTCGTCCTCGGCCGCGACGGCCGGGCGGCGGGCGAGGACCACCGCTCCCACGACGGCGATGACGAGCAGCCCGGCCGTCGCCTCGAACGCGTAGAGGTACGTGGTGAACACCGACTGCCCGAGCAGGTGCACGTTGGTATGGCCGCCGGCCGTGGTGGAGCCCGAGACGGCGCGCGCGCCGGTCACCCAGTGGGCGGTGGCGGCGAGCGTCAGCAGGCCGGCCAGGGCGAGGGCCACCAGGGCGAAGGCGAGCGGACGCTGGCCGCGCAGCGGCTCGATGTCGATGTTCTCCTCGCGGTCGACCCCGAGGAACATGATGACGAACAAGAACAGCACCACGATCGCCCCGGCGTAGACGATGATCTGGACGGCGGCGAGAAAGTCGGCCTGCTGCTCGACGAAGAGCACGGCCACCCCGAACAAGGTGAGCACCAGCGACAGCGCCGCGTGGACCGGGTTGCGCGACGTCACCACGCCCACGGCGCCGAGCAGGACCATCGCCGCGCACACGGCAAAGGTCACGAGGTCGGGGATGGTCGTCCCCGAGACGCCGGTGCTGGTGCCGCCGGCCGCCGCCAAAAGAGGCGTCATGCGCCACCCCCGGACTTGTTCCGGCGGCGGACCGCCCGGGCCTCGGCCAGGCGGCGGCGGGTGGCCTCGAACTTGCGGCGGTGCCGCTCGGCTGACACCTGTGCCCGCCAGATCCTGCCCCGCATCCCCCGGTGCGCGAGGGGAATGTCCTCGTCGAGCAGGTGCGCCTCGAGCACCTCGCGCAGCGCCAGGGTGCCGGTGGCCTGGTCGTCGCGCCGGCCCGACTGGCCCCCCTCGGGCCGGCGCACGCCGTAACCGAGCTCGCCCGACCACTGGACCTCGCCCTCGTAGGCGGCCTGGCCACCCGGGGCCGTCGCCCGCATCCATCCCGAGGTGTGCTGGTCGTCGCCCGGGCGCCAGTCCTCCCACGGCAGGTGCTGGGGACGGCCCTCGTCGTCGACCACGAGCTCGCGCTTGGTGTAGATGGCGTCGGCCCGGTTGGTGAAGGAGAACTCGAAGAGCTTGGACTCGGTGATGGCCTCGGTGGGGCACGCCTCCACGCACAGGTCGCAGTGGATGCAGCGGAGGTAGTTGATCTCGTACACGTAGCCGTAGCGCTCACCCGGGGAGACCGGGTGGTCGGGCGGGTTGTCGAGGCCCCGCACGTAGATGCAGTCGGCCGGGCACACGCCGGCGCACAGCTCGCAGCCGATGCACTTCTCCATCCCGTCCTCGTAGCGGTTGAGGACGTGGCGGCCGTGCTGGCGCGGCTGCTTGGGCTTCTTCTCGTCGGGGTACTGGCGGGTGACCCGGGGACGGGTCAGGTGCTCGAACGTGAGCTTGAACCCGCCCAGGAACTTGAGCTCCTGCTTCACGTCGTCGGCGAGCCCCATCAGGCACCTCCTGCGGTCGGGCGTTCCGGGGACTGGGGGCGCCGGCCGAGGGGAGGGAGGACCGCTTCGTCGGCGTTGACCCGTTCCCGACCGATCGTGAACGCGCGCAGCAGGAGGCCGGCGGCGATCACCGTGCCGACGGCGATGCCGATCCCCCACCACCCGGCGACGACGAACCCGGCCACGATCATGAGCCAGCCCAGCGAGATCGGGATGAGGTACTTCCACCCGAGGGTCATGAGCTGGTCGTAGCGCAGGCGTGGCAGCGCCGCCCGCAGCCAGACGTAGACGAAGAGGAAGATCATCACCTTGGCCAGGAACCACACGATTGGGAACCAGATGCTGAATGACGGCAGGTGGGGCACCGGGCCGTCGGGACCTCCGAGGAACAGCGTGACCACGATGGCCGACATGGTGATGACGTTCATGAACTCAGCCAGGAAGAACAGCGCGAACCGGATGGACGAGTACTCGGTGTGGTAGCCGCCCACCAGCTCGGACTCGGCCTCGGTGAGGTCGAAGGGCGGGCGGGTCAGCTCGGCGGTGATGGCGGTGAAGAACAGGAAAAACGGCACGAAGCCCAGCCGGATCAAGTTCCAGTCCCAGAAGTTCGTCGCCTGGGACTCGACCATCGCACGGGTGGACAGCGACCCGGTGATGAGCACCACGGTCACCACCGAGATCCCGAGCGCTGCCTCGTAGGAGATCATCTGGGCCGAGGCCCTCACGGAGCCGAGCAGCGGGTACTTGGACCCCGAGGACCAGCCGGCCAGCATCACCCCGTAGACGGCGATCGACGACATGGCCAGCACGAGGAGGATCCCGATGGGCGGATCGGCCACCTGGAGCTCGAAGGCGTGGCCGTCGAGGGTGACGATCCCGCCCACCGGCACCACGGTGAAGATGAGCAGGGCGGGGACGAGCGAGAGGTAGGGCGCCAGCTTGAACACGAACCGGTCGGCCTGGTCGGGCACCAGGTCCTCTTTGAAGAAGAGCTTGATCCCGTCGGCCATGGTCTGCAGCATCCCCCAGGGCCCGGCCCGGTTCGGCCCGATGCGGCTCTGCATGTCCGAGATGAGCTTGCGCTCGAACCAGATCATCAGCATGACCGAGACCAGCAGGACGGCGAAGGCCACGAGCACCTTGATCACGACCACGACCCACACGAACCAGCCGACCCCGTGGTTGTAGAGCGGGTCGCCGTGGGTGGTGAGCGCGCCGAGCAGCGCCGGGTGCAGGACCGCGCTCATCCGACCGACTCCAGCCGGACATCGGTCACGGCCGCTGCGGGATCGATGAGCGCCGCCGCGGCATTGGGCACGGCAGGGCTGCCCGCCGCGCCGCCGGCAGGGAGCGGCAGGCCGAAGTCCACCGCCGCCACGCCCCGCGGCAGCGAGGCGTCTGCACGTGCGGGCAGGACGAGCGAGCCGCGCGCCGAGCGGACCCGCACCGGGTCGCCGGTGGTGAGACCGAGCCGGTCGAGATCGTAGGGGTTGGCCCGGACCTCGGCCGCGGGCACCAGCGCACGCAGTGAGGGCGACGCGCTCATCGCGCTCCCCGTGTCGTAGAGGCGGCGTCCCGACACGAGGCGCAGCGAGTAGCTGTCCACCGGCTCCACGTGGGGAGCGGCCCCGGCCCGGACGCGATCGGCCAGGCTGGGCGGGGGAGGCGCCGCCGGGCGGTCGGAGGGCGCCCGTTCGTCGATTGCAGGAGGCTCGGCCAGCCCGATCCGGGGCGGGGCGCCCTGGCGCTCGACCGACTCCACGCCGGGCAGCGCGATCGGATCGATCGGTTCGGGGACCCGCCCGGCGCCGCCAGCGGGACCCAGGGGGACGACGAGGCCGTCGCGCCCGGCTGTGGACTCGAGCACCGCGGCCGTCAGCCCGGCGTAGGCAGGTGCGAGCCGGGCGATCTCGGCCCAGAGCTCCTCGATGCCGGTGAAGCCGAGGTCCGCGCCGAGCTCGGCTGCCAGCTCCGCGGCGATCATCCAGTCCGGCCAGGCCTCGCCGGGGGGCACGACCTTGGGGGCGAGCCGGCTCACCCGGCCTTCGGTGCTCGTGGTGGTGCCGCCGCGCTCGTGGGCCACGGCGGCCGGGAGCACGACGTCGGCCCGCTCGGTGGCGCCCGAGGGGTGCCCGGCCACCGCCACGACGAAGTCGGCGCGCTCGAGGGCCCGCGCCGCCAGCTCGGTGTCGGGAAAGTCGGCCGCCGGGTCGGCGCCCAGGACCACCAGCGCCCGGACCCCGCCGTCCCCGGCGGCCATCGAGGTGAGGATGCCGGTCGCGTCGAGGCCGCGCTCGGCGGGGACCGACCCCCAGGCCTCGGTGAACCACTCCCTCCCGTCGTCGAGGGCGACCCGGCCCGGGAGGAGGCCGGGAGCCAAGCCCATGTCCAGCGCGCCGTGGACGTTCCCGCGTCGCAGCGCCGGCAGGAACCGCGCACCGGGCAGCGCCTCGGCGAGCACCCGGGCCGCCTCGGCCACCACCCCTTCGTGCTCGGCCATCGAGGGTCGGCCCAGGACGACCACCACCCCCGCACCGCCCTCGCCCGCCGGCCCGCGGGGAGCCAGGAGCTCGCGGGCCCGTGCCAGCGCGCCGTCGTCGGCCGCCGGCCCCTCGGGGTGGGAGCGCAGCGCGGCCGCTGCGCTGTCGTCACCGGTGAGCGCCCGGACCAGGAGGGGTGCGTCGCCCGGGCGCACGAGGAGGGAAGCGGCGGCGTAGGGCGTGAGCGACGTGGCGCCTGGCGCGAGCTCCACCAGTGCGCCCGGGCCGTCGAGCGCGGCCCGTCGGAGGCGCAGGTAGAGCACCGGCAGTTCCTCGCGCACGTCGCCTGCGAGCACGACCACCACCGGCGCGGCGCACGCCTCGTCGATCGTCGCGCGCGGCAGCGACAGGACCAGCTCGGCCGGCAGGCCGTCGCCGAGCTGGGCGTCGACCGAGTCGGTCCCGAGGACCGCCTTGGCCAGGCGTGCCCAGGCGTACGCGCCCTCGTTCGTGCTCCGGGCTCCGCCCACGAGGGCCAGCGCGCCCGGCCCCCCGGCCGAACGGGCAGCGGACAGGCCTTCGGCGGCCGCCGCCAGCGCCTCGCTCCACCCGACGGCCACCAGCTCGCCGTCCTTGCGGACCATCGGCTCGCTCAAGCGCGCGGTGCTGCTGCCGGTGCCGTTCGCTCCGTCAGCACCGCCAGTGCCGCCAGTGCCGCCAGTGCCGTTGACCGACTCGAACACGAACCGCCCCTTGTCGCAGAGCCACCCCTGGTTCACCGGGTCCGAGTCGATGCCGAGCAGGCGGGTCAGCCGGTCGGCCGAGGACTGCACTGCGACCCGGCAGCCCAGCGCGCAGGTGGTGCACGTGGACTCCACCTGCTCGAGGTCCCACGGTCGGGCGGTGAACCGGTAGGGGGTGGCGGTGAGGGCCCCCACCGGGCAGATCTGTACCGTGTTCCCGCTGAAGTACGACGTGAACGGCTGGCCCGGGAAGGTGGCCACTTCCACATGCTCCCCCCGTCCGGCGAAGTCGATCTGGGCCTCGCCGGCCACCTCCTCGGCGAACCGGGTGCAGCGAGCGCACTGGATGCAGCGCTCCCGGTCCAAGAGCACCAGCTCGGAGATCGCCACCGGCTTCTCGAAGTGGCGCTTCTCCTCGACGAACCGGCTCTCGCCCGGACCGTAGGCCAGGGTCTGGTCCTGGAGCGGGCACTCGCCCCCCTTGTCGCACACCGGGCAGTCGAGGGGGTGGTTCACCAAGAGCAGCTCCAGCACCCCGTCCTGGGCCTTCTTCACCTTGGCCGATGCGGTGTCCACCTCCATGCCCTCCGTCACGGCCACGAAGCACGACGGCTGGAGGGTCGCCCCCCGCGGACCGCTCACCTCCACCAGGCACATGCGGCACATCCCCACCGGCTCCATGCGCGGGTGGTAGCAGAAGCGCGGGATGTAGGTCCCGGCTCGCTCGGCGGCACTGATGAGCATCTCGCCGGGCCGGGCGGTGGCCGGGCGGCCGTCGAGGGTGAAGGGGACCGCATCAATGGGCTGCTCAGTCATAGGGGCACCCCCCCTCTTTCACGTGGAGGAGGAACTCGTCGCGGAACATGTCGATGGCCGAGTGGATCGAGGACGGGATGGAGGGCCCGAGCACGCAGATGGTGGTCTGCTGGGGCGGCCACTGCAGGCCTGGGGAGATGTTGTCGCTCACGTCCAAGAGCAGGTCGAGGTCCTCCTCCCGGCCGCTGCCGGTCTCGATCCGGCGCAGGACCCGCTCCAGCCACCCCGAACCCTCCCGGCACGGGGTGCACTGCCCGCAGGACTCCCGGGCGAAGAACCGGGTGATCCGCCAGGCCGCCCGGACCATGCAAGTGGAGGTGTCCATGACCGTGATGGCCCCCGAGCCGAGCATCGAGCCGGCCGCCCCGACCTCGTCCTGGCCGAGAGGAATGTCGAGCTGGTCGGGCCCGAACCACGGCGCCGACACCCCGCCGGGGATGACGGCCTTCACGGCCCGCCCGCCGGGGACCCCTCCGCCGAGCACCGGGGCGAAGATGAGGTCCCGGAAGGTGGTCTTGACCATCTCGACCTCGTAGACCCCGGGGTTCTTCACGTGCCCCGACAGGGCGAAGAGCCGGGTACCGGCCGACCGGCCCTCCCCCAGTGCGGCAAACGCCTCCCCGCCGTGGGTCACGATCCACGGCAGGTTGGACATCGTCTCGACGTTGTTCACCACGGTGGGCTGCCCGTAGAGACCGACCGACGCCGGGAAGAAAGGTGGCTTGATGCGCGGGAAGCCCCGCTTGCCCTCCAGCGACTCGAGCAGCGCGGTCTCCTCGCCGCAGATGTAGGCCCCGGCGCCGGGGTGGACCACGACGTCCACCGAGAAGCCCGATCCGAAGATGTCCCGGCCCACTGCGCCGTGGGCGTACGCGTCGTTGAGCGCCTCCTGGACGCGTTCGAGGCCCAGTGCGAACTCGCCGCGCAGGTAGATGAACACCTGGGCCACCCCGAGCGCATAGGCCGCGATCACCACGCCTTCGATGAGCTGGTGGGGGTCCCTCTCGACCAGGAGGTGGTCCTTGAACGTTGCCGGCTCGCTCTCGTCTCCGTTCACGACCAGGTAGGTCACCGGGTCCGCCCGCAGCATCGACCACTTCCGACCGGCGGGGAAGCCGGCCCCGCCGCGCCCCAGGAGGCTCGCCGCGTCGACTTGGGCGGCGACATCGGCGGCCGACATGGACAGCGCCTTGCGGAGCCCCTCGTACCCCCCGGTGGCCAGGAACCGGGACAAGGTGTGGGAGTCCTCGTGGGCGAGGCGGGACGTGACGATGCGTGGGGCGTCGGTGACGGTCACCCTCGGGCTCTCTTCGGGGCGGTGGCCCGTCCGGCGGTGAGGCCTACGCTGCGGCGGACCCGGACCAGGGTCCCGTGGGGCGGCACGGTGTCGGCAAGGCGGCCGGCCCGGAGGTCGGCCACCAGGGCGTCGAAGGACTCGGGGGTCTGGGCGCCCATGTAGCGGTGGTTCACCTGGACGCACGGTGCCCGGTTGCAGTCGGCCAGGCACTCGGCCTCCTCCACGGTCACCGTCCCGTCGTCGGTGGTGCCCCCGGCCCGAATGCCGAGCGAGCTCTCGGCGTGCTCGAGGAGCTCCAGGCCGCCGGCCAGCATGCAGGCGATGTTGGTGCACACCGAGATCACGTAGGTGCCGACCGGCTCGGTGTGGAGCATGTCGTAGAAGCTGGCCGTCCCCCGGACC
>JAJYWG010000292.1 GCA_021791615.1 Actinomycetes bacterium
AAGTGAGCATCGAGCGACTCCCACTGCGAAGGACTGTGGCGATCGTCTGCAATGATCCGCGAGACACCACACAGCACGATGTCGCCCTGCCGTGGCTCGTCGTGCCACTCGTAGAAGTCGTCCGGACTCATCATCGGTAGCCCCTGCGGCTCCTCCGGACCGGCTCGTCGGGCATGAGGCGCTCGGCCCGCGAAAGGTCCTGGTCGTAGTCCGATTCAGGATGGATGGTGTCGGCGCGTCCGAGGGGACGGAGCTCGCCCCGTAGATAGGCATCGAGCGCGTTCTGATGCAGCGGTCGCTTGGCCGAACGACGGTGCACGATCGTCACCGAGGGCGATCCGCGCAATGCTTGCCAGTCACGTGGATGAGTGAAGCGACCAGAGGCTATGCGATCGAGAAAGTCCTGTCCTGCGGTGCGGCTCAGCAACGCCTCCGTGGCAGTCCCTGGCTCGGTCGCGTCGATGTCCCTAACCACATCCGCCAGGAGTTGCAGACGTTCCAACTTGTCCGGGCTGGGGGCACTTTCGCCTTTGACCCAGGCACTCAGTGACCGGCGATCGACACCGAGAGCACGAGCGATCTGCTCACGGGTCAGGCGCGTGCGGCGGGCGATCTCGTCGCGGAGCCTTTGTACCTCCTCACGTACGGGGCGAGGAGTGCTGGCGTAGGTGATGCCGGTCTCCGTGGAACTGACGTCAATGCGCCAGAACTGGTCGCTCCAGCTCACTGCGCCGCCGGTCATGCGCTCGGCGCCGAGGAGCACATCGTCGAGATCGTGAACGAGGAAGGGCATTCCGAGTCTCGTCGTCGTCGAGGACTTCCGCTCAAAGAGCGTGTCGGCAATCGGGAGGATCGACCAGGGTCCTTCAACCTCGGGATCGTCCTGACGAGCAGTTGGTCTCGCTTGCACTTGGGGGCTCATCGCTCTGCTCCGAACTCATCGAGGAACTCATCGGTGACTGCCCATCGGAAGAACGTGTAGATGCGGTCACAGAAGTCGGCGACCGTCCCGCCGATCACGGCGAGGTCGAAGTCCTCTTGCTGTGAGGTGTAGTGGTCAAGGTCGAGCACCCACGACGGTTCCCGCGCTGGCTCGATGCCTGGGTCATACGTGGCACCGGCTGGAAGCCTGCCCCATCGGCCACGCAGCTGCGAGGAATCGTCGAGTCGGAACAGCGTGTCCGACAGGGCGTGCACGACCTCCGCGCTGCCGAGTACGGTCTCATTTCCAGCGACGCCGAGAATCTCCGGACGGACGAGTGTGCTGATTCGAGCGAGTTGCTCGCCTGTCACCCGGTCCACGTATCGGACGCCGATGCGGTCGCAGACGTTCGGGTGGAGCCAGCCCTCCAGGGCGTGGAGCACCACAGTCAGGCGAGCAAGGAGGTCACTCCGGCGCGTGTACCGCTTCGCTGAGAGCGAGACGAAGCTGGGCGCCAGGGTCACCTGCCAGGCATCCGGGTCCTTCGTCCCGAAGCGCCAGACGGTCCCAGCGTCCTGCGGTTGGACGCCTCCCGGACCGATCAGGACTCCGAGCTGCCGCTCCGGACGGAGGATCGGGTAGTCGGTCCGGATCGCCTCCTGGAAGTTCGCCACGAAGGCACTGTCCTCGATCTTCATCACGGCCGGGAAGCGGACCTGGGCGATCACGTTCACCAGGGGAGCCCTGGTCAGCGGCACTTCCTGGACCGATGGTCCGAACGGCGTCGTCATCGTCATCACCTTCCCAATATACTTCCCGTAACATCGACTGGGAACCCACAGAGGGACAACAGCGTGGCCGAGACCGAGAAGGACAACAAGATCGTTTACATCCACCCGTACAGGCGGGCAGGCGGGGCGCGGGTACCTGAGCACGAGCGCTCCACGCCCCACACGTCGAAGGGGGCAGCGCCTCGCCCAACGACCCAGCGGACGAGCCAACGGCCGTCCCACTGAGCAGCATCAGGAGTGAGCCAACCAGGCCGAACTGAAGTCGCCCATGGCGACATGAGGTGATCCACCACAGCGAGCCCGTGACGCCCGCAGGCAGCGGCGATGGCCCGGAAGGACGCCTGCTCCGCTTCCGTGGCGCTCAGCGCCCCGTAGCGGTCATAGCGGACGAGGACGGAGCCCGGCGCCCGGCACGCCTGGGATCCGAACCGGATCGGGAGTGCCGAGCGGCCTGGACCCACCTCACGACGGCATGCCCAGAGCCGAGATGGCGTCGCGCCCGACTCGCCGCATGGTTTACGAGCGATGACGAACGCGTCGAAGATCAAGGGCGACCGGGGGGAGCGCGAAGCGGTCGGTGTCCTGCGGGCGTTGGCCCCCGACCTCGTGGTGGCGAAGCCGCAGCGAAAGCTCGGGGCCGGGCGCAGGGAGGACACGGGCGATCTCGTGGTGCTCCCCGACGTGACGGTGCAGGTCAAGACCTACGACAAGGTCGAGACCGCTCTGCGGGATGCCGCAACGGGCGCCGAGACCCAAGGAGAACGCGCCGGGACGGCCTTCGCGCTTGGCATGGCGCCGATCCCCCGGGCACGCCGAGGCTCGGTGCGCTGGCTTGCCGGCGTCCTGCGATGGCCGGGCGGCGACCCGGACGAGGCCGAGCTCGCACTCGTCGGCCTGACCAGCCGTGCGATCGCCCACGTGCGCCGGGAGGATCTCGGGATCCGGCGGGACCGGCGCATCGTCGCCGTCGAGCGAGCCGACGTGGCGCGCCTCTACGTCGCGCCGATCGAGGCATGGGTCGCAGCGTGGCGGGTCGCCCGAGACGGGTACGTCCAGCTCAGCCTCTTCGATGCGGACTGGCCCGGCGACGAGGACCTCACCTGCTCCCC
>JAJYWG010000240.1 GCA_021791615.1 Actinomycetes bacterium
CGCGTCCAGGCGGTCATCAGCAGCGAGGTGCGCATGCACCTCCACGCCGACCGAGCCCTCGAGGTCCTCGGCGGGCGTGACGCGTAGCAGCCCCGCCGGTCGGACCGTCCGGACCCGCTCCGGCGGGCGCGGGCGCGCCCGTCGACGGTGAGCCGGCTCCTCGACCCGGGGCCGGTCGTCGTGGCGCCGGGCGCCGTCCACGTCCCGGGCTGGCTCGACGACGAGGCTCAGCGGTCGCTCGCCCGGGCGTGCGCCCGATGGGTGACCGAGGCGGGCGGGGCCCACCGCCCGGTGGTGCGAAACGGCGGCGTCATGACGGTGGGGATCGCCTGCCTCGGTTGGCACTGGAGCCCGTACCGCTACACGCGCACCCGTGTCGACGGCGACGGTTCACCGGTGCCGCCGCTGCCCGCCGGCCTCGCTGCCCTCGCTCGCCGCGCCGTCGCCGAGACGCTCGGGCCCGGTGCCGCCGCAACGTTCGACCCCGACGTCGCCCTCGTCAACGAGTACGGACCGGCGTCGCGCATGGGGATGCACGTCGATCGCGAGGAGCTCGCCGACGCCCCGGTCGTCTCGCTCAGCCTGGGCGACACGGCGCGGTTCCGCTTCGGGAACACCTCGGGGCGCTCGCGCCCGTGGGTCGACGTCGAGCTGTGCTCGGGCGACCTGTTCGTCTTCGGCGGGCCGTCCCGGCGTGCGTACCACGGCGTGCCCAAGGTCCTGGTGGGCACGGCGCCCGCCGGGCTCGAGCTCGGCGCGTCGAGGGTCAACGTGACCGTCCGCCAGACCGGCTTCGCCGGGTGACGGCCGGTACCGGGAGCGCCGACCGGCACCCCGGCTGCACCCGGTCGGGGAGGGGCCCGGTACGGGCCCGTCCTCACGAGGGAGCCGTCGCGGTGGAGGCGTCGGCGACCTCGGGCGAGTTCGCCCGGGTCGCGGTTCCCGGCCGGGGAGCGCCGGCCTCGGGGCCCCCGACGAGGATCGGCTCGGCGAGCGCTGGCTCGCAGCGACGGTCGTGCTTCGAGCGGTACATGGCCTCGTCGGCCGCCGCCACGAGGTGCTCGGGGTCGATGTCGGGGTCGTCGGTCCACGCCACGCCCACGCTCGCCCGGATGTCGAGCTCGAGCTCGCCGATCGTCGCCGGCTGGCACAGGTGGGTGGCGATCGCGTCCCCGATGCGGACGGCGTCCCCGGGGTAGCCGACCTTGGAGCAGATGACGAGGAACTCGTCGCCGCCGATCCGCCCGACGACGTCGCTCGAGCGCACCGACTGGCGGATCCGCTCGGCCGCCAGGACGAGCAGGTCGTCGCCGGTGGCGTGCCCGTAGGTGTCGTTGACCGGCTTGAACTCGTCGAGGTCGACGTAGGCGATGGCCACGCCGACGGGGCCGTGCCCGCCGATCTGGTGGAGCACGGACTGGAGCGCGCTGAGCGACGAGGCCCGGTTGTAGCACTCGGTGAGGGGGTCGAAGGTGGCCTGCACCTCGAGCTTCTTGCGCATGCGAACGCTGTCGGTCACGTCCTCGACGCACCCGATGATCCCGGTCACGACCCCGTCGTCGTCGACGAGGGGACGCAGCCGCAGGGTGCAGTGGCGGACGGCGGCCGCCTGCGGCACGCGCAGCTCGAGGTCGGCGCCGGTCCGCGTGCCCATCGTCGAGCTGACGGCCAGCGCGACGGCGTCCGCATCGTCGGGTGACACGGCGGCTGCCAGGTCGTCGACGGTCTCGAACCGGTCGACACCCAGGATCTCGCCGAGGCGGTCGTTGGCGAAGAGGACGCGGCCCGACGGGTCGCTGTGGACCAGGCCGATGGGGATGGTCTGGGCGAGCTCGCGCAGGAGCTGCTCGCTGGCCCGAAGCGCCTCGTGGGTGGCCATCTCCTCCGAGATGTCGACCATCTCGGCGACCACCGCCCGTTCGTCAGGGTCGTCGAGACGGTTGTCGTTCATGATCTCGAGCCACACCCAGTGGCCGTCCTTGTGCTGGTGGCGGAGCCGGACCCGCCGGCCGGGCCCGGGGTGCTCGAGCATGTCGACCCAGTTGGCGACGGCGAGGTCGTGGTCGTCGGGGTGGACGATCTGGAGGGCCCGCTCGCCCACCAGCTCGTCGCGACCCCACCCGAGGATCTGCGAGAACGCCTCGTCGACCGAGACGTAGACGGCCGACTCGTCCTTGACGGCCCGGGCGAGCCGAGGAGGCAGGTGGGGGGCGGTCCACTGGGCCAGGAGGTCGTGCACGTCGTCGAGCTGGTCGCTGATCACGCCCACGACGGCGCCGTGGACCGACCGGCAGTCGACGAAGTGGGCCGTGACCGGGTGGTCGGGCTCGCCGGCGAGGCGGACGGTCCCCGTGGCGAGGCCGGACGTGCGGGCTTGGACATAGAGGTTGACGATCACCGAGCGGTCCTGTTGGACGACGATGTCGAGCGTCGAGCCCTCCTCGACGAGCCGGTGGGTCGGGGCGACGGGCACGCCCGGCGGCATCGCCACGACGACGGCGTCCTCGTTGATGGCGACCACCGTCGCCCGGGGGTGCCGGGCGAGCAGCGACGCGAGCACGGCGTCGACGGTGCGGGTCGCCGCTCCCTCTCGCTCCGTGCCCGTGGCAGATGGGCCGGCAGCCGGTTCGCTCCGGACCGGTCCCGCTCCTTCCGGTCGTGCTTCCCTGCCCTGAGTCATGCACTTCGGATCGGCACGTGACCGTCGATCCTGAAGCCCTCGGGTCGGTCGCCCGACGGCCAACTCTCTTGCCCGCAAAGACACTTGCTCCCTAAGATGCTTTTGTGGTGCGACGAGCTGGGGTCCCCGACCCGAACGTCCCGGAGGAGGGCGACCCGGACCGGGAAGCGCTCTCGCTCGCGGTCCGGGCCGAGCTGCGCGAGCTGGCGGCCGCGCTCGAGCGCCTCGACGAGCGCGTCGCCGACGAGCTCGGCCTGAACCGGACGGACCTCCGATGCCTGGCCGCCCTGGCACGTCAGGGGCCGCTCACGGTCTCGGCGATGAGCGAGGCCGTACGGTTGAGCAGCGGCGGGACGAGCATCGCCCTCGGCCGGCTCGAGGCGGCCGGGATGGTCCGGCGGCACCACGCCGGGGGCGACCGCCGCCAAGTCCTCGTCGAGCTCACCCCCCTGGCGCGCCGCCGGGCGCAGCGCAGCTACGGCGCCGTCGGTGCGGAGGTGGGAGCGCTGCTCGAGGGCTTCGACGATGGGGAGCTGCGCGCCGTGCTCGCCTTTCTCGGGGGGGCCCGCTCGGTCCTCTGCGCTCGGAGCGCGGCAGGCGGCGACACGGGGAAGATCGACCCGGCGGGGCGCCCGGCCCGCAGGCGTACGGGCTCCCCCCGTGAGCGCTCGGCCGGCGAGACCGGCCGGCGGTCCCCGCCGCTGGCGCCCTCGGCAGGGAACCACGCAGATGGGAAACCACACGACCTGCGGTTTCGTGGCGAGTACTGACCATCGAGGCGCCAATCGCGTTGCCTCGCAGCGAGCTGCCTTCGGCGCTCGCGCGCTGGCAGGCCCATCATCGTTAGAGGACGTTAGAGCATCGTCGATCTTCGGCAGCCGCCACACCGCGCGGCACGCCAGGATTGCCGATCGCCGCAATAGGTAGTGCCTCCCTGACGGTCCGAAGGTCGGGACCGACTCGGCGGCCACACCTACACCGAACGCCTGTTCGCACGAACTACAATGTCGCTATGGAAGGAGCGCCCTTCGACCAGCAGGTGGGAGGCTACGACCGCCCTGTCGCGGCGTGGTGGCTAGATCCTGAACGGCGCATGGCCTTGGACCGGCTGGCCGAACTCCACCGAAGGCCCATCGTGGCGGTCCTCGACACGAGCTGCGTCAGGACCGGACTTGCCCAACAGCTCAAGAACGGCGTCCCTCCGGCGTCGCTTCGAACGGTGCAAGAGGGCATGGTCAGGCTTTTCATGGAGCGCGATACGCTTGAGGAGACCTGCCGGAAACTACCCGTGTTCGCTGACCAGCTCGGCGTCCCACCATCCCAACTGGTTGAGATGTTTGCAACCGACTGGCTCCCCTACATCAGGGTGGTCGCCCTTCCCGATCACCTGCGTGAGCTCGACGAACGAGCGGCCGCTGTTCACCTCCTCGACGCGGACGACTACCCGACGGCGGCACTGGCAGCGCTGTTGTCCCCATGTATCCTCCTCACTCACAACTACAAGCACTTCCGGCCATTGGGGATTCGCGAGCCGTCACAAGGAGTCAACGCCGTTATCGCCGCGATCGACGTCACCGTCGGCGAACGCCGCTTCCAGGCAGTGGCGACTGTTCCTGCCGCGCCGATCGTGGCCGTGGGTGCCGGAGCCAAGTGGGTCGCTGATCGCATCGGCCCCGTGGTGTGGGTCATCGTTGGTCTCCTCATCGTCGGAGGAGTTGTCGCATACCGACGCCAGCCGCCAGAGCGGAAAGACACGATCAAGCGGGTCGCCGGCGACGTGGGACGGTTCCTCCTCGAAGAGGGCTCGCGGGCAGCGAACGCGATCGACCACGCCCAGGAACGCTTCGACTCATACGTCGTACCGGCGCCAGCTCACCGCACGGCGACGGCCGCAGTGTTCCGCGAGCTGGCGATGGGTTCGGAATCCCTCTCCGCACAGCAACTCTCCGACGCGCTCGACGTCTCGGTGCGTCCGGCGGTCTCGGCCCTACGGGTATTCCTACGCGCCAACAAGACCACGGTCTTCCGAGAGGCCCGGCGCGGCAGCTTCGTGCTGGGGATGCGCTACTCGATCCGTGCTCGCGCCGCGACTTGAAGCGGAGCCCGAGTGACTTTGGGGCACGCCCACATCCCGGTGCGATCGGCCCGGGTACGACGCGACGGCTGCCGGAATTCTGACCGACCAGGAACTCCCCGCCCGTGCTGGCTCAGCCTCGGCCCAGAATTACACAGGTGAGACTAGACTTGCGATCAAAGGAGGTTGCTATGAAGACTGCCGTGAGCGGCGATGATTTCGACCCTCGGAAGATCGCCATGCTCCTCGGGCTCGCGGGCGCTGGTGTCGTGGGCTGGAAGCTGGTCAAGGGTCGGAAGGTGAAGTCCACCGAGTTGCTCAGCGCGCTGTTGGGCCTCTGGGGCTTCTTCAACAAGTAGGGGGTGGGCTCCAGCGTTCCTGGGCGCTGATCCAGGAGGATCAGCGCCCAGCCAGATGAGAAAGCGGCTCTCGCCGCCTCCTTCGTTTCTGCGGGCTCGAATGCTCGTAGGATGATGCTCGCTACTCTCTGCTCCGACGACGCGCTGGCCCACATCCAGCAGGCCACACGGGGCCTTCCTCGGGCCGTCAACAACGTGGCACGCCAGTCGCTTGTCGCCGCGTTCGCCAACCGCAGCGCCGTCGTCGACGAGAAGTCCGCCCGCCAGGCCGTCAGCGAGGCGGACGTCGAGTGAGGAGTCCGACGACAACGCGAACACCGCCGTCGTCATCGTCGGCGCCGCCGGCGACAACATGATCAGCGGCGGCGTTCACCGGGCGTGTCGCCATCGTCCTCACGTTGGTCGGCGGGCAACACCACTCAGATCGTGATCCTCGGGAGGGGCAACACTCGTAACATCAATCCGTGACCTTGACATCTGCTGGTCGACCGAGACTCTCAGGGCGGCGCGACTGAGATGGCCCGGCTCGCGACCAACGTGCGACGCATCCCAACTGTCGGAGTGGCGACGACCCGTACGAGCCTCGACGTGCTCTCCCGCGAGATGCCGTTCACGCAGACGCCCATCCTTGAGCCGCGCGACTTCGTGCGCGAGGCGGGTCGGCGCGGCGTGCAGCTCGACGAGAGCCTCCTCGAGGACCTTCATCGCCACAGGATGCTTGTCCCCTTCTACTGGGCGCACCCGGGCAGCAGCCGCAGCCAGGACATCGTCGACATCAGCAACAGCCGAATCGCCGACCTCGGGAATAGCGGAATCGGGCCCCGCCTCGTCCGCCCAGCGGGCAACGGGGAGGTCACCGACCCGGAGCACTCTCGCTTCCGCCTCTGGGCGCGAACGAATGAGAAGCAGGTGCAGCCGGACCCACATCCAGGCATCTACTACTCCCGCCACCAGCTCCTGCTCCTGCCCCACATCCGCAGATACATCGAGCAGCACCAGACGAACTTCGTGGGCCGCGGTCCGAGGAGCCTCCGCTCGTACCGGCGCCTCGACCCGGCATTCATGCCTGATGCGGGGTACGAGGTCGCGTGCTCGGAGTGGCGGTCCCTCGCCGTGATCCTCTCCTCGCTCGATACGCTCGTCCTGCCCGAGCTCTATCGGAAGATCTCCTGGCCGGAGCAGTGGCGTCAGGTGCGCGACGCCTTCGATGCCCACGCGGCGTTGCAGTGGCTTGGACTCGCGCGCGCCGACGCCCACGAGCTCGTGAAGCGCCTGCTGTGGAACGCCAAGCAGCTGGACGAGACGGGCGAGCTATACGACCTCATCCGACGCGCGACTCCCGACACCTGGGAGGCGCTGAGCGGCCGGACGTTGATGGCGCATGACCTAAGGGTCGCGGCGGAGATCGTGGCGCGCGTCGTCGAGATGGCCGAAGGCGTGGAGGTCACTGATGACTGCGAGGGCGATCCGATTGGAGCGCAGCGACTTGCCACCCGCGGCCGCGACCTGGAGGAGATCCTCACGTCGAACGGCCTCTCGCCGCACCCGTCGCTCGTCGTCATAGTCGAAGGTGAGACCGAGAAGCGGCTGTTCCCGCGGGTGATGGAGAGCCTAGGCGCTCCTCTCAGGGCCGATCGCATCCTCGTCGAGAATCGCGAGGGACTCGACCAGCCGATCCACCTTCTCGCGCGGTATGCGGCGCGGCCCCTCCTCGGCAACACCTTCGACAAGTGGGTGTTCTTGGTCAGACCCCCGACCAGGGTGCTCGTTCTCGCCGACCCCGAGAAAGACTACGCCGACGAGAAGATGCGAGACCGCCAGCGAGACCTCATCAAGGAGTCGATCGTCAAAGAGCTCCCCGCGGACCTTCACACCGACCTACTCGCCGAAGGCACCGAACTCGTGACCGTTCGGTCGTGGCCGGGCGGTCCGTTCGAGTTCTCGCACTTCAGCGACGAGGAGCTCGCGGACGGACTCCTCGCGATGGCGATCGGCGAATACCCAGGCGACCGGCACGAATTGATCAGGCGGATCGGTAAAGAGCGGGCGAAGCCGCATGCGACGAAGAAGCGCAAGGGTCCGGACGTTGCGACCGTCTGGGAGGAGTGGATCCCCGACTACGGGTTCAGCAAGCAGAAGTTCGCCGACCAGATGTGGCCGGTCCTCGAAGCGCAGGTCCGCGACGCCGTGAGCAGAGGTACGGCGAACCCGCCAATCATGGAGGCGGCGATCGAGGCGCAGCGCCTGTCGCGCCTGCCACGGGAGCGCGTCGTGGTCGAGCGGGCGGGCAGTACGCCCAAAGTTGGGCAGGGCGCCACGGGTATCCAGATCTGAGCGACGGAAGTGCTCGGGAGGGCCAACTTGCCGCGAGATGGCGGCGGTGTGCGGCTTCTGCAGCTCCCGAGGCAAGATGAGCCAGGAGCACGTCTTCGCCCTCTGGCCCTCGACGGTCGGCCTCGCCGTCGACCCCGTCGAGTACCGGGACTTCTCGTGGCAAAAAAGGGGACCTGAGATTGGCCACGCACAGCCCGCTCAATCGACTTCCTAAGTCGAAGGTGATGGCGCCATCAGCTGACGCGGTCGTTGGTCCAGATCCATGACAAGTGGGCTTCACTCGACAAATCGGACTGCGTCGGCGACATATCGCCGCAGGTCAACATCCATATTCTAAGCTACCCGCCGGAGGTGAGCCGGGCCCGACTTACGCGTTAGCTCCAACCAGGCGGGGCGCGGCCTGGTTCGAGGTGACCCTGCTGCTCGGACCGTGAGGAACGACCGAGCCCTTCACATCTCCAGCTCTCCCAGCGCGGTGCGAGTTGTCGCGAACACAACGTTGGCCACGACACATCCCACCTGCTACGGATTGGTGGTTCACATCGGGCGGGTCCCTTCACGCAATACGCATCACTGAAGGACGTGGCTTCCAGATCTCCTCGGCTGACTACCAAACGCGTCATGACGCGACGGTCCCCGCCTCTTGTGCCGGCAGCTGCCCGGCGGCGATCAGGTAGATCACATGACGCGCGTTGGGGTTGTCGAAGTTGGGAGCGTTGTAACCGACAATCACCGACTCTTGCCCTTGGGGCGTCCGTGCCACAATTCGCTCGGCTCCACCCGCGTGCCTGAGGATGTCCAGGGTCGTCGGCTCCTGCTCGGAGGGCTGCGCTCCGTAGTTGACCCATGGATCCGTAGTGAGCCGCAGGGTGCCATCCGAGTCTCTACCCACGGCAACCACTCGGTGCTGAACTGGCGAACCGCCAAGGCTCCACGTCACCACGGCCATCTCACGCCGTGTCTGATCCACTACGCCAGTGAGGCGTGTCATGGATGGTGGGACGTCTCGCGCCGTCTCGTCGCAGAGCGCGCCTGCAAACTTCTCGACCGCACTCTCTCCGGAGAAGCAGGCCAGCCGGTCGGAGTCCTTCTCCGGTCCGCCGAGGGAGAAGACACGCTCGGCGATGACGTCTGGGTCGAGGTCGACGACGTCGATGTCGGTCTCGCGTCCTCGCAGCGAGGTGTCGATCATGCCGGCCATCACGAGATCGGCTCGAGGCAGTGAGTATCCGACGAAAGAGATGCGGTCCGCCGTTCTCATCGCCTCGAAGGCGTCGCGCCACAGCTGTCGCGTCAAGGGATTTCGGTAGTACGGGGACTTCGCCGCAAGCGGCGGAACGATGAAGGGCTCCCGTCCCGGTAGCGTCCGACGCTGTTCATCCGTCAGCCGTACGGGGTGCTCGAAGGTGCTGAGGATCGCCTCACGAGCGAGCGTCGCCCCGCTCGCGTCGTTCGGAACCCACCACCAGCCGAGCGAGCCGTGGAGTTTGAGGAGGTGCATCGTAGCCTCGGGTGCCTGGCGCGGTAGGGCAGACAACGGCGGCTGGCTTCCAATGACATCCTCGGGTGACACACGCGGTGCCTTGGATGCAGCCGTGCCAAGACCCATGTCATCGAACCCTCGTGGGAGACCACCCTCGATCTCGGGCGGCCCGAGGTAGGTGCTGTTGACTGCGACCTCGAGGAGCGTGTCGTAGTTGAGGGTCACGACGGTGGTCTTGCGTTGATGGAATGCGCTCACGAGGCTGTAAAGCCAGGGCGGCCCGGGAGCAAACAGCGCGAGCGCCTGCCGCTCGCCGAGGACCTCCACGATCGACTGCGCCAGCTTGGCGAATCGGGCCGCGTTGAGTCGATTCTCGGCTTCGTCAAGATGGGGCTGGTCCTCCGCGAGCAAGGAAAGCCAGTTCTCGAACGGATAGTCGTCGGTGAACGGAGGGCGCGAACCGAAGAGGTTAGGTGCCTGGGACTGAGCCCGATCGTAAGCAGCTTCACCGAGCTCGTTGGCGAGCGGAAGATGAGCGCTGATCGCGCGGGAGAACCCCGCACCGAGAATCACAACCTCGCTATGCGTCGCCTCGCAGCTCCTCACGTCGAAGATCGTACGATGCCAATCGCAATTCCTCTAGCAGACGAGGGGCCGAGGCATCCGACCGTCCCCCACGGGAGGCTCGGCACGGACGGCACCTTCAAGCGCCTGGGCAGAGGTTCAGAGGACGCTCGTGCTTGCCGGGCCGCTGTTTCGACCGGTGAGGTTCAGGAGTAGGGAGGCGGCGTTCGGACGCCGAGCAGCAAGAGCGCCGGCAAGCTCGCAGCAGGCGGCGATCGCTGGTGCAAGTGCTGCTGGCAGCGCCATGTCGAGGGATCGAGTGAGATCCAGGCTGTGGACGGTCAGCTCGAAGGTCCGGGTTGGCAGGTACGCCGCTAGCGCCATCGCTCCAGCTGGCGTGGCGAGGAGGGTCTCGTCAGGGCTTGCATCGACGAGGCCGAGCACCCGCTGGGCCAGGTCACGTACCGCCTTGGCGGGGTCGTCGCCCAGCTCAGCGCCCGCCTGGCGGCCACGTTCGGCGATAGCCGCGTCTTGCCGCCGACGTTCCTCGGCGTCGGCACCGTCGCCGAGGACGGACAGGAAGTACTCGACGGGGCCGCTGAGCACGGGGCTACTGGTGGGCTGGGCAAAGTAGGTCTCGATCGTGGACAGTGCGCGGGCGGTGTGGCCGACCAGGGACCGGATGTCCCAGACGCCGAGACCGGGAAGCGCCCACTGGTCGGGTCGAACCCGGCCGACTAGGTCGACGAACGCCCCAGCTGCAGCCCCGAAGCAGCGACGACTCTCGTTGGTGCTCACATCACGGGTTATAGTCGTGATATGAGAGGTTCGTCAAACATGGACGCCTTTGAGGGCGGCCAAGACGACGACCTGCCGGGTTGGGAGCTCCAGTTCCGCTTCTCCTCGGGGCGGCTGTGCCTGGCGTTCTGCGCGACGGTCGGGGAGCGCTGGCGGCGGAGCTTCGAGCGGCTCCGGGAACCTATCGACCTCGGGCGCTGGGTGGTCGCCGCCGGGCTCGTCGAGCACGCGCCGAACGTGGACGCCCGGCTTCTCGACGAGGCCCGGGAGCTACGCGAGGCGATCTACCGTCTGGTGCGTGCGGCCATCGACCGCCAACCTTCGGGTCCCGCCGACCGGGACCTCCTCAACACCTGGGCGGCCACGGCGGACCTCGCGCCCCGGCTGGCAGCGGACGGCACCCGGGTCTACCAGGCCGGACGCGCCCTGGCTCGATCCTGCCTGGCGACGGTGGCCCGAGACGCCGTCGACTTGCTCAGCGGACCGGAGATCACCCACGTTCGCGAGTGTGCTGCTTCGGACTGCGCCTTGTTGTTCGTGGACCGGTCCCGGCCTGGGCGACGCCGCTGGTGTTCCGAGCGCGCCTGCGGGACCAAGAACCGTTCGGCTGCCTACCGGAGGCGGCGCCAGGGGCCGGCTCAGGGTGCACCAGAGCACGTAGGACGAAACGCACCACGTGCGTGATTGGCTTCCACGACGTCGGGCGAACCGCTCGCCGCCAGCTGTGGGAAGCTGCGCAGCTCGACCCGTAGGTCGGCCGATCCCACGGTGTCCCTGTCGTACCAGACCAGAGAGCGGACAGCTCACCGCTGGATCAAGAATGTCGGATTGATGCCAAAGCGCCGACGCCCTCGTCCCGGAGATCACTCCCGCACTTCCGCGTCGCCCACTTCAGCTGAGCGCCCCAGCGAACCGAGCAGCGCGGAGACAATCCACCGGAAAGTGATCGTCCTCGGTGCCGGCGCCGATGTCGCTTACAACCTCCCGACCGTCGCCAACCTGGCACGCGAGCTCGCCGCCTTCAGCCATGGGGACGGCGCGCCGATCCACCAGGTACTCCGTGGCAAGCTGCCGCATCTGCGGTTCACGTTCGACAAGTACGCGGGCGACCAGAGCAACGTCTTCCTGAGCGAACTCTTCACCTCGGCCACCGACGTCGTTCCCACGTTGACCTCCGCGGTCGACAAACTGAAGTCTGACGAGTCGATGGCTCCCATTGGCGATCTAATCCACCAGCTCTGCGACATGGCGACCCATAATCAGCTGTCAGCTTCGAACCTCGCCGCCCTCGCCAGACTCTCCGGTCAAGCCTGGGACGCCGGAGAGAGCGAACCGATCCTCGACCCGCAGCGACTCACGCTCACCCAGCTCCCCGGCGACGCCCTCCGTACGGCGTTCAGGGAGGCGCTGATGCGTGGCGACCAGCTGAGCGACCGGGAGCGCGAGGTGCTGACCCTCTTCGTCGAGGCGACGAGCAACGTGGAACAACTCCTCTCGACGTACTTCATGCTGTTCTCGGCCGGAAAGCCCGCGGACCAGAAAACCTACCTGTATCTGGTCTGGATGCTGTGGGCCTTCCTCCGCGCGCGGTCCGCCAACCGCATGCCCCTCGACAAGTCGATCTACCCCGCGCTTCCCTCGATGGGCGGGGACATCATCACCTTCAACTACACGAACTTCTTCCCATCGACCATGACGAGGCAGGTCAAGTTCTTCCACGGCCGGCTCGACCGGTACCTTCGCGTCGACGATCGCCAGGTGATCTCGGGCGACCCCGCACTGGTACACGCGACCGACGTCGCGAGCATTGCCACCTTCCTTGGGGACCGTCGCATGGATGTACGCGAACCGGCTGCGATCGACTTGCCGGCCATCGTGCCGCCCACGAGCTTCAAGCCCGTCATGTCCCGTGAGCAGCTACGAACCTGGGTCGAAGCTGATGACTGCCTCCAGAACGCATCGCTCGTAGTCGTCATCGGCTACTCCTTCGCGTCGGCCGATGAGCACTTCAACGACCTGTTCCGTCGAAGCAACAGCCGGAGCCGAGTCCTCGTCGTCAATCCCGATCTTGGCGTCCCGCTGAAGAACGTCTGTCGAGTGCTCGGAATCGACGCCGACTCACTCACCAGCTCCCAGCGCGGTGGCTTCGAGCGCCGGGCCTCCGGACGACTGATCTATGTCGCAGCCAGAGCAGAGGTCGTCAACGGCAGCTTCGTCGACGAGATGTCCCGATAGCTGTGGGCGCTCTTTCCTCCCAACGTGCGAGAACCGGGATGATGGGACCTCGACCGACCATACAAACTCCAATTCGTGTGCCAAGCGAGCCCATTCCTCTGGGTCAGTCCCGTTACCAACGCACGCCCCTCGAGCCAACCTGCGGCTCGTCCGGTATCCCCGCTAGAAGGGCTCTTGTGGTCCCGCGGGCACGGCCGCCGCGAGTGCCTGGCGCACGAATTCGGTGCGCTCCACACCGAGCCGGTCACTCTGGTCGAGCTTGTCGTAGTCCTCGGCCAGACGACTGACCTGGACCCTGTCGGCTCCATGACGCACCAGGTCGCACAGCGCGGCGTGGGGAACGCCGTAGCGGAGCCGTGAGATCCCGAGCCGGGCGTGGGCCGCGTCTCGTATGCCCGCCGTTCCCGACTGTACGAGGATGAACTCGACGATTGCAGTAAGGATCCAAGGGAGGAGCGTTTCGAACCCCTCCCACACCGTGGCCCAGGCCTCCGAGTGAGCTTGGGTAATAGTGTCGGCGGGTACTCCCGCAAGCCACGCGCTGAGCACGTCGCGCAACTCGGCGCCGTCGAGGGCAGCCCACTGCGACAGCTCGGGGGCATACGGGGCGACGTGTGACGCCAGCCACACCAGGACCTCGTCGTGATCCGCCCAAGCATCCGCCAGGAGCGCCGCGATCCTGTCGGCATCATCGGCGAGCGCATCCCGCAGCGCCAGGCAGGACGCCAGGGGCAGTCCGGTGCGGTAAAAAGCTGCCTTCCAGATGTCGCCACCCACGGCTCGCTGTACCGCCTCGGCACGCTGCGTCGCACGCTGCAGGACGATGTCTCGCAACGCGGCGCGGGTTCCCGCGTGCCAGAGGGTCCGGCCGAGAAGCTCCTCCAATTGCTGGCGGAGCTCGCCCTCGGTGGTCGCTCCCTCGGCGGCCGCCTCGAGGATCAGCGCATCGACGGCGGCCAGCATGCTGTCAGGTTGAGCGAGCTGCAGGTGGTCAGGGATCGAACGCAGGTGCGCTAGCGCCGCATGCAGAGCGGACCGGGTCGGTGGCAGCTCTGAACGAAACGCCTTCAACCATTTCGCCACGTCCTTCTCGGCCTGAACCATCACAATCAAGGTTCCAGAGGTGAACAACCCTCCTCGTCCAGCTCGCCCGGCGAGATTTCGCAGTCGCGCAACTTGCGGCCTTCCGTGAGCGTCCTGGGGTGGGTACGCGCAGATCACCGTCCGGGTCGGAAAATCGACGCCCTCGAGCAACGTCGAGGTACATGCAATGCAACGGAGCAGCCGCTTCCGAGCGCAGCGCTCAACTGCCTGGCGGACGGCGACCGGAACGTGGGCGTGGTGAACGCCGACACCGACCCGCAGGTTCTGCCACTGGTCCGGGTAGGTGTGCTCCAGCGGGGCGATCAGTTCGGTCAGCCTGGGATCATCGAGGGGTGGAAGCCGGCTGAACCGTTCTCGGATCGCCTCCGACAGCTTGTCCATCCGCGCGCGTTGCTCGGCGTAGACAACCACCAGGCCATCGGCGTGCAGGCGTTCGGCGAGAGCCGCGGCCTCATGACGGCGCGTACGTACGCAGGCGCCATCCGCCGCCTTGCTCGGCGTCACAAGCGTGAGCGCGTCCGTTACTGCTCCCGCCTCGTCCACGAGCAGCCCGTGCTGGTTATCTTCGGAGCGGTAGTAGACCTGGCGGTACAACCAGGTGGGTCCCCACTCCGACTCGATTTGGCGTCCCTCTAGCCAGTCCGCCATTAGCTCCGTCGTCGGGAACTGGCTCGACAGCAACACCACGCGGACGCCGGCTCGCAGCGCTCTAGCTACGAGCAGCTCGAGCCGGGCGCCACGCCGGGTCTCGGTGAGCATGTGGGCCTCGTCGACCACCAGCAGGCCCAGATTGCTCATCGAGACGCCCGTCTCCCCGGATGCGGCCCGTCGCCATTCCAGGTCGAGCCGCTCCGGGGTGACGACGACGACGCCAGGCTCCCCGAGCAACCCAGGTTCAGACAGGTCCTCGGTATCGAAGTCCATCCCCCCATGCGACGAACGCACGGCCGCTCTGGGTAGGGCGCGGCGGAGGTCGCTGGTGAGCTGCCGAACCAGTGCCCGGGTCGGGGCGACGACCGCGGCCACAGCGGCCGGTGCACAGTCGAGAGCGTCTGCCACCACCAGCTCGATGAGCATCGTCTTCCCGGCAGACGTTGGCATCTTGATAGCCAACGATGGGTGTCCCCGGTCGAGTAGGCCTCCGTGGAGCGCCTTTGCCTGAGAGGGCCACAGCGCCCGACGGCCGAGCTTGTTCTGGACGCGGTCGATCACTCCGCTCACGTTGGGGCCGTCGGCACCCGCGGCCTTGACCATAAGAGCGGGCAGACGGGGGTACCGGTAGCTGATAGCCGCCGCGACGTAGCGGACGGTCTCCGCCAACTCCGGTTCCGGAAGCTGCCCGACCAGCTCCTCGACCTCAGCGTGGAAGCCGGCCATCGTAAGCTCCTGGCTCCAGAGCTGTTCCGCTGCCGAGACGAGGGGGGACAGTGGGTGTCCATTGGCGAGTGCCTGCTTCGCCCGGGTGGACTGACCGGCAAGGAGGTAAGCGAGCCCAGTCATGGCGGCCTCTGGTGCCGCCTCAGCCAGCTGCAGGGCGCGGGCGGTTGCCATCCCGTCCCACTCGGCGAGGACCCACAAGGCCACCTCGATCACTCCGAGTGTGGGGATCCCTACCGCGCTTGCCTTGGCGGCCGCTTGAGGCGCGCTGACGCTGAGCAACGCTTCGACCCCAGGCTGAAGGACCTGGTCGGCGAGGAAGGCGGGTACGCCAGCGTCGACCTCGGCGTACGACAGCGTGGCGGCATGAGCGTAGACCTGGTCCATGAAACCCTCACGGCCCGGCTTGCCCATCATGTCGGGTACCTCGATGATGTGCAGCTCGCTGACCGGCGGGACAGGACCCCAATGCTTCGTGATCGTGGCCACGGTCAGCGGCACGTTGGGGGCCACAATGACCGCGTGGCGGTCGTGATCCGGGCCGCGCTCGCCCGGGGAGTGCAGCTTCGCCAAACTGATAGCGGCAGCCAGGGCATATGCCCTGCGATAGTCGGGGTGGGACTCCATCAGTCCGACGGCCGTCGTCCACGCCGACTCAAGGTAGTGTGGGGAGGTACGGCCCAACGAGACCGCGATCTCCTCCAAGTCCTCCTTGGGCCTGACCGTGGCTCGGGCTTTGACTTCTACTACGACGGGTGCCGGCTTCTCGCCCGGAGAAATGGTCAAGCCTAGAAGGTCGGTACCCTGCTGGGTGGCACTGTAGACCGCCTTGGACGCCAGCTTCTGGATAGGGACGACCTCTCCGAGACGCTCGCTGTAGAGCAGGGTGGCGAGAAACTCCCCGAAATCGCCGGTCCGTACCGTCGAGCATTTGGCGGCGAGCTTCGTCGCCACTCGCGCGTGGGGGTGCAGAAGACGCATCGGGGATGGGACATGCGCCGCGGCCAGCGCCGTGCCGAGAACAGCCACGATGTCGGGACCATTGACCTCCAATCGCCAGCGGTACACAACAACTCGCCCGTCGCATGCCCGTGCGACTCCGGACGTAGCCCGGAAGTAGACGCCGGCAGCCGTCCCGCTCACGAGGAGCCTCGCGGGCCTACCACGGCCGTCGACGCGGCGTGACCGCGACTGGTCATGTTTCCATGACCAGCGTCGTGCGTATCGTTCTGACGCGGTACCGGCTCTTCCTGCAGTGCGGCCTGCTCACGTGACCGTAGCGAGAGTTTGACCTGGCTGGTCGTCGAGACCGAGGCGCTTCCGTTCCATCTCGATGATCCGCCGCTCTGCCTCTACTTGGCTGGCAACGCCCTCGACGACGGGCAGCTCGGAGACATCTATCGCGAAAGCGCTGGCCTCGGTGAGCTCGCTCTTGCGGACGTACTCGTCGAAGAGAGCTGCCTTGCGGCCGAGCGTCTCCAGCATGCATTCGTCGACGCTGTCTTGGGCCAGGAGGCGGTGCACTTCGACAGGTCGGGCCTGACCCATCCGGTGGCACCGGGCGATGGCCTGGTCTTCGGTGGTCGACTTCCACTGTGGCTCGGTCAGGATGACCACGGACGCCGCCTGGAGGTTCAGACCGACACCGCCCGCTTCGATCTGGCTGACCAGCACTCCCGGTTCGGTCTGCTCGCTGAACTGGTCGACGAGCCGTTGGCGTTCGACCGGGTTCACACTTCCGGTGATCGTCCCGACGACGGCGTCATCGAGCGCCGATGCGACGGCGGCGAGCACGTCCCGAAAGAACGAGAACACGACGATCTTGCGGCCGTTGGACATCGCTTCGTCGACGATCTCCACCAGGCGGCGGAGCTTGGCCGACGCCTCGGGTGTGCCTGGGGCGTAGGCAGCCCGGCGCATTGACATGAAGTTGCCAGACGCCACGGCTGAGCGGTAGGCAGCGAAGTCCTCGGTCACGAACTCGACCCATGCTTCGGTCTCGATGCGAGGTGGAAGCTCTTCGAGCACGTCGGTCTGGTTCCGCCTGAGGTACACGGGCGCGACCAGGCTCCGGAACCGGTCCGCTCCGAGAAGGCCGTCGACGGTGCGGACCCGTCGCGCAACGTCGGGCTGGAGGTGGCCGATCAACGTCTTGAACTCCTCGACCCGGTTCTCCATCGGAGTGCCGGTGAGGAACAGGGTGCGATCCGCGCCGGCGATCCATCGCTGTGCCTGGCGGGTTCGCTGGGCATCGGGGTTCTTCACGTAGTGCGCCTCATCGACCACCAACAACGCGATTCTCACGTCGGTCGGAGGCTCGATGGATCGAAGCGAGTCATACGTGGTGACGGCGACGCCCCCGGTTCGTCGCCAGGAGCGAAACGCCTGGTCCTTCTCGGTGCCGTGCAGCCGGTGGGAGGCCAACCGGGTCTTGTTCCTGATCTCGTTCGTCCAGTTCACCACCACGCTGGCGGGGCACACGACGAACGAGTGGGTGGCATGTTCGGCGTGAAGGTGGCAGATGGCGGCGAGCGCCTCGATCGTCTTGCCGAGCC
>JAJYWG010000335.1 GCA_021791615.1 Actinomycetes bacterium
GATACCGATTCGATGCGTTGGTTGCCTTCTCCTACCGCCAGGACGAGTGGCTCTCCCAGGTGGAGGCGAACCGGGCCGTTGCATACAACGTGATGTTTGGCGAGAGGGGCCGGGTCTACCTGGATGCGAGCTTCACGCCGGCTGCATCACCGGCGGTGCCGGCGCTGACCACGCTCACGTAGAACCCGCCAGACCTGCTCACCGAAATCCGCCACCCTGATCCCCCGGTGAACTGACCATCCACCACCGAGGGTGGCCCCCCTCCGAGGCTTGTGGTGTCCAAACCACCACCTCGGAAAGGGGACCTCTCTCATGTTCACAGGGAATGAGGACATGGAAGCAACAGCGTTACGCGAGCAGGGCTGGTCGATCTCGGCCATCGCCAGGCATCTGGGACGTAACCGGGAGACGATCAGGAACCACCTGAATGGCACTCGGAGAGCCGGCGAGCGAAGGAGGAGCGAGCCCGATCCGTTCGAGGAGTACATCCCCTATCTCCGGGCGCGCTTTACCGACGACGCACACATCTGGGCGAGTGCGCTCTACGACGAGGTCGAAGCTCTCGGGTTCCGCCTCTCCTACCAGAGCTTCACGCGCGGGCTCAGGAGATACGAGCTACGTCCGCACTGCGAGGCATGCGCGGGCGTGAAGGGCAGAGCCACCATAGAGATCCCCCATCCACGCGGTGAGGAGATCCAGTGGGACTGGGATGAGCTGCCGGAGGCACCCTGGGGGGACGACGGCCATCTGCTCCTCGGGTCGCTGCCGTGCTCGGGGAAGTTCCGAGGAGTCTTCGCCGAGTGCGAGGACCAGCCGCATCTCATCGAGGCGATGGACGGCGTGCTGCGCCGCCTGGGCGGCAACGCCAGGCGCTGGCGCTTCGATCGCATGGCAACCGTCGTCGACCCGAAGAGCGGCATCGTCCAGCCGAGCTTCGTCCCCGTGGCCAAGCACTATTGCGCGAGCGTCGTCGCTTGTCCTCCACGTCGGGGAAATCGGAAGGGTTCAGTGGAGAAGTCCATCCACTTCGCCACCCAGCGTTTCTGGCGGACGATGACTGCCAAGACGATGCCTCAGGCCCAAGATCAGCTCGACCGCTTCTGTGAGCGCATCGCTGACCGCCGGCCAAGACCGATCGCCAAGCTCGAAGAGCTGCTGGGCAACGACGCCGCGGCTGCGCTCTTGGCCAGCCGGGGAACAAAGCGCCCGACGGTCGGCGATCTGGCAGAGCTCGAGGGGCTGCGCCCCCTGCCAGCAGCGCCCTACCCAGCGATGATCGAGGCCACGAACAAGGTGGGGCCATCTTCGCTGGTGGCCTTCGAGGGCAACGCCTACTCGGTGCCTCCGGGGCTCATCGGCGCCGAAGTGACCGTGCGGCATCGACTCGGGACCGATGGCATCGAGATCATCTCTTCAGCCGGGATCCTCCTGGCGAGCCACCAGCGAAAGACCCCCGGCGGCGGCTACGTGCTGCGAGACCCTGCCCACCGGGCCTCCTTGGAAGCAGAGGTGCTCCTCGCGTTCACGAGCGATCCACCGTGCCGCAGGAAGGCCAACCGGCCTCCGGGGGAAACGGCCCGGGCCGAGGCGCAGAAGCTCCTGCAAAGCGCCGAGAACAAAGACGTCGTGGTGTCGCTCGCCGCCTACCAGGCCCTCGTCGAGGACATGGCCCGTCACGATGGAGAGGTCGAGGCATGAGTGAGGACTCGATCTACCAGATCCTGCGAGGGCAGCTCAGCTACCTGCGCCTCGCCGCCGCGGCAGAAGCACTTCCCTCAGAGCTCGACCATGCGATGAAGATGAAGCTCGGCCACTCCGCGTTCTTGAAGCGCCTGTTGGAGGTGGAGGTGGCCGCCACCGAGTGTCGCCGGCGCGAGAGCCTCGAGCGCTTCGCACGCCTTCCAGCACCGTGGAGGATCGAGGACTTCGACTTCGACGCGCAACCCTCGATCGACAGGGCGCTGGTCAACGAGCTGGTGACGTTGCGGTTCTTGGAGGACGCGACCAACGTGCTTCTGATCGGCCCGCCCGGTGTCGGAAAGACGATGCTGGCGGTGTGTCTCGCGAGGGCGTCGATCGCGGCCGGGTACCGCACCTACTACACCACTGCCGCGGACCTTGCCGCACGATGCCACCGAGCCGCGCTCGAAGGACGCTGGGCTACCACCATGCGCTTCTTCGCCAACCCGAGACTGCTCATAATCGACGAGGTTGGGTACCTGCCGCTCGCCCAGGAGGCGGCTGCCGCGCTGTTCCAGGTGATCAGCCAGCGATACCTCAAGGGCAGCGTGTGCCTGACCACGAACTTAGGCGTGGGGTCGTGGGGAAAGATCTTCAACGACGATCCAAATGTCGCCGGAGCGATGCTCGACCGTTTGCTCCACAGGTCGGTCGTGTTCAACATCGACGGAGAGAGCTACCGGATGCGCGCGCACCGGGCTCGCTCGGAGCGTCTGCGAGCGCGTCCCAAGCCCGATGGGGACAGATGAGGCTTCGACCGCGCGATCGTGCCCGCTCGGCTGGTCCAGGGGCCCCACAACCCGCTCGGTTCGCGCCTATCGACACCCGGCGCTGGGGCAGCATCGCGGGGCCCCTGGCGAAAGGAGGTTCCATCACGTAGCGTGAACACCTAGACAACCTGACGCCGAGGGCTCAACTGGCGGATTTCGGTGAGCGACTCTGGCGGATTTCGGTGAGCGCCATCATCTCCGTGTAGTGGGTGAAGCGGCTGATCTCACGATCGCCGATCCTCGCCATCAGGTTCATGGCAGCCACGTGGTCTGCATCACCCTGCCAGTCGCACTC
>JAJYWG010000341.1 GCA_021791615.1 Actinomycetes bacterium
ACGGACGGCGAAGGTCCGAGGCGAGCTGCCCTCCCCGGCCAACCCACCCTCGGGGTGCCGGTTCCGGACCCGGTGCGCGCTGGCCCAGGAGATCTGCGCAGCCGAAGAGCCGCCGCTCCGCCCCTTCGGGCACCTGGGGCACTTGGCGGCCTGCCACTTCCCGCTGACCGAGCCGCTCCCCGTGCCGCTCACCGTCGACGCCCAGGCGAGCGGTCACGGTGCCGGCGCGCCGTCGAGCATCGCCGGCGGCGCCGTCAGCTCGACCGACGCGCCGGCCTGACGCGCCGACCGGCGCCGTCAGCCCATCGCCACGGTCGCCGGCCGGCGGCCGAGCGAACCCGTGCGATGCCCGGCGCTCACTTCAACGCGCGCTCGAGCGCCTCGAACAGCCGGTCCGTCTCGTGGAGCACGTTGTAGTGGGCGAACCCGATCCGGAGGACGCCCTCCTCGAGGTCCAGCCCGAGCGTCTCGATGACCCGCTTGGCGAAGAAGTTGCCGTCCCAGGCATAGATCCCCGCATCGTCCAACGCCTCGGCCAGCTGCCGGGGCGTGGCCCGCTCGGGGACCAGGCCGAAGGTCGGCACCCGGGCGGGGTCGCCGCCGGACCGACCGACCATGCGCACTCCCTCGAGCTCCCCGACCCTCGTCCCGAAGGCCGCAGCGAGCTCGGACTCGTGCCGGCGGATCAGGTCGTACGCCGTGTCCAGTTGCGACGCCAGGGTGTCGCCCGACCCCAGGGACGCGAGGTAGTCCACCGCGGCGACAAACCCGGCGAGGGCCTCGTGGCTCAAGGTGCCCGTCTCGAAGCGGTGGCCCGGCGGCACCTCGGCTGCCGGGCGGACGCGCTCGGCCGGCAGGTCGCGGGCGAGGTCCGGGCGCACCCAGGCCATCCCGAGGTGGGGCCCGAAGAACTTGTACGGCGAGCAGAGCAGCACGTCGACGCCGAGCGCGCCCACGTCGATGCGGCGATGGGGTGCGTACGCCACCGCGTCGCCCCACGCCAGCGCACCGGCGTCGTGCGCCAGCGCCACGATCTCCTCGGCCGGCGTGACCGTGCCGACGGCGTTCGACGCGAGGCAGAACGCCACGACACGGGTGCGGTCGCTGAGCTTCGATCGCAGGTCCTCGAGGTCGATGTCCAGGTCGGGAGTCAGGCCGACCTCCCGCACGACCAGCCCCCGGTCCTCCGCCATCAGCAGCCATGGGGAGATGTTGGCGTCGTGGTCCAAGGCGGTGGTGAGGATCTCGTCGCCCGCCCGCATCATGCGCCCCACCGCCCGGACGAGGTTGAAATTGAGCGTGGTCATGTTCTGGCCGAACGCGACCCCGTCCGGGTCGCCCCCGGTGAAGGCGCCGCCGTACCGGCGCGCCTCGGCGATCAGTGCGTCGGTGCGCCGGCTGAGCTCGAAGGCGCCGCCTGTGTTGGAGTTGGACTCGACCAGGTAGGCCGCCATGGCCGCCACGACCCGCTCGGGCACCTGCGTCCCGCCGGGAGCATCGAGGAAGAGCGGCTGCTCGGGCGCCGGCCGTGTGGCGCGGAGCGCCGGGAACTGCGCCCGGACCCTGTCCGTGTCGAGGGCGCGCGGCATGGGGCTTGTCTGGATCATGGGACCCGACTGTAGGGGGCCAGCGCCGTGTACTCGCGCCGGAACGGCTCGGCATCCGACGGTTGCTCGTCGAACTCCTCGGCGTAGCGGCGACCGGCCCACACCGCGGCGGCGATCGTCCCCGGGGCCCACGCGTCCCCGATGCAGCGCACGGACCGAATGCCGTGCCCGCTCCATTCGGAGCGACGCGCCTCGAGACCTGCAACGAGGCCGTCCACAGGGAGCCGGGCCGTCACCAGCACGACGGCATCCGCCTCCTCTGTCTGCTCACGGCCGGTGAACACGCAGCACGTCCTGACGGCACCCGCGCCCACCGCGACGACGGCACGGCTCGGCGCCACGTCCACGCCCGCGAGGAGGAGCCGGCGCTGGATGGCGTCGATCTCGAGGGTGTGCGCGGTCCAGGCCGAGGCGAGCGGCGCCGGCGTGACGAGGCGCACGCGATGACCCCGCCCCGCCAGGAGCTCCGCGACGACACCGCCCAGGTAGTAGTGGTCGTCGTCGAAGACCACGATGCGGCGCTCTCGGCCAAGGTGGTCGACCGCTGGCCCGAACAGGTCGTCGGGCGTCAGTACGACCGCCCCGGGGTCGATGGGCACCGGAGCAGCGTGCCAACGACCCACGCCGTCGGCGCGCCACGTGGCGCCCGTCGCCACCACCACATCGGTCACGTCCGCACCGAGGACGTCGTCCGGTTCGATCTCGCTCTCCCGGTAGACCTCCACGTGCGGGTAGCCCGAGATGCGGAACAGCCGGTGGTCCACCACTCGGCGCCAGGTCGCCAGCGAGGGAAGCATCGCCTCCCGGGCGACACGGCCGCCCAGGGTGCGTCCGGCCTCCGCGAGCACGACCCGGTACCCCCGCCGCCCGAGGGAGCTCGCCGCCTCGAGCCCGGCCGGCCCGGCCCCGACCACCAGCACCGAGGCGTCCGACGTCTTCGGCCGGATCCGTTCGGGGTGCCACCCGCGCCGCCACTCCTCCCCCATCGACGGGTTCTGCGTGCAGCGGATCGGCGACATCGTCATGTCGCCCGACACGCAGATGTTGCATCCGATGCATTCACGGATGTCGTCGACCAGCCCGTGCTCGATCTTCCACGGGAGGAACGGGTCGGCGATCGACGGGCGTGCCGCGCCGATGAGGTCGAGCACCCCGGAGCGCACCTGCGCCACCATGGTGTCCGGGGACGTGAACCGGCCCACGCCGATGACCGGCTTCGCCGAGAGCGCCTTCAGCCCGGCAATCAGCGGCTCCCGCTCGTTCTCGGCACTGAAGCGGGAGGTCGTCGAGTCCGACTCCCAGGTCCCGAGGACGAAGTCCCAGGCGTCGGTCAGGTGGTCGAGGCGCGCCACCGCGTCCTCCGTGTCGCCGCGACCGATGCCCCCCTCCCGGTCGTCGGCCACGGTGAGGCGGCAGACCACCGCAGCCCTGCCCTCACACTCCTCACGGGTGTCTGCCAGGATCTCGGCCAACAGCCGTGAGCGGTTCTCGCTGGACCCCCCGTACTCGTCCGACCGGTGGTTGAAGCGGGGCGAGAGGAAGTGGTGCAACACGCTCAGGGTGTGGCCGGCATACACGTAGACGACGTCGTAGCCGGCACGAATCGCCCGCCGGACGGCCGCCCGGTGCCACCCTCGCAGCTCCGCGATGTCGGACTTCGACATCATGCGCGCCTGCACCGGGTCGTTCGCCCAGGTCGTCACCGGGAGGTGGTGCGGCCCCAGCGGGGCTTCCCGGGAGGTCAAGTTCGGGGCGTTCATGCCGTTGTGCGCAAGCTCGATGGCGGCGAGGGCGCCGCCGTCGTGGATGGCCTCTGCGATGCGTGCCAGTGCGGGGATGTCCCCGTCGTCCCACAGTCGCAGCTCGATGAACGGCGTGATGTCCGACGTCGGGTGGATCTCGACCTGCTCGGTGCAGATCACCGACCAACCGCCCTCAGCCTTGATCCGTCGCATCTGCGCCTGGGCGGTGGGGTCGCGGTAGCCCATCCCGTTGCAGTGCGGCACCTGGACGAACCGGTTCTTGGTCTGGACAGGGCCGAGCCGGACCGGCTCGAACAGCACGTCGAACCGCCGGTCGTGCACCGTGCCGGCCGGTGGCCACGAGTGGCGAGGCGGCGGCTCCGCCGCCCGCGTCGCACCCCCGTCGCCGGTCACGAGCTCGTCTCGTCGGCGACGGCGTCGGCGGCCGCGTCGGCGACGATGAGGTCCAGCACCCGCTCCGGCGTGAGGGGCAGCCGGGACGGCCACTCCCCGACCGCGTCGGCAACCGCGCTCGCGATCGCGGCCGACGGAGGCCCGATGGGCGGTTCTCCGATGCCCCTGGCCCCGAAGGGCCCGAGCCCCTCTCCGGACTCGAGGACGATGGTCTCGACGTCGGGCACATCGGTGAAGGTCGGGATGAGGTACTGGAACAGGCCGCCCGTCAGGTTCACGCCCTCTTCGACCTGGACCTCCTCGAGCAGGGCCATGCCGATCCCCTGGACGGCGCCACCGCTGATCTGGCCTTCGACCGACAGCGGGTTGATGGCACGACCGACGTCGTGGGCCGCCACGTACCGCAGCAATCTGACCGTGCCGGTGTCGAGATCGACCTCCACGTCGCAAAGATGCGTGCCGAAGGTGAAGTCCGGGAACACGCGGTCGGTGGCGAGGCGGGTGTCGACCGCCGTGCCATGCGGCCCGAAGAACGTGCCGATGGCCTCGGTGGGGACGCTGCGCCGCCGACATGCGGCCAGCGCGTCGACCAGGGCGACGGACCCGGAGGGGCCGACGACCTCCGCTCCCTCGAGCCGCAACGACTCGACGGGATCGCCCAGCTCCTCCGAGACCACGCCGTACAGTTGCCCTCTCACCATCATGCTGGCCACGTACACGGCGTTGCCCGACATGAGGAGCTGGCGGGTGGCGGTCGTCGTTCCAGCCAGCGGCGTCAGGGAGGAGTCTCCGAAGTGGACCGCCACGTCCCCGAGGGAAGTCCCGAGCACCTCGGCGGCGATCTGGGCGAGCGAGGATGCCTGGCCGCCGCCGATGTCCGGTACGCCGCAGCGGACGGTCACGGACCCGTCCACCTGGAACCCGACCCACGCCGCCGCCGAGTCGTTGAGCCAGACGAGGCGTCCGTAGGACTGCATGTTGGACGCCATGCCTCGTCCGACCGCCATGCGGGGTCCCGAAGGCTCGGGCTTCGGCCCGACGCGCTCGAGCACGGCGTCGATCGTCTCCGGGAGGAGCACCTCGGTCTCCACCCGCTGGCCGATCGGGAGGACGTCGCCCCGGCTGAGGGCATTGCGCTTGCGGACCACTTCCGGGGGGAGACCGAGCCGGGCGGCGAGGCGGTTCACCTGCGACTCGTACGCGAACACGACCTGCATCCCGCCGAACCCTCGGAAGGCGGACGTGGGCGGATTGTTCGTGTAGGCGCAACGGGCCCGCAACCGGACTGCGCCGCTTCGGTACGGACCACAGGCGTGAACGGAGGAGTACAGGAGGACGAGGGCCGACAGGTAGGCGTACGCACCGCCGTCCGCGAGGATCTCGATCTCGTGACCGACGATCGTGCCGTCCCGGCGCGCCGCCGTCCGGTAGGCCATCTGCATCGGGTGCCGCTTCGCCCGTGCGAGCAGTGACTCGTCGCGCGTCCACTGCATGCGGACCGGGCGGCCCGTGCGCCAGCACGCCAGGGCGACGTACGGCTCCACCGTCATGTCCTCCTTCCCGCCGAACCCGCCTCCGACGTACGGCGCGACGACGCGGACCTTGGACTCGGGAAGGCCGAGGATGCGAGCGACGTCCCGATAGTGCTCGATGACCTGCGTCGCGACCCGGATGGTGAGCACACCCTCGTCGTTCCACGCGACGCCCGCCTCCGGCTCGAGATAGGCGTGGTCGACGAGCTGCGTGCGGTACTCGCCCTCGACCACCAAGTCCGCGCCGGCGAACGCGGCGTCAACTCCGCCGGTGTCGATCTGCCACTCCGCCAGGAGGTTCCCGCCGGGATGGATGGCCGGAGCTCCCTCCGCGAGCGCCTCCTCGGGCGTCGTGAGCACCGGCAGTGGCTCGGTCTCGACGTCCACGAGCTGGCACGCCTTGGCCAGGACGTCCTCGCTCTCTGCCACCACGAGGGCGACCGGCTCTCCGTGGAACCGGACGCGCTCGGTGGCGAGGACCTCCATGCTGGCTCGCAGCGCAGCCACCTGCACCGCTTGCCCCGGGACGTCCACCCAAATGGTGTTGTGCGGCACATCCTCACCCAACAGCACGTCGACGACTCCGGGCACGGCGCGGGCTGCGGAGACGTCGCGCCGCACGATACGGGCCGAAGGCACCTGGGCCCGTACCAGGCGCGCGTGCAGCATGCCGGGCTGCGAGAAGTCCCCGGCATAGCGGGTCGTCCCGAGGATCTTCTCCAACTGGTCCTGCCGGGGGAGCGGTTGATGGACGACACGCAGCTCGTCGAGCTTCGACGTCCGCACCTCTGACCGATCGAAACCCTCAGCCGACACCGGCCTCGCCCCCTTCCGCGTACGCCGCCTCGATGGCGTCGAGGATCGGCCCGTAGCCGGTGCAACGGCAGAGGTTCCCGTGCAGCGCCTCCCGGAGCTCCGTGCGCGAGCGGTTCCCCCCTTCAGCCAGGAGTGCAGCGGCGGCGACGATCATGCCCGGCGTGCAGAAGCCGCACTGCGCAGCGTGGTGCGCGTGGAAGGCGCGCTGCAGCAGGGAGGGGCTCCCGTCCTCATTCGAGAGCCCTGACGCGGTGACCACCGAGGACCCTGTGACCTGCGCCGCGAGGAGGATGCAGCTCGAGACGGGTTCACCGTCCACGAGCACCGTGCAGGCCCCGCAGATCCCCTCGCCACACCCGTACTTGGGGTCGGTCACGTGGACCACGTCTCGCAGCCACCGCAGCAACGTCAGGTGTGCACCTCCGCGGGCGGTGACCGGGCGCCCGTTCACGGTGAGGGTGAGCACAAGCTCGTCGGTCATGGTTCCTCCGATCGGGCGAAGGCCTCGTCGACACCCCGCCGGACGAGCGTGGCGAGGAGGCCACGCCGGTACTCGGCCGACGCCACCGCGTCGGAGGCCGGGTCCACCTCCCGGACCGGCCCCAGACGTTCCGGGAGCTCCAGGCGCGTCGCCCCCGAGAGCGCCGCCTCCACACCGCCCAGCCGGACCGGCCGTTCGCCGACACCGGCGGCGGCCACCCGGGCCTCGAGGACGTGGCCATCGGCGCAACGAAGGAGGACGGCGACCGCGACGATGGCGAAGTCCCCGCTCCGCCTCGAGAGCTCGGTGAAGCTCCATCCCCAGCCCGGTCCCAGCAAGGGCACACGGAGATGGGCGACCAGCTCGTCGGCCCGAAGCTGGGTGGACAGGTAGGACAGTGCGAACTCGTCGGCCTTGATCTCGCGCACGGTGCGACCGTCGGTCGCGACGACCGTGGCGCCGAGCGCGGTCAGGGCGAGCGGCAACTCGGCTGCCGGGTCTGCATGCGCGAGGGAACCCCCGATCGTGCCGCGGTTGCGGATGCGCGGGTTGCCCACGTGGCTGGCGGCGCGTGCGAGCAGTGGCTGGCCGGCGCGTACCTCGGCGTTCGACGCCAGCTCGGCGTGGCAGGCGAGTGCGCCGACCTCGAGGTACCCGTCGCTTCGCGCCACGCCCTGCATGGCTGGGACGTGGGCGATGTCAACGAGCAGGCCGGGCTCGAAGAGGCCGGCGTTGATCAGCGGGAGAAGGCTCTGGCCTCCCGCCAGGACCTTCGCCTCCTCCTCGTCACGGAGTAGGTCGCACGCCTCGGCGACATCGTGGACTCGGACGTAGCGGAACGGCTTGACGAACATGACCGGTCGTCATCCCCGAGGAGATGCGGAGCCCTCCGGCCCCGCCGGGGACGGAGGGGTCACAGCGGCGGGCGCGACCGGCGACCAGTTGGGCTCGAGGCCCAGGACCTGCTCGCAGTTGTGGGTCGTCATCTTCTCCAGGTACTCGTAGGGCACGTCGAGCTCGAGGAGGGCGGCGAGGAGCATCCGCAGCCCCTCGGGGTGCGGGGGGCCGGCGTACTGGCCGAGATCGGAGCCGAGCACGAGGTGCTCACCCTTCAGCTCGACGATCCACCGGGCGAGCTCCTCCGGCTGCTGCTCCCAGAAGATCGGCGAGACGCAGGAGGAGGCGACGTACTCGATGGTGGCACCGTCGGCGATGAGCCGTTTCTGGACTTCGAGGTCCAGCTTGCAGAGCGACCAGTTGGCGTGGGTGACGATGAAGCGAGTCACGCCTGCCTCGCGCGCCGCGTGGTGGAGTGCAGTGATCTCGGCCAGCGAGAGATGGCCCGTCGCCAGTGCGACGTCGTTCTCGGCGACGATCTCGCAGATGGTGCGGGCTTCCGGTTTCAGGGTGCGGCCATCCTCCTCGAACACGGTGACACCCTCTCCTGGAAGCTGCTTCTGCAGCCGGCCGAATTGCGGGTAGTCGGGCATTGCGAAGTACTCGGCGTGGTGCTTGGAGTGGTTGGAGGGCATCCACACGACCCTCGCCCCGTACTGGATCGCCGCCTCAGCGACATAGGGGTTCAAGCCGCCGACCGACCGGTTCAGCACCACCGCGCCGATCGACTGGACGCCGGGGTACATCCGGTTCACGTAGTAAGCCCGGCCCGTGGTCGAAGAGTCGTGGTCCTTCAGGACGAAGCCGCGCATCCCGTAGTCGGAGGCGCTCTCGGCCAGGGCAGCGTCATCGATGTGGCGCTTGAAGAGCGCAGGCGAAGTGTGCGCGTGCATGTCGATGGCACCACGCAGGAGTGCGAGGTCGGGCCGCTCCATAGTCCCCTCCAGCCGAATCGGCGTTCGTCCGCTTCTCACTCAGCGAAATTCGCTTTCGCCAGTCGAGATGGCCTGTTATAACATGCATGACAACGCTTCTCAAGAGAGGTCGCACATGCCCTACATCGAGGTGAAGGCCGTCGACAAGCGGTTCGAGAACCCGGAGGCTGCAAAGGCGCTCATCACCGCGCTCACGAACGCGGCGTGCTCGGTCTTCGGAGAAGAGGCGCGGTCGCAGATCTGGGTCGTCGTCGACGGAGTCCCCGCGTCCCGCTTCGGCGTGGGTGGCCAGCCTCTCGGTTGAGCGGCACCGTGCCGAGCCATCTCCTCTCCACCAGCCTCACCTCGGGCGCGGCCGCCGTCCCGACGATCGTCGGAGGATCGGGCGCGTGGTTCGAGCTCGCCGACGGCCGCAGGGTCCTCGACGCGAGCAACACCGCCGCGCCCCTGGGGCACGGGCACCCCGAGATCATCGAGGCCATCAAGGACGCCGCCGGGGCGCCCGTGGTCAACGAGGGATGGACATGGCCGGCGCGTGGCCTGGCGGCGGACGAGCTCCTGGGCACCGCTTTTGCTGGGGAGGACTGGGTCGGAGCGGTGCGATTCTTCATCAGTGCAGGAGAGGCAAACGACGCGGCATTGGCCCTCTGCCAGGCACTGACCGGCCGGGCGCCCCTGGTCACCCGGGAGCGTGCGTACCACGGCGGCGTCGGATTGGCGCGGGAGATGACGGTCCAGCCCCAGTGGCACGGGGGACTGTCCTCCGCTGCAGGCGTGGCCTCCCCACCGCATCTCGCCGAGGTCCGCACGCTCTCCTGCCCCCTCGGGTCCCGCGTGAACGGCGATCCGGGCGCTCCGCTCGACGAGCGGTGGCACGCCGAGAGCGACCGGATCCTGGCCGACGCGGCAGCAGTCATCCTCGACTACAGCCAAGGCGGCACCTACCACGTCCCGCAATTCCAGGATGCCGTGGCCGACATCGCGCATCAGCACGACGTGCTGTGGATCGCCGACGAGACGGTCACCGGCTTCGGGCGCGTCGGCGGGTGGTTCCAGTTCCAGCAAGCAGCAGCCAGGCCGGACTTCGTCACGCTCGGCAAGTGCATGACCGCGGGTGGGGCTGCCGCCGGCGCCGTCGTCCTCTCGCGCCAGGTGCTCGAGCGGATCGAAGGCACCAGCTGGCAGAGCTACTCCACCTTCCGGGCCCATCCGGTGGCGATGGCGTCGCTGCGCGCCCATCTGCGCGTGTCGGGTCGGGAGGGCTTGGTGGAACGGGCCCGGCAGCTGGACCCCGTCCTGTGCAAGCGGTTCACGACGCTCGCCACCGACCACCCCAGTGTCGCCCGAGTCGACGGTCGCGGTTTGCATTGGACGGTGGAGTTGCACGGCCCGGACTGGCGGTCGTGGCGCGGCCAGGAGCCCGAGCCCCTCGCGAGCCGTGTGGCGGCGGCTGCACTCGGCGCCGGCGCGCTGGTGGCCACCAGCGGGGAGCAGACGTCGCTGTTCGTTGCACCGCCGCTGATCGTCAGCGACACGGAGCTCGACGTCATCTTCAGCGCGCTCGACGCCGGGTTGGACGTGGCCGACCGGGTGGTCCTGGCTGCAGGGACGCCGGGATGACGAGCCTCGTCGACCCGTCGACGCGCCAGCCCGACCCCCCGGGCCCGGCGCCCGACACGGGACGTCCCGTTCTCCAGGTGCTCGAGCGAACCTTCGCCGTCCTCGAGGCCTTCGACGAGACACGGTCCGAATGGGGCGCGAGCGAGCTGGCTCGCGCCGTGGACCTCCCCGTCCCCACCGTGCACCGCCTGCTCATGGCGCTTCGCCAGCTCGGTTACGTCACGCAGGACCGTCAGACCAAGCGCTTCCGCTTGGGTCCCTCGGCCGTGCTCCTCGGCTCACGGGCCAGGGCGGTCGCCGATCTCCGGACTGTCGCGCTCGAGCCCGTTCGGCATCTCTCCCGAGAGCTGGGCGAGACCGCCTTGCTCACGGGCGTCAGCCCGGACCGGTCGGCGTCCGTCTGCCTCGAGCGAGTCGAGAGCCCGCAGCCTCTCCGCCTGTCGGTCGAGCCGGGACGTCTCGTCCCCCTGCACGCCGGAGCTTCGCAGAAGGCGCTGCTGGCCTTCATGCCGGAGGAGGAGGCGGAGCGGGTCATCTCGGGGCGCCTCGCCAGGCTCTGCCAGTCGACCCTTACCGACAAGCGCAGACTGCGTGCCGACCTCGATCTCATCCGACGTCGCGGGTTCGCCACTTCTCTGGAAGAGACCAATGTCGGAGCGTGGGGAGTCGCGGTGCCGATCCTCTCGGGGACGGACGTGGTCTGCGCCGTCGGCGTGGCGGGACCGAGCGTGCGCCTGAGCGGGGACGTCGTCCGCCGTTCGGTCCGGCGCACGCACGCTGCGGCTGCGGAGATCGCACAGAAGCTTGCCTACGAGGTACCCCGGCTCTCGCTCGTCTTCGAAGCGGCCGAGCTCACACAGGAGGCGGCAAGTGCATGACACCTTGACGGGAAAGGTGGCGGTCATCACCGGCGGCGCAAAGGGGATCGGCGCAGCTGTCGCCGACATCTTCGCCGCAGACGGCGCCGATCTGGCGATCATCGGACGCGACGCCAAGACTCTGGACTCGCACGCGTCGCAGCTCGACGAGCGCCACGGCGGGAGAACGACGCTTCCCTACCGCTGTGACGTCACGGTGGAGGACGACGTCGCACGCATGGTGGCGGCTACCGTCGACCGGTTCGGTCGCATCGACATCCTCGTGAACACGGCCGGAGGAACCGGCCCGATCGAGACGCCGGCCGAGCAGTACCCTGTGGACGAGTTCGTGGGCATCCTCTCACTCAACGTCCTCGGCACGTTCCTTCCCTGTAAGCACGCGATCCCTCACCTGAAGACCGCCGGCGGGGGCTCCATCGTGAACATCGCCGGGACGTCCGGGTTACGCGGCTATCGGAACCGGAGCGGCTACTCGGCGTCCAAGTGGGCCGTGCGCGGGCTCACCCGCACGCTGGCGCTCGAGCTCGGCCCACACAACATCACGGTCAACGACGTCTGCCCGAACGTCACGAACGGACAGCGCATGGAGCGCATCGTCCGGCGCAAGGCGGAGGTCTCGGGACGGACCCCCGAGGACGTGTACGCCGACTTCGCGTCGCAGACCGCCCTGGGGCGCTTCGTCGAGGAGCAGGACGTTGCCGCTGCGGTCCGTTTCCTCGTCTCCGACGGGGCCCGCAACATCACCGGCCACGATATTCCCGTGGACGCCGGATGGGACGTATAGCAATGGCGTCGTGGATCACAGGCAGAGCACCGACGCCGGTCAGTGAGCAGCAAGCGGTAGGTTGATCCGCACGATCCTAGGGGGGTTCGGAAGTGAAGCCATTCATTCGTCGGGTGCTCGCCACCATGGCCGCCGCACTCACGGTCGCCCTGGCTGCGTCCGGTCTTGTGGGCGTGTCGACGGCTGCGGCGGCGACAACGGGCAACGCCACGTTCGCCGAGCTCGTGGGCGAGCCGCCGACCTACTTCTTCCCGATGTTCATCGCGTCCAACTGGACAGTGGCCTATGTGCCGTGGGCCTCGTACCTCATGTGGCCACCCCTCTACCTGTGGGGGAAGGACGGCAAGACGCAGTTCAACGCCTCCCGCTCGCTCGCCACACCGCCCACCTTCTCCACGAACTCCGCCGGGGACACGGTCGTGACAATCACCCTCAAGCCGAGGTACTGGTCGGACGGGCAACCGGTCACCACGCGCGACATCCAGTTCTGGATGAACCTCCTCCAGGAGAACAAGACAACATACGCCGCGCACGTTCCGGGCGAGTTCCCCACAAACGTCAAGCAGGTCAATTACCTGTCGCCGACGAAGTTCCAGATCGTGTTCGACGCCAAGTACAGCTCGCTGTGGTTGCTCGGGAACGTGCTGACCAACATCACCCCCATCCCGCAGCACGCATGGGACAGGACGTCGGCGACCGGGCCCGTCGGCAACTACGACATGACGCCCAGCGGCGCCAAGGCGGTCTACAAGTTCCTGCAGACACAGGCGAAGCAGGCCACGAACCTTGCGACCGACCCGCTCTGGAAGGTCGTGGACGGCGCGTGGCAGGTCAGTTCGTTCGACTCGACCGACGGCCGGATGTCCTTCGTCCCCAATCCGAAGTTCCCATGGCCGCAGGCGCACAAGCTGGCGACGTTCACCGAGCTCCCGTACACGAGCACAGTTGCCGAGCTCGACGCCCTCGAGAGCGGGTCCCTCGACGTGGGGTTCGTGCCCCTGACATCGCTCAAGGCCATCCCCGCCCTCAAGGCCAAGGGGTACAAGATCGCGACATGGGTCCAGGCGGCCTACGGGGGCCTGATCCTGAACTACGCCAAGCACGACGCGTCCACGCCGATCTTCGACCAGCTCTACTTCCGCCAGGCCCTCACGCACCTGATCGACATGAAGCAGATCGTGACAAAGATCTACCACGGGAGGGCCTCCTACGCCGCCAGCCCTGTCCCCAACCCCAACCAGCGCGGGGAGTACGTCACGGCGCTCGACAAGAAGGTCCCGTACCCCTACAGCGTCTCGGCGGCGAAACAGTTGCTGACCTCGCACGGTTGGCACGTGGTGCCCAACGGCACCTCAACCTGCACGCGGCCGGGCACGGGCCCCTCCGACTGCGGAAAGGGCATCAAGAAGGGGGCCAAGCTCAGCTTCAAGATCGTCGGCACCCAGTCGAACAACTCGGAGTACGAGATCCTCCAGTACCTCATCTCCCAGTTCAGCACGGTCGGCGTCAACCTGAGGACCAAGCTGGTCACCGCCTCCGGCCTGGTCTCCGACGCTGCCAGCTGTTCGGCGACGGCCTCTCGGTGCAACTACGACATGGAACTGTGGATCACAGGGCAGTGGCCGTGGGGATGGCCGACCAACGTCCCCATCGGCACAGAGAACTTCTACTGCGGGGCGACGTCCAACTACATGGCGCTCTGCAATTCGCAGAACGACGCGCTCATCAAGGCCACCACCACGAGCTCCGACCCGGTCGCAGCCATCAAGGCCTGGGAGAACTTCATGGCCAAGGAGCAGTTCCAGATCTTCCTGCCCGTCCCCGCCTACCGGGTGGTCGCCTACAAGTCCAACCTTCACGGCGTGGAGCCCTTGACACCGTACCTGTACATCTATCCGACACAGTGGTACTTCACGAAGTGACGCCAGGCGGGACGTCGCTCGTTCGAAGGCCCCCCCCGTTCCCCCGAGTAGGGCTGATCGGCGAACAGCGGCCGGACGGTCGGGTCGCTCACCCAGGTAGCCCGGCGCCCCCTGGGTGAGCGCCACCACTGTCCCGGGAACCAGACCGCTCCACAGCGTGGGCGGATCACCGCGATGGAAGGCCATCTCCTTCTTGGCGAAGCGTCGACGGTGCGCGGCGGAGAGCAGCCGGCGGCGGGCGTCCATGAAGCCCCCTCGAGGAGCAGCCACTCCACCACCGCTGTCCCCTGCCTGAGCGTCTGAGCCCTTCTTGCGCCGGGGTTTCAGCGCGCCTCTTTGCGCCGGGGTTTCAGCGCCCCTTCTTGCGCCGGGGTTTCAGCGCCCCTTCTTGCGCCGGGGTTTCAGCGCGAACCACCACACGCTGGCCATCGTGCCCACGATGCCGAGCGCGGCCGCCACGCGCGTCACGAGCTTGTGCTTCGCCATGGCGCCACCCTACTGCCATGCCTCGCGCCCCGGAGCCGGCCGGCCGGGACCACCGCCCGTCCAACCGCCCGGCCCCCCGTCCAGGCGGACCGGCAGGGCCTCGAGGCCGCGGAGGAAGAGACCCTCCCGCCACCGCAGCGCCTCGGGCGGCACCGCGAGGGACAGGCTCGGGAACCGCTCGAGCAGCAACGAGAGGGCGATCCTCCCCTCCATCCGGGCCAGCGGGGCACCGAGGCAGAAGTGCGGGCCGTGACCGAACCCGAGGTGGGCGTCGCGCCGGCCGACGTCGACTGGGTCCGGCGCGGCAAAGTGGCGGGGTCGCGGTTGGCGGCCGCCAGGGAGACCAGGACGACGTCACCGGCGGGGACGGTCACCTCGCCCAGGGGGACCGGCTCCATGACGAACCGGAGGGTCGGGTGGTGGACCGGGCCGTCGAAGCGGAGGAGCTCCTCGACCGCCGGCCCGACGAGCGACGGATCCGCCCGGACCCTGGCCAGTTGACCTTGGTTGCCGAGGAGCGCCGCCACGCCGTTCCCGATGAGGTTGACGGTCGTCTCGTGACCGGCCAGGAGCAGGAGGAACACCGTCGACACGAGCTCTCGGGCTCGGTCAGCGCCTGCCCGTCGTCGCGGGCGGCGACGAGGCCGGAGACGACGTCGTTCGCCGGTGCGGCCCGCTTGGCGGCGAGCAGCTCGGCCAGGTACCCGGCCACCTCGAGCGCCGCCGCTTGGGACGCCCGGCGCGCCTCGTCGTTCGGCCCGACGGTGACCATGGCACGGAACCAGCGCCGAAAGCCCGGCTCGTCGCTGGCGGGCACGCCCAGGAGCTCGGAGATCACCCGGATCGGCAACGGGAAGGCGATCGCGTCGATCAGGTCCACCTCGCCGTCGCCGGCTCCCGGACCCGGGCGCCCAGAGCGTGCCTCGGCCATGGCGTCGGCGAGGGTGGCGGCGATGGCCGCCACCCTGGGACGCAGGGCCTCGACCCGGCGGAGGGTGAACGCCTGGGACACGAGCCGCCGGAGCCGGGTGTGGTCCGGAGGGTCGGTCCTGAGCATGTGCTCGGCCAACGACATCTCGTCCAGCCCCGGGTCCCCGGTGGCGGCGGCTTGCGACCAGTACCGCCGCAGGACGCGGCGGGGGTCGGCCAGCGCGGCCCTGGCCTCGGCATAGCCCAGGACGAGCCAGACCGGCCGCCCGTTGCACAGCCGTCCCCGGCGGACCGGGCCGCCGCTCCGGGCCAGCCGGTAAGCGCGGTAGGGGTCGTCGGGCCAACCCAGGACCTCCGTTCCCCAGGGGAGGGCCCCGTCGTCTGCGGGACCGGGATCGCCGCGCACCGGTTCATCATCGACCACGGTGCGCCGGCCCGCACCGCGGCACCGCGGCACACCGAGGCCGCGATGGGCGGACCACCCGGCGGGGTTCCTGGCGGGGTGGCCGGCGCCGAGGGCGCGCTGCGAGCGCGAGGGTGCGGCGACCCCGACGGGATCGCCGCACCGTGCACACGACCGACATCAGATCGGGCCGGCGACTACTCCTGGCGCCCGGCCTCGACCTCGAGCTCGATCGTGACCTTGTTCCCGACCACGATCGCCCCGCCCTCCAGCACGCCGCTGAAGGCCACCCCGAAGTCGCGCCGGTCGACCTCGGTCGAGGCCGACAGGGCGAGAACCTCGGAGCCGGGCTGCATCCCCGGACCGGCGCCGTGGTACTCGACGTCAAAGGTGACCGACTTGGTCACGCCACGGATGGTGAGGTCGGCCGTGAGGTTCCACTCGGTGTCGCTGACCCGAGCGAGGCCCGTGCTCTTGATCGACAGGGTGGGGAACGTGGGCGCGTCCAGGAAGTCGTTGGTGCGCAGGTGGTCGTCGCGCATCTGGACGCCGGTCTCGATGCTCGCCGTCTCGGCCTTGGCCTCGACCGAGGACTGCTCGACCGGGTCGGCGATGACGATCGTGCCGTCAAAGGCGGTGAACCGCCCGCGGACCTTCGAGCCGATCAGGTGGCGGGCGACGAAGCCGACCTCGGAGTGGGCCGGGTCGATGGTGTAGGTGCCGGGGGTCGGGAGTTTGACCGCCGTGCTCTGCTGGGACGTGACCATTGCTCTTCTCTTTTCTCTCTGCCTTGTCTGCGGGTTCTCTCCGCGGTGTTCTCTGCCGGCTGCGCTGCAGCAGGGCTGCCGGTCGGCTTTCGCCTGGCCCGGCGACCCTCGGGAGCCGGATGACACACTCTATCTGCTTAGTCAGATACTTGTCAACATCTGATCCTCTAGAGGAGTATAGAATGCACCCATGGCAACGGAGGCAGTGGACCCGGGGCGGTCGGTCGTGGACGCTCCCGCGCCGGACGCCCCCCGCGCCGCCGATGGCGGAGCGCACGGGGGCGCCGCCCCTCCCCTGCCGCCGCTCGACCCGGCGGACGAGTACGCCATCACCCTGATGGGCCTGCTGGTGGAGGTCCACGCCCGGATCACGCGGGTGCTCGGCGCCCAGATGGAGGAGGCGTGCGGACTCCCCCTGAGCTGGTACGACGCCATGATCCGGTTGCGTCGGTCCCCCGGCGGCTTCACCACCATGACCCGGCTGGCGGCCGAGGTCTCGCTCACGTCCGGCGGCATCACCCGGCTCGTGGACCGGCTGGTTGAGTCCGGCTACGCCGAGCGCTCGAACTGCCCGACCGATCGCCGCAGCGTCTATGTCCGTCTGACCCCGGCCGGCGTGGCCAAGGTGGACGAGGCGACCGCGTCGCACCGCGCCGTGCTGGAGCAGCACCTGCTCGAGCCGCTCAGCGACGGCGAGCGGGGGGCGCTCGAGTCGGCGCTGCGGAAGCTCCGGAGCGCCTGACCCGGGGGGTCCTATCCCTGACGTGGCGCCAGGCTGGCCGCCAACCGGTCCACGATCTCGTCGAGGATCCGCACGCCCGTGCCGAAGTTCAGACTGGCGTGCCCGGCGCCGCCCGCGCCGAATTCGGAACCGGGCACGAGCTCCACCCGGGCCTCCTCGAGGAAGAACCTGGCCGGATCGTCGCCAAGCCCCGTGCCCCGGCAGTCGAGCCAGGCGAGGTAGGTGGCCTCGGGCGGGCGTAACGCGACGCCGGGGAGCGCCTCCACCCGCGCCACCAGGTGGTCGCGCATCGCCGTCAGGTGGCGGCACGTGGCCGCGAGCCAGGTGTCACCCTCCCGCCAGGCGGCGAGCGTGGCCTCCACCCCCACCACGTTCAAGGACCCGAAGTACTCCGGCGGCAAGCGGTCCCAAGCGCTGCGCACACGGGCGTCCCCGACGTGCGCGACCGCGGTGCGCAACCCGCCCAGGTTGAAGGACTTGGTGGCGGACGTGATGGTCACCGTGCGCGCCGCCACCTCGTCGCCGAGG
>JAJYWG010000455.1 GCA_021791615.1 Actinomycetes bacterium
CCTCACCCAGGGCGTGGCGCCGTCGCTACATGTCGACTACAAGCGTTCCTTCATCAAGCAGTACTTCAAGCTCGACCGTGCCATAAGGACCGAGCTCACCGTGAACGACGCCACCCTTTTAAGCAGTTGGCGCGGTCCGTGGACGAGCCGATGGCTCTATTTCTTGCGCTGTGATAAGGGCTTCATAGCCTGAGGATCGGCACGCCACGTCGGGTACACGTGCTTCCCACGTGATAAAGGCAACCCAGGGTGGGGCCGTCAATCTCGGTACGGGACTGGCGGGTGACTGCCGCCCGGTCGGCGTGGTGGGGTGATCTCGAGGTGCAGCCCACTGGGTGTCACGCCGCGCACCCTCAGGCCGTTGGTGAGTGCGAGCAGCATCTCGACGGCGGTGTACTCCTGCTCGGGCTCGTCGGGCACGTCGGCAGCGAGCGTGATCCGCATCTGAGGCACCGGCACTTCTTCGGCAGGTGTGGGCAGGTTTTCTGTCATGGTCGTTCCTCCTTGGTGGTGTGGGCCTCGCTCCGCCCATGGGCAGGGCGTGAGCCCTCGGTCCCCGCCACCCGGCGGGGCCGGTTTGCTTGTTGCATCAGCTCGCGGTTGATCGCTCGGGCGGCTTCGAGCTCCTCGGTCGTCTCGCGCAGCTGCTCCCTCGCCTCGAAGAGCTGTTGCTCGAGCGCGGCGTTGCGCTGCGCCAGCTGACGGTCGGCGAGCTCAGCGAGCATGCCTTCGGGTAGGAGGTCGTCGGCGACCAGGCGGGCGCCCTCGGCTTGGGAGAGGCGGGCCTCCAGGGCATGGACCTGCTTGCCGAGGCGTTGGGCCTGGGCACGGCTGTTCTCCAGCTCGGCCCGCAGCGACGCGGCGGTGACACGCGCTGCGGTGGCCATGTCGCCTGCCTGGCGCTGGGCTGCCTGGGCCAGCTTGAGCTCGACCTCGGCTCTTAGGTCCGCGTGGTCGTAGATGAACTTGCGGCTCACGCCGGCAGCCCGGGCGATGCCGGCAATGCTCGGGTAGTGGCCCCGCTGGAGGGCGGCGTCTGTGGCAGCGAGGACGAGCGTGCGCCGTCGTTGGCTGTCCAAGCGGCGTGCCTGGCACATGGCGTCGCCCCGGTCACTCCCCATCGTCGGCTCCCTTTTCGCGTTGGCGCCGGAGGTTCGGGAACAGCGTCGGTGACGGTTGGCCCGCCCGGCCGCGGAAGCGGACCGGGACGGAGGTGTCGAGCTGGGCGCGCGCCCGGCGGAGCGTCGCGATCGCCTCGTCCGCCTCGGCTCGCTCGGCCTCGGGCAGGTCGGCCAGCATGGCTTGGCAGCGGTCGATGACCCGTCGGACGGCGGCGATTTCCTCTTTGGCCGGGACGGCGGCGTTCCGGGCCCACTCCTCGAGCTCTGGCACGGCGGCCCGGAGGCGTTCCCGGTCTGCCAGCAGGCGGTTCAGGTGGCCACGCAGCTCGGGCAAGAAGCTAGGGTCGCTGCGGAAGTGGGCACAGCCGAAGCACTGGTGCCGGAACGGGCACGCCTGGCCCTGGGCCTTCACGTTCGTCGGCTCCCGGCAGATGCCGAAGGGGACAGCTACTTGGCCGACTGCGTCACGCAATGCCTCGCTCTCCAAGAGCCGCTCGACCGCAGGACGGGTCTGGTTGCCGTCGCGGTCAACCTGGAGGGCTGCCAGCAAGTCGACGGCCTTGCGCTTCCTTTCCTCGTTAACCCGATAGTAGATGCCGGTGGTGGCCAGGTTCGTGTGCCCCATCAAAACGGCCACGACCTCGATGGGGGTGCCACTGTCGGCGTGACGTTGCGCGTAGGAGTGCCGGAACGAGTACGGGGTCAGGCCCGAGCGGTCGTAGGGCTCGCCGCCGGGGCCGACGATCTCGGGCAAGCTGTCGACCCAACTGCGGAACCACTTGGCGAAGGTGACCTGGTTGTAAGGCTTGGCACCGCGAGGGTTCTTCTGGAAGCGGGGGAACAAGGCCAACTGCGACGTAGGCGTGGCAGGGAAACGAGCGCGGACGCGTGCCTGTTGGGCTCGGATGACCTCGGCGGTGTCGTCACCGATCGGGAGGTGGTAGCCGTGGACGGCGACCTTGGGCATGTCATGGACGAGCACGGGGGCAGCTCGGACCTGGCCGGCCTCGTCGACGACCTCGTCGAAGGCCAAGCAGTCCCAGCGAAGATGGCACAGTTCGCCGGTGCGTCGCCCGACCTGGGCCTGGAGCTCCACCATCGCCCTGACATCGGGCCCATGACGCCCCTCCAACAGCCGGAGGGCCCCTGGGGCGAGGAGCTGGTCGACGACCGTCTGGGGCAGCGCCCGGCCCTGCTCGTCCAAAGAAACCGCCCTCACCCGGTCCCGAGGGTGGAGGACAACGTCGTCGGGCAGGCCGGCGAGCGGCCCCCCAGGTCGGCTCAGGCCCATCGCTCGGGCCTCTCGCAGGAACTGGTCGACCTGCAGCAGCCAATGCCGCCGGGTAAAGCGCGACACCTTGCCGGCTGCCTCCAGGTGGGCCAAGTCGTTCGAGAACGCTGACATGTCCGCACGGGAGAGCAAGCGCGGGTCTGTGCCGTGGTCGTCGCGTTGGCGGCGCAAAGACTCAGACAGCGTCCCCAGGGAACGCAGCACGTGCCCAAGGACGCGTGCGGTCTCCACGGTGCTCGCGCGCTCAGCTGCCCACTGCTTGGCGGCTTCCTTCAACCACCCCTGGCTGATCCTGCCGAAGTGCAAGAAACCACCGCTGTGCCCGAAAACCCGCAAGTCCCAGTCGTCCTTGGCCGCCTCGCTGGACGGGGTGGCCAGGCCGAGCAT
>JAJYWG010000256.1 GCA_021791615.1 Actinomycetes bacterium
ACTGGCGGAATCGGTGGTCACCGGGGTGCGTGCCTATCCGCTGAGCCTCTAAGGGGTCCGTTCAGGGGTCCGTCCTCCCGCCACTCCAGAGAGGACCCCCTCTGCGCGCGTCCTCGCACGTGGGCGGCGCTCCACCCCCGCCAGTGGAGAACTCCGACTGTATTGGTGATTGTGCATGACTGCGCCGTCTTCTCGCCGGAGGCGGAGGATCACGGATCGGTTGATCATGGACGTCGCCTCGTCGTTGACCGATCGTGATCGACACATCCTTCGTCTCCTTCGTTGGCATCGGGTGCTGACCACCTCCCAGATCCACGTGATGTTCTTCGGTGACCGCAACACCGCCCAGCACCGGATGACCCGCCTTCACGAGCTGCGTCTCGTGGAACGCTTCCGCCCCCTGCGCGCCGGGCGCGACAGCGAGTACCACTACGTGCTCGACGTGCTCGGCGCCTACGTGGTGGCGGCCATGGCGAACCGTGACCCCGACCGGGAGATCAAGATGCGCTGGCGCACCGATTGGGCCATGTCGATCGCCACCAGCCAGCGCCTCGCCCACACCGTCGGGGCCAACGACCTCTTCGTCCGCCTGGTGGCCGCGGCCCGCACCAAGCCGGTCGCCGAGCTGTCGACGTGGTGGGGCGAGCGGTACTGCACCGACCGCCTGGGCGAGGTGGTCCGCCCCGACGGGCTCGGGGTGTGGCGAGAGGGCGAGGCCACCGTCGCCTTCTGCCTGGAGTACGACCGGGGCAGCGAGCAGCTCTCCCGGCTCCAAAAGAAGGCCGGCGAGTACGCCCGGCTCGAGGCCGCCTGGGGCGTCGCCTTCTGGCTGTTGGTCGTGGTGCCAGGTCCGCGGCGCGAGGCCGGCGCACGTTTGGCCCTGTCCGGCTAGGGACTGGCGGTCGCCACGACCACGCAGGCGATGGCGGTTCGGCCGACAGAGGGCATCTGGACGCCTCTCGACGCCGAGGGGACCCGGCTGCGCCTGGCCGAGCTAGCAGGCTGGCCCCGGCCGGCCGAGTCGCTGGCGCGTCTGGCCCGGGCCGCCCGCTCCCGGCAGGCCGGCGATCGCTGCGAGGAGGCCAGCTGACGACGACGGACTTGCACCCTGACGAAGAACGAGCCCTCATGGGGGGATCGGCGAAGGAGGCTGATGCGATGTGCTGTGTGATCTACCTGCGGGTCTCGACCCGCGAACAGGCCGAGAAGGGCGAGGGGGAGGAGGGCTTCTCCATCGCCGCCCAACGCGAGGCCTGCACCCGCCACATCCGCGACGCCGGCTGGAGCCTCGTCGACGAGTACGTCGACCGCGGTGAGTCCGCACGTAGCGCCGACCGGCCGGCCCTGAAGGAGATGCTGGCCCGCGTCGTCGAAGAGCGCGACGTGGACGCCGTCGTCGTCCACAAGATCGACCGGCTCGCTCGGAACATGGAGGACCACGTCGCCATTCGGGCGCTCCTTCGCCGGCGGAGCGTGGCGCTCGTCTCGGTGACCGAGAACGTGGAGGAGACCGCGTCGGGCAGGTTGGTCGAGGGCATCCATGCGCTCATGGCCGAGTTCTACTCGGCCAACCTGGCGAGCGAGATCCGAAAGGGCCTCAGCCAGAAGGCCAAGATGGGCGGCTTCCCCCACGGCGCCCCACTCGGCTACGCGAACCTGCGCGAGGTGATCGCCGGTCGCCAGGTCGCCCGCATCGTCCCCGACGCAGAGCGCGCTCCGCTCATCTCGCTCGCCTTCAGCCACTACGCCACGGGCGAGTGGACGCTCCAGCGTCTGGCGGGAGAGCTGGCCCACCGAGGCCTCACCAACCGGGCCCGGCGCGACCGGACGCCCAAGGCCATCACCTGGCAGGGCCTGGCCAAGATCCTCGCCAATCCGGTCTACGTCGGCATCGTCGAGTGGAACGGGGTCCAACACCCTGGCACCCACGAGCCGCTCGTCACGCCTGAGGTCTTCCGCCGGGTCCAAGAGCTGCTCGCCGCGCGCGCCGCACGGGGCACCCGCGAGCGCAAGCACCCCCACTACCTGAAGGGTCTGCTGCACTGCGGGGTGTGCGGCCGGCGCCTGTCGATCCAGCACTCCAAGGGCCGCTACACCTACTTCTTCTGCTTGGGCCAGAAGAACGATCCCTCCGGCACCTGCCGGGAGCGCTACATCGCAACCGAAGACCTCGAAGCCCAAGTGGAAGAGCTGTACGGGCGCATCCAGCTGCCGGCCTCGTGGGCCGACCGGCTGCGCGAGGAGATGACGGCCGAGATCGTGGAACGTCAGCACGCCGATGCCGCCCAGCGCGAGCTGCTCACCCGCCGCCTCGCCAAGGCAGAAGCCCAGCGGCGCAAGCTTCTCGACGCGTACTACTCGGGCGCCATCGACGTGCCGACCCTCAAGACCGAGCAGGCCCGCATCGGCGCCGACATCGACGCCGCCAAGGACCGGCTGGCCGACCTCGACGCCAACCTGGGCGAGTGGCAGGAGATCCTGGAGCTCGCCGCCACCCTCGCCACGCGCTGCGGCGACGCCTACCGCAAGGCCACCGACCGCACCCGCAAACAGTTCAACGCCGCGGTGTTTGAGCGCCTCGACGTGAAAGACGGCCGGCTCTGCCACGAGCAGTACCGGCCGCCCTTCGACGGGGTCTTCACCGTGTCCGAGTTCGAATACGGAACACGAGTGGAGGTGGCGGGAATCGAACCCGCGTCCTCCGGCTTCTCACTGGGCCTTCTCCGAGCGCAGCCGGTGAGAGATTGTCGAGAGCGGCACCTGCACCGGCATCGATGCCGCTCCGTATCCGA
>JAJYWG010000142.1 GCA_021791615.1 Actinomycetes bacterium
GATGGCGGTCGCAAAGGCGGCGCTCGAGCCCCACCTCTACGACCGGCTCACCGATCTCACCAACCTCGACCTGCGGCTGTGCTGCTACGACCTCACCTCGACGTACTTCGAGACCAACAAGGCCGCGACCGAGCAGTTCGTCTCCCGGCGCTTCGGCTACAGCCGCGACAAGTGTGGACGATCAGGGATTCTCGCGTTCTGCGATCAACAGAATTCGCGGTGATCTGACCCGGCAGTGCCCTCCGCGGATGTTTGGGTTGGTCGGTTGTTGTAGTTGATCGTCGTGGTCGGGGTCAAGCATTTTTGGTGCGGCCTGGCCGACGGCATGTCGTTGGGGACTGCGGCACTGCTCTGGATCTGCGGATCGAACGGTCGGGACGGGTCGCTGCAGCCGTCGGCCGGGCAATCGCGTCCCTCTGCCGGTGGCCCACGGCTCCGCGGTGGCGGCGGTCGATCCGCAGAGTCGTCGTGAGCAGTCGGGGCGTCCGCGCTGTGCTCACCGGTGCCGTTGGTGCCCCACAACCCAGCGAAGACGGCGAGGACGACGAAGATAGCGATCACGCCTTCACCGCCTCGGCGAGGGCTTGGTGCTCGCGCATGCGCCAGGACGGCCCCTTGATGTTGAACACGACGGCGCGGTGCATCAGGCGATCCAAGATCGCAGAGGCGACGACTGCGTCGCCGAACACCTCCCCCCAAGCCGGCAAGCCACGATTCGTGGTCGCCAGCGTGGGATGGCCGTTCTCGTATCTGGCATTGATCACGTTGAAGAACATGCCCGCCCCTTCTGCTCCGACGGGAAGGAGCCCGACGTCGTCGACGACGAGCACCGTCGGCGCGGTGTAGGTGCGCAGCTTGTGGGCGAAGTTCCCGTCGCGCTGTGCCGAGAGCAGCTGGCGCACCATGTCGTTGCCCGTCGTGAAGTAGCCGCGGTAGCCGGCCTCGACCGCCAAGGTGGCGAGCGCGACGGCGAGGTGGGTCTTGCCGCACCCGGGCTGGCCGAGCCACACGATGGGTCGCTTCTCCTCGATGAACCGCAAGGTGGCCAGGTCTTCCACCAGTCTCTTGTCGATCGAGGGCTGGAAGCTGAAGTCGAAGTCCTCGATGGTCCGACGGAACGGGAAGCGAGCGAAGCGCAGGCGCGCGGCCAGACGGCGGTTCATCGTGGCCGCCGCTTGCTCGGCGGCGACCTTCGCCAGGTACTCGACGTGGCTCCAGCCCGCCTCTTTCGCCTCGTCTGCGAGTGCTGGGAAGCACTCGGCCGCGCGCGACCACTGGAGGTAGTCGAGGTCAGCCTTCAGCTGCTCGTAGACGCCGCTCACGACAGCGCTCCGTAGCGGCCCTCGAGGTCGGGGGTCTCGACGTCGTAGTCGGCATAGGGGTCGGCGGGCCGGGGCGTGCGTTCGTTCGGGCCGACCAGGCGAAGGGCCGGGCGGGTGCACCTCAAGGCTGCGGCCTCGGCCGCCTTTCGGTGCTCGGGGTCCCACACGTCAGGGGATCCCGGAGCTGCGATCCGGTGGCGGCCCACGTCGAGGCCGGCCCAGGTGATCGAGAGCTCGCCAGAGTCGACCTCCTCCCGGCAGGCCACCTTCTGGCCGATCGCGCCGGGTGTCACCGAGTAGCGCACCCCCTTCCAGTGGACGAGCGGGACCGCCAGATGCACCCGGCGGGGTTCTTGGTACGCGGTGTCGTAGCGCCGGCGGGGAAGGGGCGAGAGGAACCCGCGTTCGACGGCCAGCCGCTCGGCGGGCACCTCGCCGGTCGTCCCGTGCACCCTGCCGTTCACCCGGCGGGCCAGCCACACAGGCGCCAGGCGGTTGAGCTCTGTGACGCTCCCCGGCGGCCCCAAGACGGCGAGCTCTTCGAGGAACGAGGCCTCGAGGCCGAAGAAGGGGCGCTCGATCTTGCCCTTGCGTTTGGCGTCTCGGGCCTGGCACGCCTTGATCTCGATGCCATGGTGACTGGCGAAGTCGACGGTCGGTGGGTGGAGGGTGAAGCGCTTGCCCTGGGACGTCCCGAGCGCCCCCATCCGGTCGGTGCGCGCCAGCCTCGGGATGCCGCCGGCGTACTCGAAGTGCCGGACGAGGCCCTCCATGGTGTGCTCCCGATCGACCGAGGTCGTGAACCACCAGAACAGGTGCCGGCTCCAGCACAAGACCGCCCCGAAGCACCACAGGGTGTCTGCGATGCCGAACTGGCGGCCCCGCGCAGAGCAGTCCGAGAAGTCGAACTGTGACTCCTCGCCGGGGGCGGTCTCGATGGGGAACGAGACCTGGGGCGCGACCCGAAAGCGCGGGCCACGCCGGGCGCGCACGTGGCGCACGACGGAGGGATAGGAGCCGGGGTAGCCCTCGGCACCGATGATCTCGAACACGCTCGTCGCAAGCAGCTTCGACGGCGGGGCGATCAACGCGTCGATGCGCTTGGCCCAGCGCTCGTCGATCACCCGGACGGCCGGGTTCACCGTCCGCCTCTCGGGCGGGCCGCCGGCCTTCAGCCACTTGGAGACCGTGGCCGGGTGGTAGCCCACCTCTCTGGCGATCTCGGTGAGGCTCCAGCCCTGGCGCTTCAGCTCCAGCACTCGTTGCACGTACTCCTCCTGGGTCAACATGGCGGTGGTCCCTCCGGTGTTCGGTTGCATGGCGCTTCCGAGGCTGGAGGGGCCGCCACCGCCAGTGGTGGATGCCCGTGGAGGAGCGCTACCGGGTCAGGTCAAGAGCGCGAATTCTGGTGATCGCCGATCGCGACTTCTGGTGATCGTCCACATACGTCGGGGAGGACG
>JAJYWG010000322.1 GCA_021791615.1 Actinomycetes bacterium
GACCTCGACGACACCGCCGCGCTGAACAAGGCCGCCGAGGGCGTCGACGCCATCTTCTTCATGCAGGCCGGCCCGATTCCCACCCAGGCACAGAACGTCGTGGATGCCGCGAAGGCGGCCGGCGTGCGCCGGATCGTCGTGTTGTCCTCGATCGGCACCGTTCTGCATCCCATGTGCATTATCGGCGCCGCGATCAAAGCCCGCGACGAAGTGCTGCGCGCCTCCGGCCTGGACATCACCTATCTCAAGCCGAATACCCTCTCCTCCAATGCCCTGTGGTGGAAAACCAGCATCGCCACCGAAGGGAAGGTCTACGATCCCACAGACCCCGGCCTGACACCACCGATCGACCCCTACGACATCGCCCGCGTCGCCGCCACCGTGCTCACTCAGCCCGGCCACGAGTGCCACAGCTACATCCTCAACGGGCCCGAAGCACTCTCCGCGCGAGAGCAGGTCGAGATCCTCGCCGATGTCCTCGACCGGGAGATCGAGTTCGTGGCCGTCACCCCGGAGCAGTACGCCGAAGTCAACATCTCCCGCGGCACCCCCGAACCCCAAGCGCGGGCCCTACAGGACCTGCAGGAGCTGTTCCGCGCCGGCCGGTCCGGCATCCTCGGCGAAGACGTGCAGAACCTCACCGGCATCGCACCCCGTACATTCCGTCACTGGTGCGAACAGCACCGCACCGAGTTCAACTGACGACCCGAAGGGCGTGAGGCAGCCCCGGCGCCTCACGCCCTGGCGCCGTCGTCTATCACCGGGCAACTCACCACACCGAGCCACGCGGTCCGCAGCCGGCCGCCCTTTCTGTCAGCATGGCCTGAGACAACCGCAGTCGCTTCCATCCCTCAAGGGCGAGACGGATCAGGTAGACAGTGATGACCATGCCAACCACGCTGATGCAGCGCGCACATGATGAAGCTGTGCGCGACGACGACACACCGAAGCTTCCCGAGAAGTCGACGCGGCGGAGCTTCACCGCCGAGTACAAGCTGAGAATGGTCGCCGAGTACGACGCCTGCGCCGGCGACGGCGACAAGGGCGCCCTGCTGCGCCGGGAGGGCCTCTATTCGAGCCACATCACCGAGTGGCGCCGGGCGCGCGACAACGCAGCTCAGGGCGCACTGTCGGCGAGCCAGCGCAAGTCCAAGGTGAACCCGGAGACCGCGGCGCTCGAGAAGGCGAACAAGCGGATCGAGCGACTGGAGGAGGACCTCAAAAAGCACAAGCTGGCCCTCGACATCGCGGGAAAAGCGCACGCGCTCTTGGAGATGCTTGCCGAGAGCGCGACCGACGACAGCGCGGGGACGACTCGGCCGGGACGCAAGCCGAAGCCGTGATCGAGGCGTGCTTTTGCGAGCTGCAGCCCCTGCTCGGAACCGCAGCGGCCTGCCGGGCATCGGGAAAGTCCCGGGCCACCCACTACCGCCGCCTCGCCCCGCCGGTGCTCGGGCCGTCCCGCCCGCGTTCCTCGCCGGCGAACGCGCTCGCAGATGAGGAGGTCGCCGAGCTCCTCTGTGTGCTGCGCTCGCCGCGGTTCTGTGACCTCGCTCCCGCCCAGATCTGGGCGATCCTGCTCGACGAGGGGACCTACCTCGCCTCGATCTCGACCATGTACCGCGTGCTTCGCGCCAACGGCGAGGTCAAAGAGCGCCGGGCGCAGGCGACCCATCCGACAAGAGCCCGGCCTGAGCTGATGGCCGACCGGCCGAACATGTGCTGGTCGTGGGATATCACCAAGCTACGCGGCCCGGACCGCGGCGTGTGGTTCGACTGCTACGTGGCGATCGACATCTTCTCCCGCTACGTCACCGGTTGGATGGTGGCCTCGACTGAGAACGCCGAGCTCGCCGAGGAGTTCATCACGAGAGCAGTGACCGACCAGGGAATCGCGAAGGGAACCTTGACCATCCATGCCGATCGCGGCACTTCGATGACGTCCAAAGGCGTCGCCGAGCTGCTGAGTGACCTCAACATCGGACGCACGCACTCCCGCCCCCACGTGAGCAACGACAATCCGTACTCAGAAGCGGTCAACAAGACGCTCAAGTACTGCCCGGCCTTCCCCGCCCGCTTCGGGTCGATCGAGGACGCTCGGGCGTTCTGCGAGCATTTCTTCAACTACTACAATCATGAGCATCGTCATTCGGGCATTGGCCTGCATACTCCAGCATCAGTCCACTACGGCACCGCAACGGAGATCCGGGCGCAACGAGCAGCGACCCTCGACGCTGCCTACGCGGCCAATCCTCGCCGGTTCTGTGGCCGGCGGCCGACGCCGCCCAAGCTTCCCACCGTCGCGTGGATCAACAACCCCGCCATCCAGAACGACGCACAGAAGAAATCCTGAGTATCTGTCTCAGAGGCCTTGACAGGTTCCGGAGACCTTCGCGGCTGCATGGCGCAACCTCGACCGCCTCTCGGGTGACCCGCTCCTGTGGCTCTACGGCCTGGCGAGGGGCGTCGTCTCCAATCAGCGCAGGGGCTTGGCGCGGGCCGCGCGCCTGCACCAGCGGGTCCAGGGTCTCGCCACCCCCGACGGCGGCATGGACCACGTAGATGACGTCGGCTCCGAGGACACGCTGCTGGAGGCACTGGAGCAGCTGACCCCCAGCCAACAGGAGGCGTTGCGCCTCACCACGTGGGAAGAGCTCACCCCGACCGAAGCAGCAGCGGTCGTCGGGTGCTCGCCATCGGCGTTCAAGGTGCGGGTCTTCAGGGCCCGCCGCCGTATGCGGCAGCTCCTCGAAGCCGATCGACGTGCGGTTGCCCTCAA
>JAJYWG010000319.1 GCA_021791615.1 Actinomycetes bacterium
GGGTGACTGTTCCCTAGAGCACTGGGAGGAACCCGAACGCCATGATCACACATGGAGAAGACGTGGAGATCACTGCACTCAGGAAAAGAGGTTGGTCGTACGCCGCTATTGGCCGCCACATCGGGCGGGACTGGCGCACGGTCAAGGACTACATCGAAGGAAAGAGGGTGCCGGGCAAGCGGCACCAGGCCCGGCCTGGCCCACTGGAGCGCTTCGTCCCTTACCTGCTGGCTCGTTTTGCCGACGACCCACATGTTTGGGCGAGCGCCCTCTACGACGAGGTGACCGAGCTGGGCTATGCCTGCAGCTACCCCTCCTTCGCCCGCCAGCTCCGGCTGGCCGGCCTGCGGCCCCACTGCGAGGCCTGTTCGGGCGTCAGGGGCCGGGACACGATCGAAATAGAGCACCCAGCGGGCGACGAGGTCCAATGGGACTGGTTCGAGCGGCGCAAGTCCCCATGGGGGAGCACAGCGTACGTGCTGCTCGGCACGCTGCCCTACTCGGGGCGCACCCGGGGTGTCATCTGCCCGGCCACGGAGCAGCCGTACTTGGTCGAAGCCATGGACGCCGTGATGCGGCGCTTGGGCGGGACAGCAAAGCACTGGAGAGTCGACCGCATGTCGACAGTCGTCGTGCCGGCCACGGGCGACGTCCAGGCCAGCTTCGCCCCAGTAGCCAAGTACTACGGTGCCTCGGTGGCCGTCTGCCCTCCCCGGCGGGGGAACCGCAAGGGGTCGGTGGAAGCCGCAGTCCGTTTTGCCACCGGCAGGTGGTGGAGGACGCTGTCGGCCGAGACCCCCGAGGCCGCCCAGGTGAGCCTGGACCGCTTCTGGGCGACCAAGGGCGACGCACGGCTCCGGAGCCCCCGGGGCATCGAGGAGCCGCCTAACGAGGCCGGCAAGGCCCGCTGGCCGACCGTGGGAGAGCTGGCCGCCACCGAGGCACTGCTACCACTGCCCGCCGCGCCCTACCCGGCGACGGTCGAAGCAGACGCCGTGGTCGACCACCGGGCGAGCGTCGCCTTCAGGGGCAACCGCTACTCGGTGATGCCCGGGATGCAGGGAGCGACGATGACGCTACACCACCGCCTCGGGACGAACGCCCTCGAGGTCTACAGCCGTTCCGGCTTGTTGGTGGTCACCCACCAGCTCGCCCCGGCAGGCGCCGGGGAGATAGTGCGCACCCCGGAGCACAAAGATGCCCTGGAGAAGGTGGTGCTCGGCCAGTTCAGCAGCAAAAAGCCGTGTGACCGCAAGGAGAACCGGCCCCCTGGGGCGGTCTCGATGGCCGAGCGGGCCAAGCTGGCAGGTGCTGGCGGCGCCGAGCCCAAAGTCGACTTGGAGGAACTGGCCCGGGTCATCTATGCCGCCTTCCCCGGCGCAGTGGCCCACAACAGCTCCGAGGAGGTGGCCGAGTGAGCGAGGCATCGACTTACCAGGCCCTCCGAGGCCACCTGGCCAACCTGCGCATGGCCGCCGCAGCGGAGGCCCTGCCCGGGCTCTTGGACCAGGCCAAGGCCGAGCGCTGGAGCAGCACAGCACTGTTGGAGCGGGTGTTCGCCTTGGAAGTGGCCGCCGCCGACACCCGCCGACATGCCACCTTGGCCCGTTTCGCCTGCCTGCCCGCCCCATGGAAGATCTCCGACTTCGACTTCTCCGCGCAGCCCTCGGTCGACAAAAAGCTCATTACAGAGCTGGAGACGCTCCGCTTCTTGGACGACGCCACCAGCTTGCTGCTGATCGGTCCTCCAGGGGTGGGCAAGACGATGCTCTCGATCGGCCTCGGCTGGGCCGCCGTCGACGCCGGCCACAAGGTCCACTACACGACCGCCTCGGACCTGGCGGCCCGCTGCCACAAGGCGGCACTAGAGGGCCGCTGGGCGAACATGATGCGCTTTTACTCGAGCCCGAGGCTCCTCATAATCGACGAGCTCGGCTACCTCCCGCTCGCCGAGGAGGCCGCCGCCGCTCTTTTCCAGGTGGTCACCCAGCGTTACCTGAAGGCCAGTACCTGCATCACGACCAACCTCGGGATAGCGTCCTGGGCAAAAGTCACCGGGGACCCCGTCGTGGCCGCGGCGATGTTGGACCGTTTGTTGCACAGGAGCGTGGTCATCAACATCGACGGGCCTTCGTACCGGATGCGGGCGCACCGGGCACGCGCCGAGGCCTCCAGGAAGGCGGTGGCCAGTGGCAACTGAGGCCGCCAGGGCGGCGCCCTCGTGCCCTGGCGGTGCCGACGTGCCGGGCCCTCGCCCAGGCTCGGCCACCGAGGAGAACGGCCAGTGGCACCCCAGCCCGCACGCCCCGTCGCGCGACGGTAGCGCGATGATCATCTGCCCTGTCTGCCAACAGCCCTTCGCCCGCCAGGGCAAACGCCGTTGGTGCAGCGACGCCTGCCGGTCAACAGCGTGGCGCCGGCGCCGCCAGGCAAGCCCGCCCGCTCTCGTCGTCCCGCCCGCTCGCCCGCGTCGCCCGATCACCGTCTATGAATGTGACAGCTGTGGGACAAGGGCAGTTGGCCAGCAAAGGTGCGAAGAATGCGGCACTTTCATGCGCAAGTTGGGCTTGGGCGGGGCCTGTCCGCGCTGTGACGAGCCTGTCGCCGTCACGGAACTGCTCGACCAGGAGGTGATGCTAAGGGCTGACGTACCATAGCCGGAGACCCACCACAGGCCTCAGCGACCACCTACATTTTCAGTGATCGCGGACCTACATTTTCCGTAATCCTTAACACCCCCGGCCCGATGTCTTGGTAAACCACC
>JAJYWG010000496.1 GCA_021791615.1 Actinomycetes bacterium
GCGGTAGCGGAACTCACAGATCACTCCAGGAGTCGGGGTCACCATCTGCCGGGGCGAGATAGCCGGCGTGCTGCCGCTTCGCCCACGGCGAGCCCGGAAGGTCTGGCCTGCAACCCGATGTGCCGGCCGGTCTGCCGTCCGACCTGTCAGCCGAAACGCCACTGTCACTGCGATGCCTTCCGGCGCCCCGCCGGCCGGCCAGCCGGCGGCGCAGGTCCTCGTCGTGGCGGTCGCTGGGGTTACGGCCGAACCGTTCCCGGGCCGCGGCCCGGATCACCTCCCTGTTGCCCTCGTGGTCAGGTGCGGCCTCGGTGCGGAGGGTGAAGGCGGGAGCTTCCTCCCAATCGATCACGAGGCGCACGGCGGCCTGATGGGCGCCGAGATGGGACAGGTCTTGCTCGCTGAGTTCTGGTGCGACGTGACGCTCCAGGACGTGGGCGTCCTCGGGGGAGCAGTTGAAGAACACCTTGTTCCGGGCGTTCGCCGACAGCGCGTCGCGCAGTTCGCGCGGGAGCTGGCTCAGATGCTGGTGGGCGGCCACGACCGACAGGCGGTAGCCCCGGGCCTCGGCCAGCATGTCCCCGATCGACCCCGGAAGCGTGAGGAAGTTCTGGGCCTCGTCCAGGTAGAGCGCGGCGTCCCGGCGGGCCATCTGGCCGTGACGGGCTCGGGCGGTCACGGTCTGCCACACTTTCGCCACCACGAAGCTGCCGAGCAGCCGGCAGGAGTCCTCCCCGAGCGTCCCCTTGGGCAGCCGGGCGAGCAGCAAGCCGCCGTCGAGCACATCTGTCCCGAGGTCGAAGCTGGAGGTGGCCGACCCCAACACCGCTGACACGAACGGCCGGGTGAGCACCACCCGGAGCTTGTTCATCACCGGGCCGACCATCTGGGACTGCGCGGCCGGGGACATCTGCTCGTAGCTCTGCCAGAACCCGGCCAGGGTCGGATCGTCCAGCCGCCGGGTGAGAGCAGCCCGAAACCCCGGCTCGGTCAGAAGCCGCGGGATGTCGGCCAGCGTGGCGCCGGGTTGGCGCAGCGCGGTGAGGGCGGCGACGCGCAGCACGTCGTCGGTGCGCGGCCCCCAGTAGGCTTCGAAGAGGCGGTGGAAGATGCCGACCAGGTGATCGACGGCCAGGTGCGGCTCGGCCGCGTCGAGGACGTTCATGGCCGGCGGTGCGGTGTCGTCATCGGGGTCGAGGATCACCACCCGGCCTGCGACCTCCGCGGGGAGCCGGTCGATGAGGTCGTTGATCAGGTCACCCTTGGGGTCGATCACCACCGCGCCGCGATGGGCGCCCACGTCTTGGAGGACCAGGTTGGTGAGCAGCGTCGACTTCCCCGACCCCGTCGCGCCGAGGACGTGGAGGTGCTGGCGGGCGTCGGCCACCGACACCCCCACCGGCCGCCGGCTCCCTCCCTCGGCCCGGCCGAGCACCTTGCCGTCACCGCGGACCTCGGGCGGCGGGGCTACCGCGTGCGCCCCGGCCCGCGACAGTCCGGCCACCGAACGATCTACCGGCAAGTGCGCCAGGGCGGCCAACTCGGCGACCGAGTACAAGTCGCCCCGCCCGAACCGGCGGGCGCACAGCGCCTGCCAGGTCCGGGGGAGGCGTTTCCGGGTGAGGTGGTTGCGGCCGTCGAACATGGCGAACGCACCGACGATCCCGTGCCCCTCGGCCCGGAGTGGCTGGCGCGCCCGGTGCCCGCCGGTGGGCGTGACGATCCCGTAGCGGACGGTCGCCTCGAAGCACAACGACGCGGCCTTCTCGGTGATCGCCCGCACCTCGCCGGCCCGGGTCGGGTCGGCCGACAGGCTCGGGCGCTGGGGGACGCCCTTGGTCATCCAGAAGTCGATGAACCGCACCAGCTTCGAGCGCGGCCGTCCCGTCCGTAGCGCCACCGCGGCCTTCCGGCAGCGGGCATACCGGCGGCGCGTGGCCGGTCGGGCCAACACCTGCACCACCCCCGCCTCACCGATGCCCAAGCCGGAGAGCGCGGCGAGTAGGAGTCGGTAAGGGTCGGCCGGATGGTCCACCCGCAGTGAGAACCACTCCGGCCCCGCCGGCCGCAGCTCACCCCCGGTGATCCCCGCACCACCCGGCAACGGCGCCTCGGCTGGGACCACCTCGGTCACCGCCCCTGGCCAGGCCGCCTCGACTACCCGGGCCACCCGGGTCGCCGACACCGTGGCCGGCACCCACAGTCCGAACCGCAGCCGTCCCGTCGAGAAACCCACCTCGAAGGCGACGTGCGGCCGGCCCGACACGAGCCCGGCCAGCCCGCCCCGGCGCAGCACGCCGTGCAGACCGTTCCACAACGCCCCGGCGCCGGCCGGTTCCACCTCCGGCCCCGGCGCGACGGTCACCACGTGCCCACCACCGGCACGCTGCCGGCGGGTCACAGCGATTACCAGCCGGGCGACAATGACGAGCGCCACCACGGCGACCAGGAACGGGACGGAGGTGCGGCCGGCGCCGGCCAGCACGTGTAGGACGTGGTGGACGACCGTCGAGGTGTCGGAGTCGGGATGGAGTAGGTAGCGGCCGAGCGGACCGCCAGGCAACGACGTGGACGTCGGGTCAGAAGGCGTGGATGGGTTCATGGACCTCCCTCGGGTCGAGAGACGAAGGCTTCGCTTGAGAACACCCCGATTCGGGCTGACGTTGGACAAAGAACTTCACGGAGGGCGCCGACCGGGCTCCCGGCGACGGGCGGACCGTCGAGGTGGTGACCGGCGTTCTCCGGGCTGTAAATAAGGGGTTCGAGGCCAAAATCGGACAAAGGTTTTTCGCGAGGACCGGATTTCTTGGGAGCCGCCGGCGGGGTCACCGCCGGCATCGGATCGACGTCCTCTACCTATAAGAACAGGGGGTTTTGGCCCTTTTCCCGACAAACTAATTTCGACTGTCGCAAAAGAGCCCTCTCACCAGCACAAACGCGACAGCGGATCACACGCCGGATGCGAGCATGGACGCATCCGGCGGCCGGCGGGCGGGTCACGTACGGGAGTGGTAGTCTGATGGTGCCGCGATGTCGGCTGTAGTACGGCCACGACGAGGAGCCTGGGCTCAGCCCTCCTCCGAGTTGATAGGCCTGAACGGGGAAACTCGCTCAGGGTGAGGGCACGACGCAGACGTCACCGTCGCATCAAGGGGTACGCCGTCGAGGTTGGCGGTCCTCCCGAGGTGCGGGGCGCCCGAGGCTTCGGTCCGGACGACCGGTTGCATCGTCCGACAACCGAGCACAGGAGGCGCCCCCGATGGCGACCGAACCCACTATCTCCAACCCCCAGTCCGTCGCGGCTCGATCCGCGGCGGCCGACGACGACGGCGGACTGCCACCCAAGCCCATCGTCCGCCCGCCGAGCAGGGCGAAGTCGACCGCACGCCAACGCCTGGCCGAAGCTCTCGCAGACCGCCACTTCCACGATGAGGCATCGGCGATGGCGATCGCCCGCGCTGTTGTCGATCCGACGAAGTCGCGTCTGGCACTGAACTCGCCCATCAACGAACGGATCCCGGGTGGCACGTTGCACCTGGTCCACGTTGACGTCTGGCCCGCGGCTGTGACGCCAAGCCCGATCAACCCTCGGGCAGCGGGAGACAGGCCGTTCCCGGCTGGCACGCCGTCTGACCCGAGGCGGCGTCATTTCCGTCGACCGCTGGTGTCAGCGGGCTGCGACGCAGATGGGGCGCCGGTCCTCACGATCGCGGTTGAGGACCAGGAGCACCTGGTGGAGGCCTTGCAGAACTCGATGGATGTCCTCATGTCCACGGCGGACAAGCTGATCGCCGACCTGCCCCTCCAAGGAGTGATGCGGCCGATCACCGTGGTACCCCTGCGCATCACCCACGAAGACGGCGAACCCGACCTCACGGTGGCAACCTCCCCCGACGGGTCCAGTCGCACGACCATCGCTTGGGGCCACTGGGGCCTGGAGACCGCAGCGGAGGTTTACCGGAGCGATGACCGCAAGCTCGGTCAGCGCATCGCCCGAGTCGAGGCGCTTGCCGACAAGGACGCCTCGCTGTTGACGGACGACGAGCGTGCCCTGCTCCGGCTGGCCACCATGCCGGCCGAAGTCATCGTCGGGTACACCCCCGACACCGGCTCATCGACCACCTTCACCCAGGCAGTAGAAGCCTGGGTTGCGGCCATCCACATCGACCCGCCCCGCCCGTGGGGTACCTCGGCCGGCCTCGACACCAAGGCCTCCACCATCCTGGCCTCGTTCGCAGAACAGGCCGGTTGGAGCCCTGAGTACGTCGACTACATGGCCGGCATGCTGACGCCCGACGAGGCGGCCCAGGCGGGGTTCCGACCCGATGCCGACGCCCGCGCGGTCGAGATCATCGCCGTCATGGGGGACGACGACAACATGCGGATCCTCAACGACGGCCTTCGTCGCCTAGTCGGCGGCGGTCGCCGCCCCCGTCGTCCTGAGCGGCTAGAGCCCCTTGTGGAGCTGGCGCTCCGCCCGCTGCGCGGGACCGCCAGCCCAGCCGAAGTCTCCGTGGCGCGGGTGATCCTGTCCAACCTGCGGGACATGACCGAGTGGAACCGCCGGGGCTGGCGGCCGAGCAACCTCGACTTGCCGTCGCTGCGGTCCGCCGCGGGCTCCGAGCTCGCGGCGGCGGAGGCGGCGCGTGAGGACTACGAGGGGGTCGGCCAAGTCGGTCCCTACGTACTGGAGCTGGCCTTCATGGCGACCTTCTGGCTGGCGCGCCACGGCGGCCTTCGACGTCAGACCCACCGTGGCGAGGGCTATGACGACCGGGAACCCCAGCACCTCCTCCGCGAGATGATGACCTCCGTCTACGGTCTGGACATCTTCCAACAAGTGATCGAGGACGGCCGGGCCGGGCGTGCTCCGCGGGCGATCCGCCAGGACGCTTCGATCGCTACCAATGCGACCGGCGGGGAGATCCACGTCAGCACCGAGTGGCTCAAGGAGGCGTTCCCTCTCAAGCGTCGGACCGAACCTGGCCCCGACCGACCCAACTACACCCAGGCGGTGCTCGGCGTCCAGAACGCGATCAGCGACCTGAGCTCGGCCGTGCGGTCATTGACCGCCGTGCAAGGACCCGGCGGCGAGCGCTTGGCACACTCGCTTGGCATCAAGCCCGCAGTGGTCGAGGACATGCGCAGGGACCTGAGCTGGGTATCCGACGAGCTGGCCCACCTCGGGCGCGTGTGGCAGGAGCGCCACACGCCCGACGACGGCGGGGACGAGGACGACAACGAGGAGGTCGAAGCGTGAACTCGACCACCTATCGTGTCCTCTGCTCTTACGCGGGTCCGTACTTGGTTCGGCCGCACCCGTGGCCGGTCCCGGCCGCCGAGCCCTTCCCGCTGGTGTTCAGCACGGCCGTCTACATCGCGCTAGACGCGGGTGGCCGATGCTGTTACGTGGGCTCGGTCTGCCGGGCTGTCGGTGGCCTGAGGGAACGCGTCTCCGAACACCTGGGTGACCCGGCCAAACGTGCCATCTGGCATGTGATCTGGGTGCTCCCGCTCGTTGCCGATACCCCGAGCCATGAAGTCCGGCGGATCGAGGGGGTGGTCGGCGCTCATCTCGGTCCCGCTTTATCGCGTCGGTTGCCGTCAGCCCGCCCACCCTCCTCCGGCGACGCGAACGCGGTTCGAGGCAGCATGGTGGAGGTCCGGCCATGAGCACCGTCTACCGCACGATCTTCGCCGACGACCGCCCCGAGCTGATCAGGGGAGCGCGCGAACTCTTTTCGGAGTGGTTGAAGGACAAGGGGGTCGATGTCGAATTGCCCGAGTCCGGCCGGATCGACCTGGGCTCGACTGGCGTCGAGGTCATCGCCGCAAAAGACATCGGAGTCGAGGCCGTGCGGCTCAGGCTGGATGAGGAGAACTCGGGCCAGCGATGGTCGACGATCTTGACGGCAATTGCCACCGAGGATGAGGGTTGGACCTGGGTCGACCTGGAACGGGTGAGCGATGACGCATATGGTCCGCCGCCGATCCTGGCGCCCCCAGGGCTGGTACGGGGGTTCCTCACCAGTTCGACCTGTCGTTCCGGTTCGACGCAGCTTCGCCCGAATCACCGCGTGGTGAACGAGGGGCAACTCGGTGAGCTGATCGAGGAGCTGCTCGACCCAGATCGAGGCGTTCCAGTGATCGTGGCGAGCCGTGACAACACCGATCCCGCAGGAGCAGCCACGCGGGCTGGAGCACTCGCCGCAACCGTGATCGGCGTTGCCAATGTCTGGGCCCTCGACGGGCTCGCCACCAGTGCTCTCTCGAAGGAGCTGGGACCCGACCTACACATCTTCGGCGGCGCCGTCCGCACGTATCTCCCCGGACTGACTGTGCCCGACCGATACCCGAGACGCCACCGTTTTGCCCGTCGGGAACTGTTCGTGCCGTCGGCCCGTCGAGGCGCACAGGTCGTGGCACGCGCGGTCGTCGGGAAAGCTCTTGCGGCGCGGCCACCCATCGTCTTCCGACACCGTGTGGCCATGCTGCCGGGATTCGCTCGCCAGGCCGCCGACGCTGACGCGTTGTTGGCGGATCTGCTCCGCTCTGAGGAAGAGCGGGACCAGCTTCAGCAGGACCTTGAGTGGGCAGTACTCGAAGCTGACGTGGCAGCTTCCGAGACGGAGGAGGCCCGTGCCAGGGTCCGCTGGCTGGAGAATCGCCTCGCCGATGCGGGCCAGTACGTCGCGGGCGTTCCTACGCCAGAGGACGCACGTCCAGCCGAGGCCGGCAGTTGCTCTGAGGCACTGGAGCTAGCCAAGGCCCACCTTGACCTCGTGGTCGTCGGCGACACGACCGCATCTGCAGACGAACTCGACCAGCACATCAAAGCCAGCATCTGGGGGAGAAAGGCCTGGTTGGCGCTGAGAGCCCTGCAAGGCTACGCGCAGGCAAAAACGTCCGGACAGGTGCAGGGAAACTTCCTCCAGTACTGCCGGACCAGCCCATCCGGCCTTGAGGTTGTGCCCTCCGAGTGGGTCGCCGCGTCGGAGAACGAGACGACCACCAACAACCCCCGGTTCCGGGGAGCCAGGGTCTTTCCGGTCCCGGTCGAAGTCAGTACCGATGGAGAGGCGTACATGGAGGAGCACATCAGGCTGGAGAAGGGATCTGACCCAGCGCCGCGCATCCACTTCTGGGACGACACTGGCGGTAAGACGGGCAAGGTGTACGTCGGATACCTCGGCCGGCACCTACCGAGCTTCCAGACCAACTGAGGCGGGGAGGAGACCGATGACAGATCAGTTGAACTGGCCGGACACGCTCCGGGCTCGCGCTGCGGCTCATTTCCACCAAGACATGCTCGATGGGTGTCAGACACTCAAGCGGCTGGGCTACTGGCCCGGCTACTTCCACCGCGACGTGGCCAACGACGGCGGCGTCACCACGGTCAAGAAACTTCTGAAGAAGGACGGGACCTCAGACGGGTTCACCACCTTGTGGGAACTGGGCAGGCTCGACATGAGCGTGGAGGCGTTCGTCCTGCTCCCCTGGTATGAGGTGCTGTTCGATGACAACGAACGTCAGGTGGCTCGTACTCGGCTGGAGGCCCACCGCTTCAACGTGGACGCGTTCCTCCGAGGACTGCCGGCGCCGCCGACGTGGTCCCGGCCAGAATGAGATCGCAACAGTGGACCCCGGTTCGGGTTGAGCACCGAGCCGACGAGCTCGGCAAGACGGTCTCGCAGCTCGGGGAAGTTTGAATGAGGGATCGTCTCCGCTCGTTCCCCGTAGAATGTAAGCAGCACACCATGCGATGACGGAATTCCCGTGAGCGGAGCCTAGTTTGCTGATTTTTCTCGGAGGGACCTCACAAGAAAACCCTCCGGAGTCTCATCGACGGGAAAGCGGAAGGCAAGCGTCGGTCGTGCGATCGCCCTGACTACGTTGTTATTCTCTCGTAGATCTCGTCTTGCCGGGTCTTGCTCGATATGGTTAAACAACCATCTTCCAGTATCGACGCATCGCTGAGCAATTCCGCGTTCCTCATATACGATTCGACGACCTCTATGTACGATCTCATGTCGCAATATGCGAGCTTGTTCGAAGTCATTTTCAAGGTTTTCGGGAATAGTGGCTCCGCTTAATTTCTTCCATTGTCTGTAGCGACCAGGGTAGTCATTCTGACTGGCTGCTAGTTTCTGCTCGACGGTTGTCGAATCGAATCTCTTGGAGAGCTCGTTTCTGAGCACATGCTCCACCAAAGCTTCTATGGCCGTGGTTGCACGACGTACCGCACCGCTGTAATCACCCCGCTCCATAAGGTTGCGAGCATCGAGTAAGTCATCTTCTCCGGGCACACCTACCCCAGGGTCTAGGGTCTCAAGTGCCTTTCCATCAATGAGCGTTAGCGGATAATGCTCCTGTCGCTCGTCTGGAGACTTGTCGGGCATTAACAGACTCGGATAGATCTGCGGTCTTGCTTCCAAGTCAGCATAATCGAACAGCACGACCGAGACGTGTCCCGTCGGCCCTCCGCGAACATGCCAGACCGGAATATCCCACGCACTCACTTCGTAAGCGAAGTAGTCATAAGTAGATAGTCGATATCTTCTGATCAGCTCATTCAGAACAGGTAGGTGTGCCTCGCATAAGGTTGCGAGATACTGACCAGCCAGACGGCGTTGAGGACCACCGCTCATGTCATGAGCCGCTCTGAGTATTCCCTCGTGCACTCTCACTTTGAAGTAGACATTGGTTCGCTGACGGCGATATATAAATGGTAGCCCAAGGTTTTGGATGTCCTGCCGAGACTCGAAAGCGTCTGGATTATTTCCCTGATATCCACACAGACGCCGAGAATCTTGAAAGGTCCCAACAAAGACCTCGGTCTCCCCCTCAGTCACAAGCAGTAGATGCACCGCCGGACCATAGGGGATTCGAATCATCGCCGTTTCCATCATGAGGAAAAATGGCAGTTCAACTACTAAGTGAACGGGTATAAGCGGCGAGTCCCAGTCGAGTTGATCGCCTACGTAGAAGGATTCCGGAATGTCCGTAGATATTCTGTCTTGGTTCATCTCGAAATTGCTCCTACGCCCGGTGACCGATATACGGCCGGCGGGGCGACAGTGAGGGGCCCATCATCAAGACCGTGAGGAAGTCCGAGTTGGCGGCGCCAGCGTTCCGAGGACAAGAGCCGGCAATCCGAGCACTTCGGCCGCTCGCCGGTATCCGAACATGCCCTCGCCAAAGCGATCCTCGATGAGTTTCGAGAATAGGGCCGGGACCTCGAGGTGGACCTTGACCGGCTCGTTCTTGCGCCACCCGCGGGCCGAGAGCTGCTTGAACAGCGACGTCTTACGCGCCGGATCGATAAGGCCAAGCTGGCTGCAGCGCATGATGAGGGCTTGGATCGACACGCCCCACGTGGCCTTCAGCTGTGCGAAGTCTCGAAGGGTGACGTCGGTGGTGACGAACTCCTCTGCGCGGCCACGAGGGACGAGGAAAGCCCCCGCGAACCGATTGGCTTCATCTTCGGGGTCGGGGACGAATCGTCTCCGCGTGTGCAGCACCAGGTGGCCGAGTTCGTGGGCGAGGGTGAAGCGTTGTCGGTCTCCAGTTCCGCCTTCGAAGTAGCCGATGACCGCCGGATCGGGTGCCCCGGGCCAGCAGGACGCACCGAAGTGGCCCACCGTCTCGAATTCGTCATCAGTCTCGGCGAAGGCAAGCGGAGCGACGACGATCCCTCCCCGCTCCAGGCTCCGGGTCACGTGGCGGACGGGACCGGAGACATCGAGGCTAAGGCTCTCCCGCGCCTGCATGGCCAGGGATTCGATGCTTTCCGCGGCGATCTCCTCACCGGTCGCCAATGGCAGGCTAGGAGGGACGTACCGTCCGCGGTCTCGCACGAGTTGCCAAACCACCCGGTACGTCTCTGCAACCAGCTGCTCTGCCCGATGCACCTCGCTGCTGAGTGCGGTTGCCTTCCGGCGGAACCGCAGGGTCAGGGGCGGTAGGTCGGCAGGAACGGCTTCGAAGTAGGCGCGTGGGTAGCCGGTTGCATCCGCGACTTGATCCAAGAAGGCAGCAGTCGCCGTCCTGCGGCCCGACTCGATCTGGGAAATCTGAGCCTGGGTGACACCGAGGGATGCGGCGAGGTCGGACTGAGAGCTTCCGACGAGTAGGCGGACAGCGCGAATCCGCTCGCCGGCGTAGACGGGGGCCTCACTCTTGACTGGCATTCCCTTCACCGTCCTGCTCGTCCTCGTCGGCCTCGAACGGGAGGAAACCCTGTTCAAGGTCCTCGGTCGGGATGAACTCGAGGTTCTCCAAGGTGTCGACGCCTCTGGGTAGGACGAAGTCGATGTCGAGCTTGGCGTTGGCGCGCCACTTCCAGGTGCCGATCGGTCGCACCACCCGGATGGAGACTTCACCGGATTCAGGGTCGATCGACCAGAGACCCAACAGTCGACTGCCCCGGATCCCGAGCAGGTTGTCGTGCACGTTGGTGTAATAGGCCTGCCGGGCCGGATTCGGACCAGGCGGCGGCACATCCTTACCTACTGGCCGCAAGAGACGGAGCTCCAGGACCTCGTTGCGGAGAAGGACCTGCAGGTTGGGCTTTGGCTTCGCGACCTCCCAGTTGCCTAGGTCACCCTCTGCACCGGCGGCAAGTAGGAGCCGTCGGCTGTGAGCGCGAGCGAGGTGGTGGGCCGCCGGCTGGTACTCGGAGCCCGTCATGTCGAAGTCGATGAAGTGCTGTTGAGCTAGCTCCAAGGCTCGGTCGAGCGAGGAGTAGAGCCCCGTGACCAGTGGACTCATCACCTCAATCAAGACGTCTTTGTCCGTGGGATCAGCCATTCTGTTATTTTATAACGCCGATTTACACATGTCAACGACCGCGCCCGATACCCTGGCTCAGTGTTCGCTCCAGGCCGCCCCGAGCCTGGATAGCTCGAGGGGCGGGCGCACGCGGTGACGACTTGCCCTCCGCGTGGAGTGCACTCGCCCGCCGGGTCGTCTACAGCCGCCCCGTTGAAGCTCGAGCCGATGGTCCGTCGTCGGTTGCCGATGATGCGTGTACCGGCGCAAGGGCGAGCTCAGCGAGCCGTTCCCGCAGCTCAGCGGGGTTTGAATAAGACATCGTCTTCTCCACCCAAAGGCTTCACTCCAAGCCGCGACCTTCGAGCTGCGGCCATCTGTGGGCGATCACTGATTCTCGCGTTTCGCAATCAGCGAAAGTCGCGGTCAAGTAGAACCTGTTGCTCTCTCCCCGGTAGTTGTAACTGATCGGAATTCGTGGGTCAAGCATCGGATCGGGTGCGAGCCCGGCCGACGGCGGAACAGCGGTGCTGCGGATGGATCGTTCACTGCGATGATCGTGCGGATGGGACAGGCGAGCTGCAGCCGTCAGCCGGACGTCATGCACCAGTGCAGCCGAGGTGGTCCCCGGTCACGTTCGTCGATGGGCCGAGTAGAGGTTGTGTTGCCGTCTGCTGGTTGCTCACAGCAGCTTCTGGAGGATGACGTTGGTGGCGGCCAGTTCGAATCCTTCGGGGTCGAAGTCCTTGCCGACCCACTCGAGGTACTCGGCGTGCTCCTCGTGGTCAGGGTCCGAGATCGCCCGGAGCAGCTCCGCGTATCCGTAGGAGCCACCACAGTCCTCAGGAGGACACGCTCGCTCGCCGTCCAGGCAGACGGCGAAGAGGAGCTCGGCGGGAACCGTGATGACTTCTTCCACCACCACCTGGTGCTGCCAGTCGTCACCGAAGTCGTACTCGTAACGGAACCGGCGTTGCTTCCCGATAGCCGCACGGACGGTGAACTTGTCCTCGTCCAACTCGCCCTCGGGGAAGTCGTCGAACTGCATCCCGTAGCGCTGCTTGCCGATAGTGAAGCCGTGGAGGTGGGTATCGGTCCACCCCATGGCCACCTGGAAGACGTCGTGCAGCGTGGCGAGGGAGATCCCCGACGGGATGAGCAGCCGTCTCCAGACCGGTGGAGCCACCTCCTCCAGGGTGATCCGCATCCGGAGCACCGTGGGGGCCTGAGACCTCGCCATGCCGGAAGATTACGTGAGCCACAGAGGACGGTCGCCACGACGAGGGCCAAGGCGGAGATCCGAACGGCGCTCATGCCTTGGACGCCTCGGCCAGGGCGGAGTGCTCCCGCATGCGCCACGAGGGCCCCTTGATGTTGAACACCACCGCCTTGTGCATCAGCCGGTCGAGGATGGCGCCGGCCACGACAGGGTCGCCGAACACGTCCCCCCAGGCAGGCAGACCCCTATTGGTCGTCACCAGGGTGGGATGGCCGTTCTCATAGCGGGCGTTGACCACGTGGAAGAACACCCCGGCACCCTCGGTGTCGATGGGAAGCAGTCCCACGTCGTCGACCACCAGGACCGAGGGTGCGGTGAAGGTCCGGAGCTTGGAGGCGAAGTTCCCCTCCCGTCTGGCCTGGACCAGGACCCGAACCATGGCGTCCGCGGTCGAGAAGTAGCCCCGGTAGCCGGCCTCGACCGCCCGGGTGGCGAGTGCGACCGCCAGGTGGGTCTTGCCGCACCCGGGCTGGCCCAAGAACACGATGGGCCGGTTCTCCTCGATGAAGCGCAACGTCGCCAGGTCCTCGACCAGCTTCTTGTCGATGGACGGCTGGAAGTCGTAGTCGAACTCGGCGATGGTGCGCACGTAGGGGAACCGGGCATAGCGCAGCCGGGCGGCCAGGCGACGGTTGGTGGTGGCGGCCACCTGTTCGGCCATCACCGCGGCCAGGTACTCGACGTGGCTCCAGTTCTCGTCCTTGGCCCGGTCGGCGACCGTGGCGAAGCACTCGGTGGCCCGGCCCAGCTGGAGGTAGCCGAGGTCGTTCTTCAACTGTTCGTAGGGGGAGGACGAAGCGAGGGAGGAGGTGGTCATGGTCACGCCATCTCCCCGACGGAGCCGTAGCGGGCGCAAAGATCGGGGGCGTCCACGTCGTAGTCGGCAAAGGGTCGGGCCGGACGGGGAACAAGGGGTCCATCGACCAGGCGAAGCGGCACCTTGGTGCGACCGAGGGCCGCCGCCTCTGCCGCCTGGCGGTGGGCCGGGTCCCACACGTCCTCGTGCGGGGCGGCCACCAGGTGGTGGGTGGCGACCGTCCTTGTGCCCCAGGTGATCTGGAGCACGCCCGAGTCCACCTCCACCTCCACCCGACAGCCGACCACCTGGCCGAGGCACTCGGGCGGGACCGAATAGCGCACGGCGTCCCACTCGATGAGGGGCAGGGCGACATGGACCCGGCGAGGCTCCCGATAGGCGGTGTCGAACCGGTGGGGCGGGAGCGGCCGGAGGAACGGGCGCTCGACATCCAGGCGGTCGACGGGCCTGTCCCCGGTGACCGAGTGCACCCGGCCGTTGACCCGCTTGGCCAACCACACGCCGGCGGTCTCGTTCAGCTCGGCGATGGACGACGGCGGGCCGAGGACAGCCAGCTCCTCCAGGAACGACTCCTCCAGGCCCCGGAAGGGCCGTTCGATCTTTCCCTTGCGCTTGGCGTCCCCGGCCTGGCACGCCTTGATCTCGGTGCCGCAGTGAACGGCGAACTCCAGGGTCGGCGGATGGAGGGTGAACCGCCTCCCCTGCGAGGTCCCGATGGCCCCCATCCGGTCGGTCCGCGACCGGTGGGGCACCCCGCCGAGGTCCTCGAAGTGGCGGGTCAGGCCCTCGAAGGTGTGCTGGCGGTCGACCGAGGTGGTGAACCACCACGTCAGGAATCCAGGACTCCTTACATTGTGCGATCATCGCTGAGGGACCAACGCTGGCTTTTGATCGAGTAGACCAGCGTGAGTTCGGTCCCCGGGTAGGTGGTCCTGGTGGCGTTGAGCTCCCTGCAGAGTCCTTCGATCGCCCGGGTCCTCCGGGGTGACGACAGCGGTGCGATCGTGACGTGGAGTTCGGTGCCGATCACCTGTTGGTCGGCCGGTGATTTGAACGCTTCTCGGAGCAGGGTCCTCGCCTCGTCTTCTGCTCGGGAGTAGTGGGGTGCGAGCATGCGGGCCAGAGCACTCTCCGCGTTGTAGGTGGCCATGCGGACGGCGTCGAAGATGCGCTTGCGCTCGCCGGTGAGCCGCTTGGCCTCCGGCCGTACATCGGCGAGCCTCACCTTGGCCGGGATCGCGCTACTCGGCGAGGAGCGCCCGTGCGCCCTTCAGGACGGCTGTGGCCGTCCTCTTGACCCGCTCGGCGTCACCGAGCGCCCAGGAGTCGATGTAATTGAAGCTCGCTCCGCCGACCTCGTCCAGGCCCCAGTGCCGGGAGACGATGTAGGCCACAGACTCCGCCTCGACCTCCATGTCCGGCCGAGCATCGGCGAACCCGGAGTGGTACTCGGCCACCCGGTCGCCATGCCCGAGGGCAATGTGGGCAGCCTCGTGGGCGAGCGTGCGAGCCTGCTCCCGGCGGTTGCGGCTGTCCGAGATCACCACCTCGTTGGTGCCGAAGGAGGTGTAACCGCCGGTCCCCTCGGGGAGCTTCCGGTAGGAGACGGAGAATCCCAGGCCATCGATCCTCGACTGCAAGTCCTCGACCATGCCGTCGGGGGCTGAGCCGTCGTCGAGGTCGCTCCTCGGGATCGCCGGCGGCTCAGGGAGCGGATCGCCCTCCGTCTGGGATACGTCGAAGACGGCCGCCGTCCGGAACCCGACCACCCGGGATGCAGAAGGATCGTCGGGGTTCTCGGCGTCCTCGAACTTCTTCACGATCGGGGCGAGGATGAAGATGGCCGACTCGCCCTTCTTGACCGTCCGGCCATGCTGCTTCCATGTGTTGAACCCGGCGACGCGGGTGGCCTCGGGGCACTGCCACCGGATCAGCATGGCGTTGTTTAGCGAGTAGTTGTGGAACTTCGAGGCGTGCTCCAGGAAGTCTCGCCAGCCATCGGGGTTGGCCATGGTGTCCATGGCTCGCTCGATCTCGGCCTGCATCGCCTTGATGCGCTCGTCTCGGTCAAGCTCCTTCAGGGTCGGGGCCGATCCGTCCACACCGGCCACCGGCGCAATGTCGAGGTCCAGATCCGATTCCGGGTTGGACTTGGTGGCGAACTGGCCGCCGACGGGGACTCCTGCTGGCTGGCGATGGCGGATGGCCGAGGTGGTGCTCATGCCTGGGTAGAGAGCGGCGGCGGGACGAATTGCTGGACAATTGACCGGCCGGCCGGCCCTAGTGCGAGAGTGCTCCCGCCGCATTCTGCGCGGCCGATCGGCCGGACTGGACCAGGCCACCGACGTTCGGGACACTCGGGTGCGGCAGTGCCGGCAGGTGGAACGACGGGATATGGAGACTCGGGATGTGGACGGTGTGGGCGATCGGGAACACGACCAGCACCGCCACCATCCACACCAGGGCGACAGACATCAGCACCCCGAGTGCGGATTCCCGCGCCGACCCGCAGTGGCCCACCAACGGGACTGCCACCCGGATCGACTGGAGCGGACGCACCCCGGGGAGCCAGAAGTAGGGGACCCCCTCGACGGTGAGTGTGTCCCCGATGAAGTGCCAGAGACATCCTCCGGCCGTGGCCAGGAGGAACCAGTCGATCGAGTTGGTGGTCAGCGACGCGTAGCGTGTCCACATCCACCAGCCGGCCAGGGCGTCGATCGCCAGCATCCCGACCCCGGCCATCCTGGCGATCGACCTGGGGAGGAGCATCCTCAGCACCAGCAGGAACCCGGCCACCACCACAATGGTCATGGCCAGCCTGGACTGGGCCGCGTACCAGGCGCCGACGCCTACCAGGGCGGCGAACAGCAAGCTGTGGGTGCCCTGGCGGTGTCCACCGGCGAACTTGTTGGTGAACCGGGACACCGAGCGGCTGATCGGACCGAGCTTGCGACTCACGGTCGAGCCCGGCTCGTCGATGTCAGGGACGAGGGCGAACGCCGCGCTGGTCACCGCCCCGATACCGAGCGTCTCGGGAGACAGGTGTCTCACCAGCATGGGGGCGACCGCCAGGTAGCCGACACCCCCGAGTAGCGCATGGTCACGACCGAGCATGCCTCGGACCATGCGTAGCGGACCGGCCGCCGCCGACTACGGGTGTCCGGTGACCCGGATCCTGGTGAGGATCACCGAGCTGCCGGGCGAGTTGACTCCATCGCCGCCTCCGACGAACACCTCGGAGCCGGTGTCCAGGTTGGTAAACCGTCGGGAGATGCCGGCGTCGCTGCCTCTTCCCGGCTGGTCTTCGTTGCTCCAGCGGGGGAGGTCGCGGGCCAGCAGTCGGAACTCCCGGTCGCCGGTGACGTCGAAGGTGGCGGCGACCTCGGTGTAGCTCGGTAGAGCTCGGGCCTCGGCGACGTTGATCTCCGTCCCGACCGGAGGCGGCACCTCCTCGCCGTCCTCCAGCCAGACCCGCCGGCTGCCTGATAGGTCGGCCTCGACGAGTGGTCCGGCGGGGGACGGGCGCTCGCCGTGCTGGTACCACTCCTCGCTGCCGTCGGGATGGACGACCGTCGGGGCGTCGTCACCGGTGACCGCCTCCAATCCGGCCGCCCCCAGATCAATCTCGCACTCGGGGTTGGACCTGGCGGCGAACTGGCCGCCGGTGGGGACTCCTGCTGGTTGGCGGGTCGGGGTGGTGCTCATGCTCGGGTAGAGAGCGGCAGAGCGGCGGGTTGCGGGGATTCCGGCGGGTCGATCAGTCGGCCGTGCTGGTACCACCGCTCGGCTCCGTCGGGTCGGGTGACCGCCGGGCCACCGTCGCGGTGGCGCTCGCCGTGCTGGTACCACTCCTCGGATCCGTCGGGGAGGGTGACCGCTGGGCCGTCATCGCGGTGGAGGTAGCCATGCTGCCACCACTCCTCGGTGCCGTCGGGCCAGGTGAACGCCGGCCCGCCGTCCCGGTGGCGGCGGCCGTGCTGGTACCACTCCTCGCTGCCGTCGGGCCAGGTGAACGCCGGACCGTCATCGCGGTGGAGGCGGCCGTGCTGGTACCACTCCTCGGTGCCGTCGAGGCGAACGACCGCCGGCCCGCCGTCCCGGTGGAGGCGGCCGTGCTGGCTCCACTCCTCGGTGCCGTCGAGGCGAACGACCGCCGGACCACCATCGCGGTGGAACTGCCCGTTCTGGCGCCACTCCTGAGTGCCGTCGGGGCGGACTGCCGTCGGGGCGTCCGCCCCGGAGTTCGCCGGCTCCAGGTCGAATGGATCCAGATCGACCGGGCACTCGGGGTTGGACTTGGCGGCGAACTGGCCGCCGGTGGGACGGCCTTGGGGCTGGCGTGCTGGTGTGGCGGTGACCTCCTCCCC